>NZ_CM001775.1:903629-1246281 GCF_000332235.1 Geminocystis herdmanii PCC 6308 | reverse complement strand
TTCGCCCATTAAAGCGGTACGTGAGCTGGGTTCAGAACGTCGTGAGACAGTTCGGTCCATATCCGGTGTAAGCGAGAGAATATTGAGAGGAGCCTTCCTTAGTACGAGAGGACCGGGAAGGACGTACCGCTGGTGTACCAGTTATTGTGCCAACAGTAAACGCTGGGTAGCCAAGTACGGAGAGGATAACCGCTGAAAGCATCTAAGTGGGAAGCCCACCTCAAGATGAGTATTCTGGTGTAAGGTTACGGGAAGAACACCCGTTAATAGGCACAAGGTGGAAGTGCAGTGATGTATGGAGCCGAAGTGTACTAACAAACCGTCCGCTTGACCTAATCTTCAAGGAAAATTCTACTGAAAAATTATGCAGTCTTGAGGGTAGTAAATTCTCAAAGCTATAGCTGGTGTGTCTAGCGTTGTGGAACCACTGCGAACCATCCCGAACTCGTGGGTGAAACGCAATTGCGGCGACGATACTAAGGGGGTAGCCCCTAGGGACAATAGTTCCATGCCAGCTTTAATATTCCATACAAACATAAAAAGCACTCTGATTGATTCGGGGTGTTTTTTGTTTCAGAAAATTAGCTAAACTCATTAGGTTTTTGTTACCTGAGTTCGACATAAAATCATCGGTTAAGATAAGGTGTCAGGTATCAGGTAAAGATAAGGTAAAAAAGTTGTTCAAATTGATTTTATCCAAATTAAATTAAGTAATTAATTGATCTAAACAAAGAAATTGTTAACCTGCCACCTGAAACCTATTAACCTCAAGAATTCTTTTATCGAACTGAGGTTTTGTTGGGTTTCGTTTCCTCAACCCAACCTACAATTTGGGAGATGTTTATTTCGGTTTCGATCGAGCTTTTATCGTTACAATTAAAGATTATTTATAGTTTCGTGATTCGTTGATGATATTATCTCATGTGCGTTGTGGAATTGAGCTTAGTTTATTGATTGTTTTTGCTTTAATTTTAGCTTTGATTGGGGATATTTTTCATTTACCGATTCCATGGCTATTAATACCAATAGTTGTAAGTATAATTTGGTCGATGGTTAAAAATGGACATAATTCATTTATTCCTAAGCCTTTTAGTATCATCGGACAAGGTATTACAGCGGTTTTTACGGCTAGTCGTTTTACTCCTGATGTGTTGACGGGGAGTAAGGATTATTTTGTACCTTTGATTATATGTATTGTTGTCACGAGTCTTTTAAGTTTGTTTAATGGTTATTTAATTTATAAATTTACTGATATTGATTTTACGACTAGCTTTTTAGGGTGTATTCCGGGCGCTGGGCATAGTTTAGTGGCTATGAGTGAAGATATGGGGGCTGATGCTATTACGGTGGCAATTTTACAGTATCTCAGGATTATTATGGTTTCGGTTATTGTACCGACGATCGTCAGTTTTTTCAATACTCCTGTTAATCAGATTAACATTATGCCACATCATCAATTATTACCGTCTCTACCTCTGCCGATAAATCTTCTAATTTTAACTTTATCAACGATATTTGGGGTGAAAATAGTAAATTTGCTTAAAATCCCTTCAAATCTTTTTTTGGGAGCTTTTATCAGCAGTTTACTGTTGTTTTCATTTTTTCCTTATGAGATTATTATTCCTCAATCAATTTTTCGGGGAGGATTATTGTTGTTAGGGTTATCGATCGGGGTAAAATTTGAAATACACACTATGCAAAAATTATTTAAGGCGGTTTTTTTAGAGATAATTTTAGTTTTAATTTTAATTGGTACTTGCTTTGTGGCGGGATATTGGTTTCATCTGGTGACAAAAATTGACACTTTGACGGCTATATTAGGTTCGACTCCGGGAGGATTAACTGCGATGATGGCTACAGTTATTGAGTTAGGAGGAAATTCTGGTTTTGTGTTAACAATGCAGATGACAAGAATGCTGTTAATTTTGTTGTTAACTCCAATTATTGGTAGCTATTTTATTAAGAAAAATAATGGTGATTCTATTTAGGATGAGCATAGAGAAGTCATAATGTAGGACGAGAAAATATTTGAGAGTTTCTTTAGTTGATCATTTAATTTCTCACAAATGATTGTTGATTGCTATAGATAAATGAATCTTATAGATGTATATATCAAAGTTAAATAAATTATAATTGAATAAGTATCAAAATTTTATAACTTTTAAATGCTTAAATGCTTAAATGCTAAATGGAATGCCTTACTATTTTAACTCCACAACAAAATGATTTTTATGAACGTATAAAATCAGGACATTTGTTATATTGTGATCTTAATTATTTATTCAGTGAATTAGTGATTATTCCTGAAGAAAGATTAAAAGAAATAAAAAATCATTGCAGTAATATTGTGGTTAAGTATCAATCAACTTATCCAGGGATAGATTTATTTAATAATTCTTTTAAAAATGGATTAATTAGTTATTGTATTGAACAAATTTATGGAGATTTAATTTTACCTTTTAATGAAATTGATATTGGGGAAGAGGATTTTAAGGTATTTTTCTTGAAAGATAATTTTAAAATTCATATTCTGTGTAAACTTCATTATACTTCTTTAAATTCGATCGAGTGGCATATTTCAAAAGAAGAAATTAAAAATAATCAAATAATTATCTGTTTACAATCTTTACAAAATTTTTCTAACCTCCATCAGGAATATAAATTAATTTTAGCTGGTTTTATCCCTAGTAATTTAGTTTCTCTGACTAAAAATAATGGTCATTTAACCTATAATAATTTATTATATTGTGGTGGATTAAGGGGTTATTTAAACTCTTTTCTTTATACAGAATCTTATTATTTAAGCCTTGCGAAACAATCTAATCATCAAGGAGATTATTTAAGTGCGATCGCTAATTATACTAGAGCTTTAGAAATAAATTTTAATGATACTAAAACTCATTTATTAAGGGCTATTTCTCGTTGGAAAATAGGAGATAAAGAAGGTGCTTTGGCAGACTGTAATGAGGCGATTAGAATAGATTTTGATAATGATTTAGCTTATCATTGGAGGGGATATATTAATTTTAAATTAGGTAATTTTCAAGCGGCTATTGAAGATTATACTCAAGAAATTAGACTAAATCCCTTGTCAACTTATGCCTATTATCGTCGAGGTTTTACTTATGAGAAAATGAATAATTTAGTTAAGGCTTTTGATGATTATTCTCAAACTATTAATCTTAATAAAAATTTATATCAAGGGTTTTATAATCGTGGTAATATTCGTTATGAATTAGGGGATAAACAAGGTTCGATCGAAGACTTTACTCAAGCATTAAAATTAAATCCCTGTTTAGCTCAAGGTTATTATAATCGAGCTATCGTTTATAGTGATTTAGGAGAAGTAGAAGAGGCAATTAAAAATTATGAATTAGCAATTAAATTAATGCCTAATTATGGAAAGGCATATTATAATTTAGCTCTATTATTAGCTGATTTAGGAAAATATGAACAAGCTCTTAATTATTATGAACATATTATTAAAATTGATCCAGATTTTTATCAAGCTGATTATAATAAAGAATCCTTAGTTAAATATCTTAATCATAATATTAAATTAAATCTTGATGATAAAAATAAGGTTAAGTTAAGACATAAAAAAGTTGTAAAATATGATAAGATTAAAATTGAGAAATCTTCAGATTTGATACCAGATAATGAATTAATTAAGCACGATCGTATAATGCCATTTAGTAATCGAAATTTTCAACAAAATCAAGTAAAATCGAAAGAAAGTATCGAGAAAATAATCATTGATCCTTGGAATACTAAACAAGTTTAATATACATATTGTCAACTAATTATTATTGGTAATTATCTAAAAATTATGGCATTTGGAGATCAAATTTATGTATGGCGTGAGTTGGCTAACCTAAGTGGAATTTATCAACATCATGGCATTGATATAGGAGATGGTAGCGTTATTCATTATCGCAAACCTAGTGAAATTATTGAGCAAACGCCCTTTGAAACCTTTAGTAAAGGAAATAAAGTTTATGTGCGTCAATATCCCGATGGTTTTTCCTTTATTCCTGAAGTAGTCGTTAAAAGAAGTTTTAGTCGTTTAGGAGAAAATAAATATAATTTACTGTTTAATAATTGTGAACATTTTGCCAGTTGGTGCAAAATTGGTATTAGTGAAAGTAAACAAGTTAAAGATTTTATTCCAACAATTAAACACTTAGATACTTATAAATTATTTGATCCTTTAAAACAAGCATTTCAAGGAGGAGATACAAACAATTCTGGTGTCATAGTTAATCATGCTTTAGATCAAATTAGAACTGTTTGGGATCAAATACAACCCCAATATCGTCAAAATATAGAAGAAGTCAATACATGGCAAGAAGTAGCGATTAAGGCGTTAAAAAATAATCGAGAAGATTTAGCGAAAGAAGCATTAAAACGAAAAATTGATCATCAAAAAAAAGCACAATATTTAGAAAAAGAATTAGAAAAATTAGCAACTATGACAGAAAATTTATTAAAGCAATCTTCAACAATAACTAATTGAAACAATGATGATGTAAAGAATATAGAAAACGAGTACGAAGGGAATCGAACCCCCGACACCCAGAACCGGAATCTGGTGCTCTATCCACTGAGCTACGCACCCATTATATAATTAGGATAGCATATTTTGTGACCATTTCGATCGGACCCTATCTAAACAATATTTAATTATGACCCAAAACATAGATCAAGCATTAAAAATACTCAAAGAATTTAGCTGTATTGACATTAAATTCATTGAATCAGAGACACAAAAACAGCAGTTACAAGAAGGATTAAAATTAATTGTTAGTTTATCAGATGATCAAAACTTAGGTATTTGTGCATCTTCAACCACAGAAGCATTTAACAGTTTAAAAGAATATTTACAAGCATTGGGATATAGTGAAAATATTGAAAGTAATTTCCCCATAGAAGATAAACCAGTTTATCTTAAATTCAGCACTGAGAGAAAATCTTATAATCTCAGCGATTATGAAGGAAAATATCGAGGAGTTTTAATTACTATTTTTGCCGATTTTAATGATAAAATCACTGGGACTTATGGTCATTTACCTTTAGATTTATTTTCCTAGTATCAAATTAGGACCAAAAATTTTGATTAATTATCACTAAAACACCATGCAAAAAAAATTATGAAAATTCCCAATATACCAACAGATAAATAATGAGCAAGATTCCCAAAAAAATAGAAAGTAAAATCCGTTATAACATTAATAGTAATTTTATTTAAAAGAGTAACAAATAAAACAAATAAAAGTAAAATAATCATAATATAGATGCTAATATAACAATCCTAGATGAGTTATTAAAGATAGGTGAGATTAAAAGAATCCTAGGGTGGGCATTGCCCACCATCAATATTAAGTTACTAAATTACGTTATCAGTAACTCAACCTAGGCTTATGACGTTTTCTACAGAGTCGCTAACGGTAAAAAAGTTTAAAAATCCTGTCACTGACATGGTGTCTTTGATGTCTTCAGATAATCCCACTAGGGTTAGTTTCGTTTCTTTGGCTACGGCTTGGCGGTGGATTGATAATAATGTCCTCAAACCTGCACTAGACATATAGTCAACTTTTGTCATATCCAGAATTATCTTACTTTTTTCGGTGGCTAAGGGGATGATGGTTTCTGTTACTTCTGAGGCACTAGATGAGTCTATTTCCCCTTCTATGATTACTATATAACCGTTTTCGATCGAATTTATCTTGATTTCCATAATTTTTTGGTGTTAATAACATTTTTGATCCCCCTTAAATTCTCCTTTAAAGTAAGGATTGATCCCCCTAAATCCCCCTTAATAAGGGGGACTTTTCCTTCATTTCTTCTTTTTATATTCCCCCCTTTTGTAAGGGGGGCTAGGGGGGATTAACTACACAGGTACGATCGTAACTTTAACTTTAACTCTGGTGTCAGTTTTAGGTAATTTAATAGTTAAAGCCTCTGCATCGAAGTCGCTGTAAGGTTCGCCGTCAATTTCAACTTTACCAATTTTGATACTACCTACTGGTAAAATGTCAGGAGATACCCTTAAAATATCGTCTTCAAAACCGCCGGGGATAGGTTTAAAATAGAAATCCATGGGTTGCTTAGTGACGAGTAAGTTAGTATAAACTGCCGCTAAATAGCATAACTCGAAGGAATGATAACCACTCATGGAGTGACTGCCTTTTCCTCTTTCGTTGCCTCCTGCTAGGTAAGGAATGCCATTGGCTAAAACGTTGAAGTAAACTCCGCCGTCTTCTAAGTCTAAAAACCATGCGTTATAGAATGCCGCCGATTCACGAGCTAAACGGTGATATTCTTGATCATCTAATACCGCTCCTAAAAAGTTGGACAAACTTGGACATCATGAAAAAATGACCCCAAATCTACCATTTTTGCGTTAACCGAACAGAATTGTTAACGACTCGTGACAAGGAATCTCGCCTTGTAATAAAAGTGTCTTGCGACTTGCCATTAAACCTGTCACTATGTAACTCATCTAATAGCTTGACCTCTACTTCTCTGTTAGAGACACTATTGAAGAAGCTATGTCGTTTTACACCCTTTAGCTTCTTCGACAGGGCATTCCAAAAACTCCAGACGTGCCGACTAGAATCAACTTGAACTAATCGGGCGTAACTGGTTGGAATACCCTCTTTTTTTCTTAATGCCCGTCTTGCTAATACTAACCCTGCTGCTGTATCGCTCGACAAACCATAAAGTCTCATAAATTTTGTCAATCCCATTAAACTTGAAAAGGCAGGATTAACTTTTATTACTTCAATTCCATGTTTAAAAGCACAACTATTTAACATATCTAAAAAACAACTATAAGCAAAGTTTGATAACATTCGAGAATATTTAACTCCCTCTTCCTTCATTGTTGCTTTTTTTCGCTCAAAATCTAAATTTTCCACACTAATTGGACACTCATATTGATAGGCTAATTTGACTAATTTTTTCACAGCATCGCCGATAATTGCTTTTGTTTGATTAGTATTTTTATCTCGAACATTGATTTTAATTTGTCCTTTTGCTTTTAAATTTCCATCATGATCAACATAACTCCAACCTATTATATTAGGGTTTAAGTCTATTCCTAACATTCCATTTTTATTACAAGAGATAGTGGGAGTTTCTGGCAAATCAAAACTACAAAATACATACCATTTTTCATCTTTTTTAACAAATCTAAAAGTTAATGCTTGTTGATTATTTAGAGCATAATTTACATCACTTTGTCCATAACTAAATTTGACATTTTCGATTAGATAATACTTCCCAAAAATGGACTCATAACAAGATGGTACTCTTATTTTTAAAGTACCATTAGCTAATAATTGACAATTTTGATTACCATTCTTTTCATCTTTTGAACCCACTAAAGTAAATTGTGAACTACGACATTTTTGCCAGTCTTTTAACCATTCTTGGTGACTAGAATAACCATTCTCCTTTAAATTAAATTGAGCATACCATAGTTTTTTACCCCCGAATATCATAGATGGTTTTTTCTTTTTTAAAGTAACTAATCTATCTTTCAATATTGCTAATTTTCTTTGTTTTTGATGAATGGTAAATCTTAGTTTACTTCTGATTGATTTTTGATTTCTACCACAAGATAATGGTAATTTAGCTAATTTTTTCTTTTCACTGTCAATGATTTTTTGTAAACCTTTAATCTTTAATTCTGTTTGTTTTATTTGGCTTTTATAACACTCTTTTCGACTAGCTATTTTACCTTTTAAGATTATATGAATAGAGTTAAATTGACGTGCATTTATCCCATACTTTATTTGATAACTCTTCTTTAAATCATTGAGTTTTTTTCCTTTTTCTAAATCTTTGCATAAATCTCTTTCAATTTTGCCAAAAAAACCTCCTATTAAATCGCAAAATTCTGCGACTTCTTGACTGATTAAGGTTTGATAAGTTATTTTACTCAAGATTTTTTGCTACCTCTTTTAATTGTTCTACGATTTGTTTGTTTTTATGACTTCTACTACCATATAATCTTGCTGAGAATACTGTAATTATTTCTAGTACATCTTTGGCTAAATCTTCCTCAAAACTAGAATCTTCACTTCTGTTAATAATTATAACTTCTGTGCCAAATATTTCACATAAAGAAAAGATTAAATCAGAACCAAATCGTAATAATCTATCTTTATGAGTAATAATTAATCGGTCAACTTGATAAGAACAAATTAATTTAATTAACCTAATTAATCCTTTCTTTTTATAGTTCATACCTGAGCCTAAATCTTGGATTATTTCAAAATCCCAACCATGACTAGAAGAATAAGATTCTAATACTATTATTTGACGATTTAAGTCATCTTTTTGGTCATAACTAGAAACTCTGGCATAACCAATTGTTAAGGAATTATCCGATTTATTTTTGAGTAAAGTAGAAATATCATATCGTCTATGTCCACCTTCTGTACGAGTAGAGGTTATTTTCCCCTCTTTTTCCCACCTACGCAAAGTCTTTGTGGATACTCCCAATAAATCAGATGCCGATTTTATCGATAAAAAATTGGACATTAAGCCTAAAAATCAATTATTATTTCCAAGTTTATCTAATATTGTCTAATTTTTCAAGGGCTGTTCAATAACCCCTGATAAAATGAAGTAGGCTAAGATCATTTGTTCTTGTTGCCACCAAGGTTTGCGATCGTGCCAAACGTAACGATGATATTTTTCACCTTCGGGGACAATTCTTTCTACTACATCATAGCATCCTCCCCGTTGTCGATCGCTCCCATGTTCGTTCATCAAGTCAGCGATTTTTTTCGCCAATTCTACATACTCAGGTTTAGATTTGAGGCTTTGCATCCGCATCAAATTCCAAGCAATTTTATAGTTATGCCCTACTACCCCTCGATTTTGTTGCCACCCCCAAGTTTGATCGGGTGTCCAATCTTGGTAGAATTTTTCTTGTACAAAAGGGCTATTTTCAAAATCAGGGAAGTGTTGTGCGATGGTATCAAAGGTATCCTCTAACATATCAGCATACTCCTGTTTGCCCGTAGCTAACCAGAGATTGATTAAATAGGCGGGAGCGTGATCCCCTACGGAGTTCCAGTTTTTACGACCTTGATTGCGTCCTAAAGTGTCGCTGAGGGGGTCTAACATGATAGGATCGAGGTGGGAAAAATAACTACCGTGTTCGCCTTTATCTAAGAAAAATTCGTTAAAAAGTTTGATAGTTTTTTCTGTATCCGCCATAATACGAGGATCGCCTGTACAACGGTAGGTTTGTATTGGTCCTGCGAGGGCGTAAATTTGTTCGTAGGCAGGAATTGCGTCGTAGTCATCGCCAAATTCTGAAGCGAAAATCTTTTCTTCTCGATCGCCGTTAACATCGATACCATGATACCAGTAAATGATCCCTTCGTCTAAATCCTCAAATTTCATGTGTTCTCTGAGATATTCTGTACCATTTTCAGCGGCTTTGAGAAAACTATCATTACCTGTCATTAAAAATGCGGTGGCGAAACCATAGACTAAACGAGAGATAGTATCGGTTTCTTGACGGAAGCTAGTTTGAGATTGAATACCACTCAAATTAAGAGTGGTGCGATATTTACGATAGTCAAATTCACCATCGCCAAATTGCGCTTTAAGGTAAAATTTGCCTAAAGCATTGATTTGATTAATCCACCAGTTTTGTTTTTCAAAGACAAATTCGTGTTTTTTACGTCCTGCAAATATAATTTGTTTCGCATCGAAGTATTCACTATCAGGATAAAATACACCGTAAACAAACAAAAATCGATCAACTTCTAACATCGATCGCATACTTCCTGTCGCATCAGGATAACCTTCATCAAAATTTTGAATGACTTTAGCGTAAGCCATAGGGCTAATTAACACCTTAAACTCTCTTTCATCGGAGGTTTTGAGGGTGAAAACATCTTTGTCTTTGTCGTAACTGGTGACATAACCAGCGATTAAGTCTGAAAAGGGAAAATCGATCGAAACCGTCATATATTACCTCAAATATTGCTTACATTAAGAATTGAGAATTGAGAATTGAGAATTGAGAATTGAGAATTGAGAATTAAAAATATTTCTCCTAGTCTCCCAGTCTTCTAGTCTTTATAGTCTCCTAGTCTTTATAGTCTCCCAAATTAAGCCTTTTCTATTTCTTCCACAAACACCACCATAAATTCTTCCACAACCCCCGGATGTTTACCCGTAATTAAGTTGCCATCAATAACTAAATCTACGGTAACATCTTTGTCATAAATAATTTCTGCTCCTGCATTTTCCACATCACAGATAATATTATGGGCGCAGGTAACTTTTTTGCCTTTAATTAAATCAGTGTCAGCACAAAATAACCATAAACTATGGCAAATTGTACCCAATTTAACTTTATCTTCCGTTACTGCTTTACGCAAAAATTCCACTGCTGGTGCTTTATTTTTTTCGCCTTTTTTCACCGTTACTTGATAACGTAATCTATCCATGGCATAAGCACCTATGCAAATTATCCCCTTATAATCGGAAGGAGAAACATCATTTATTTCTGTTGTTACATCAACATGAAATTCAATAATATCATTTTCAGGATTAGAGCCAAATCGGAGGGATTTATTCCCCCATAAATGAGAGATATATTCTACTTCATAACCCTTTTCTGGGAAAAATTCATTAAAACGCTTATATTCTGTAGCGTCGAAATGTTCTTCAATAAGTACAGCGATTTTACCTTTAGACATTTTTCAGAATGATAACTTTATAAATGGGTTAGACTATTTGAGTTTCATTCTAGTTAAGCTCTCTATTTTTCTATCAATTAATTTACAATTGTTAACTATTTATTCCTGTTATTTTTTTGTCTTTTGTCTCAATTTTTCAAACAAAATGCAATTTTCCCCTACTTTGAAAATCTCCTAATTTTAGTCAGGGGAAAATTATTGAGAAAATTGATATATTTTTTCCAAAAAACAACCTAAGTTGTAGGAGTCAACTCTTTTTTGATTTCGATCGTAGCGTAAAGACGATTTAAGGCGCTAATATAGGCACGAGCAGAAGCTACAATGACATCAGTATTAGCGGCATAACCTGAGTAAGTTTTATTCTCATGTTTTAAACGAATAGTTACTTCTCCCATAGCATCAATACCCGCAGTTACGGATTTTACTGAATACTCGATTAATTCGTTAGGAATTTGCACAACACGATTGATTGCTTTATATACTGCGTCCACAGGACCTGTACCAATGGCGGCATCGCTCAATTCACTACCATCAGGAGTTCTCAGGGTAATTGTAGCAGTAGGAGAAGAATGATCACCACAGGATACTTGTACCAACTCCAGACGGAATAATTCGGGGGGTTGTTGAATTTCATCGTTGACAATCGCTTCTAAATCCCAATCGGTGATTTCTCGTTTTTTGTCGGCGACTTCTTTAAAGCGCAAAAAGGCTTTGTTTAAGTCATCTTCTGACAATTCAAATCCCAACTCTACTAAACGGCTACGAAAAGCATTACGTCCTGACAGTTTACCTAGTACAATTTGATTCGTAGTAAGTCCGATGGATTCTGCGTCCATAATCTCATAGGTGAGGCGGTTTTTCAACACTCCATCTTGATGGATTCCCGACTCATGGGCAAACGCATTCGCCCCCACAATGGCTTTATTCGGTTGTACAATCATCCCCGTCAAGTTAGAAACTAAACGAGAGGTTTTGTAAATTTGTTTGGTGTCGATGTTGGTTAAGGGTTCGATCGAGTTGACATCACGACCCAAGAAGGGGTTAAAATATTGACGGCGTACATGAAGCGCCATTACCAATTCTTCGAGTGCGGCATTTCCTGCTCTTTCTCCGATACCGTTAATAGTACATTCTAACTGTCTTGCTCCATTTTTCACAGCTTCGAGGAAGTTAGCCACCGCCAAACCGAGATCATTGTGACCATGAACGGATATAATTGCTTGGTCAATGTTCGGTACATTATCTTTAATACCTTTGATGATAGCACCGTATTCGCTAGGAGTTGTATAACCTACGGTATCAGGAATATTAACGGTAGTCGCCCCTGCTTTAATAGCTAATTCTAGCACTTGATACAAAAATTCGGGATCACTTCTTCCTGCATCTTCGGGGGAAAATTCCACGTCATCGGTAAAGGTTTTCGCATAGGCTACCATTTCAGGTACGATCGCTAGTACATCAGCACGGGTTTTCTTTAATTTATATTCAAGGTGAATATCAGAAGTTGCGAGAAAGGTATGAATACGGCGTTTAAAGGCAGGTTGGAGGGCTTCTCCTGCACTTTTGATGTCCTGTTTGGTTGCCCTTGCTAAACCGCAAATAGTAGGGCCAGATTGAGTTCCAACGGTTTCAGCAATACGTTGTACTGCATTAAAATCCCCTTGACTAGCATGGGGAAAACCTGCTTCAATCACATCCACTCCCAATTTAGCTAAAGCACGGGCAATGGTCAATTTTTCATCTACATTTAAACTAGCACCCGGAGATTGCTCACCATCGCGCAATGTGGTATCAAATATAATAATTCGATCGAGCTGATTTGTCATAATTAAAAATTTTTAAGAAATAAATATATTGAGAAATAAGGAATGAGGAATGAGGAATTAAAAATTAAAAACTCATCAATTTTTGTTCTTTCTACCTCGTCTTCATCATTTTTATTTTGTGGAATGGAGATTTACATAAAGCCTTTTTCTATAATAAACGAAAAAAATCAACTATTAATGGAAAATCAAATTAAAAAAAAAGAGATATATTCAATACTTACGGTTAGTGGTTTATTTTTAATCATTACTTTAGGTTTAGCCTTAAATCGTTACTATACGTTTTTTGCTTCCTATGATCAAGGAATTTTTAATCAAATTTTTTGGAATAATTTACACTTTAATTTCTATCATAGTTCTTTAGCTTCGGCTATTTCTACCCATGTCACCAGTGGAGAGGAATTACCCAGAGTTGATGACAGTTATCTGGGGCATCATTTCACGCCGAATCTATTACTTTGGTTGCCTATCTATTATCTTTTTCCTTCTCCTGCGACTTTAGTTGTTATACAAGTTTTATTGATTGTGGGGGCTGGAGTTGTCTTATACTTTTTAGCAAGAGAATATATTGAACATTCGATCGCACTTTTAATTGTAATGGGTTTTTACAGTTCGATCGCAATTTTAGTGCCAACTCTTTCCAACTTTGACAATATTTCCCAATTGCCGATTTTAGTCTTCAGTTTATTACTAAGTTTAGAAAAGCGAAATTGGTGGTTATTTAGTCTTTTTGCTTTACTAATTTTAGGAGTGAGACAAGAGGCAGGATTAAATTTATTTGGGGTAGGAATTTATTTAATTGCTAGTAAACGTTATCCCCGTCAAGGCTTATTAATTTGTTTAATTTCCTTTCTTTATATGATGGTAATAACGAATATAATTATGCCCGAATTTACCGAAGATGTCGGTAAAAGACTTATGGTAGATAAATTTGGGAAATATATAAAAGGAGATAATCCTTCTACTTTAGCAGTAATTTGGGGCATGATAACCCAACCTTGGTTAGTAATTTGGGAATTAATTTCACCTATAGGCAAAACTGTAGAATATTTAATTGGACAATGGTTAGCTTTAGCTTTAATTCCTGCGGTTTCTCCTACGGCTTGGATTATCTCAATTTTTCCTTTATTAACACCATTGTTAGGGCAAGGAAAATCCGTTTTATCTCTTAATATTCGTTACGCTATGATGGTTGTACCCGGATTATTTTATGGTGCTATTTTATGGTGGGGAGGACAAAGTTTTCGTAATTTTCAACAAAATATTAATCAATTTCAACCAAGAAAATTAACCCTAAAATTTAAACGATTTTGGATTAGTTGTATTTGTATATCTTTATTATTAGGTTTTACATCTAGCACAACGGAATTAAGTAGAGCTTTTTATTTTCTATTACCTGATTCTTTTCAACCTTGGGTATATGTTTCTTTACCTCGTCAATGGCAACATTCTGCTAATATCTATCAACTTTTAGAGCAAATTCCAAAGGATGCAAGTGTTAGCAGTACGAATAATATTATTGCTCATCTTTCTAGCCGTAGAGCGGTAATTCGTTTACCTAATATAGAATTTATTAATGATAATAATGAAGCTAAAAAAGTCGATTATATTATCGCTGATTTAGGAGAATTAGAACGTTATGCAGTGGTTTTTGACAAGGAAAAAGGTTGGTTAGAAGCGATTAATTATTTAATTAATGAGCTTACTAAAAATAAAGAATATCAGATAATTGATAGTAAAGATAATGTTATTTTACTGAGGCGAAATGTGGGTAATACCTGAGTTCGAGATTAAAAACCTTTTAAAATAAGGGTTATTGAGTAATAATTGTTGAAATTTTAGTCAAAGAAAATAATTAAATAAAGGTAAATAATTGCCAAAAATGAATTTTACATAAGTTTAAATCAATTCTTCGTACTATCTCCTGTATCCTATCTCCTATCTCCTCTCTCCTACCCTTATCTAAAATTTTATGATTCACTCAGATTTTGTTGGGTTTTGTTTCCTCAACCCAACCTACATTATTCTACTTTAGTAATAATTACCGACTTTGCGATGATGCACTGCGGTTA
The DNA here is from genome assembly GCF_000332235.1 of Geminocystis herdmanii PCC 6308. NCBI lineage: Bacteria > Bacillati > Cyanobacteriota > Cyanophyceae > Chroococcales > Geminocystaceae > Geminocystis > Geminocystis herdmanii. The sequence goes on along the minus strand of NZ_CM001775.1, from coordinate 1,231,653 downwards.
AAGCATCGGGTTTTGATACCCTTCCACTGGTGACATTACTATATACTACCCAATGATCTCCGCAGTCCATACGACTGATAACTTGACATTCAAGGTAGGCTAAGGCATCGCTTAAAATGGGCGATAGATTGGTGGCTATTTGAGTTTTAACCCCTTCAAAACGATCGGCACCGGGGGGGAATCGTTTGAGAAAATGCTTCATCAGAGGCTGATATTTGCCTTCCTCAAGGATGTTTAAAACGAAAGTATCATCGACTTGTAGTAATGATTCGATCGCACGATCTTTAGCAACTGCTACGGTAAATCCGGGGGGATCAAAACTGGCTTGTGTTACCCATGAAGCCAACATAGCACCCTTTGCCTCTCGTTTTTGGGCGGTGATAATGTACAATCCTCCGCTAATACGCCCGATGGCTTTGTCTAAATCGCTGTCAAGGGCTTTTCTTTTACTGATACTGGCTTTTTTCGTCAACATCTGCCCTAAGTCAACTCCTGATTCTTCACACAGTTGATAAGTATTTTCGTGGGGAGTGTCTTTGATACGAATGGGAGTGAAAGCAGAGGTTAAGCCTAAATCCTGTAACTTACGAGAAATAGGATCGATCGGCTCGTCATCACCGCCGTAGGATTCATATAAACCAATGGTTTGCTTGTTATTCACACAGGCTAAAATTGCGCCCATTTTGTTACTAATGTCTGTGTTATCGGAAAGAGGGGGCATTCCTAAGACAATTCCTGCGGATTTTCCCACAATTTCAGGGATTTCGTGAATGTCTGTACCATTGAGATCGAACATTTCAACGGTAATGCCTGTTTTAGTAATACCTTTGGCTATGGCTTGGGAAATTCGATCGCTATAACCATAATCAGAGATATAGAACACGGCAACGGTTTTTTCTCCCTTACTTTGCTCATTACTCCAACGGTGGTATCGATCGAGCAGTTCTTTTACATTATGCTTTAAAATGGGTCCATGACCATTGGCAACCATGGAAATTTCTCCTAATTCCTGCATACGCTTCATGGCGGATAAAACCGATCGAGCATTAGGCGCCATCAAACATTCATAATAGAAACGGTAGTCTGGGGAAATATCGGCTAAATGTTCATCGTACAAACTAGCACTACAGTAGTGCATTCCAAAAGCATCGCAGGTGAAAAGAGTTTCTGTACCATGATCATAACTAAAAATAGTATCGGGCCAGTGTAAATTAGGCGCGTTAATAAATTCCATTACATGACCATTACCAAGATCAAGTCGATCGCCGTTTTTGACTATTTGTCGTTTAAAATCAAGATGGACAAATCCTTCTAAAAATTGAATCGCTACTTTAGACGCAACCACCGTAATATGAGGAGCAATTTCTAACAAATCCTTAACCAAGCCACTATGATCAGGTTCAGTGTGAGAGATAATTAAATAGTCAATATCTTGAGGATTAATAACTTGGTGCAGACAATCAAAATATAGTTGCTTAAATTTAAGGTGAGAGGTATCAACTAAAGCGTTTTTCTCTCCTTTAATTACATAAGAATTATAAGTAGTGCCGTTTTGTAGTCCAAATTCAATATCAAAGCGATCTCTATCCCAATCTAAAGAACGAATTGTGGTAGTATCTGGAGCAATAACTTCTATTTGAGTTGTCAGACGTTGAGTTGTTTTAATGGGAGTTGCCACCATAGGATTATTTTCCCCTATATATTTTTTCTTATTCCATTATAAGTTTTTGAGGGGTAATCCTTGAGAGTATTCAATTTAATCAAAGATCATTGGAAAATTACCCATGATCCATTAATTTTAAAGTTTGGACAATATGACCAAATTCAGGTAGATTTAGATGCTGAAAAAATATTAGGTGCTGAAAAAGAAGACGAAAAAATAGCAGTGGAAATTAAGAGTTTTTTAAGTGATTCTGCTATATCTGATTTTCATGGTGCTTTAGGGCAATTTCTTAATTATCATTTTGTTTTAGAACAAAAAGAGCCTGAAAGAATACTTTTTTTAGCAGTGCCAAGTTATGCTTATGAGTCTTTTTTTCAGCGAGATTTACCCCAAGCTATTATTAGTCGTTATAATTTAAAATTAGTAGTTTATGATCCTATTGAGGGGTTATTCGTCAATGGATAAAGTAACTAAATATCGTCAAATAATTTGTAATTTTTTAACTCAACAAGGAAAAATAATGCCTCTGGGAGAAACGATCGAATCTGAAACTATTTTTGATGAAAAGCTCGCGCTGCTTCGCAGATCCCGTTGGGATCGCTATTTATTAATACATTTAGGTTGGAATGGACAAAAAAGAATTTACTCAGTTTTATTACATTTAGAAATAAAAGACGATCGAGTCTGGATTCAAGAAAATAATACTGATATTTCGGTATCAGAAATTTTATTAGAAAAAGGGGTTAACAGAGAGGATATTATTTTAGGTTTAAAACCTGCTTTTGTGAGACAATATACAGGTTTTGGAGTCGCTTAATTAGGAGCAATTAGCATCAAGGTTTGTCCATATTCAACAGGCTCACCATTTTCTACTAAAATTTCCATTACTTGCCCTGATGTTTCTGCTTCAATTTCGTTCATCAGTTTCATGGCTTCTATTATACATACCACATGACCGTTAGAAATTCGATCGCCCTTTTCCACAAAAGGAGCTTCTCCGGGGGCGGCGGCACGATAAAATGTACCCACCATGGGAGAGGTGATTTCTATCCAGTTATCGCCTTTTTTGGGAGATGTTGGTTTATCAACGGTGACAGCAGGAGTATTGATAACTTCTACTGGTTTGGGAGTTTCTGTTACGGTGGTAACGGGGGAAGGAGTAATGGTATAAACTGGGGTGTTATTTTGGGAATTATTTTTTTGCAGTGTTAACTCAAAATCTCCTTCTTTAATCGCTAATTCAGTTATATCTGTTTTAGCGATCGCCTCAATAAAATCTCGTAGTTGGTTAAAATCTATTGGCACTGTTTAATACTATATATATAAGGGGAATTGATAATTGATAATTGATAATTGATGATAATTCTACTCTCTACCTAAGTAACTATCATTACGGGTATCCACTTTAATTTTTTCCCCGATAACAATAAATAGAGGTACCATAATTTGTGCGCCTGTTTCGAGGATAGCAGGTTTTGTGCCTCCTGCGGCGGTGTCACCTTTTAATCCCGGATCGGTTTCAACTACTTCTAACACAACGGAAGTGGGCAATTCTACATCTAACACTGTAGTATTCCAGTAAAGAATATTGACTTCCATTTCTTCTTTAAGGTACTTCGATCGATCGCCTACTTGTGCTTCAGTTAAACGGGCTTCTTCAAAGGTTTCCATATCCATGAACACAAATTGATCACCTTCTTTGTAGGTGTGTTGCATGGTACGTTTTTCAAGGTTAGCTTGGGGTACAGTTTCTCCAGCGCGGAAAGTTTTTTCCATGACGCTACCACTTTGAGCATTTTTCAATTTAGTACGCACGAAAGCCGAACCTTTACCCGGTTTAACGTGTAAAAATTCTACTACTTTCCAAACGCTACCATCTAATTCAATACTTACACCCGGACGAAAATCGTTACTAGAAATCATAAAAATTCAGATAATAAAAGATTTTTCTACTAATTTTAGGCAATATTTGGTTAAAATCCTAAACTATATTCCCTTAAAATGGTACTCATGACAAGTGGCAATGGAGAATGGAGAATGGAGAATGGAGAATGGAGAATTAAAAACTCCTCACTATTCACTATTCACTATTCACTATTCACTATTAATTATTCATTATTTATAATATTTTGTTTATGAAAATTCGTCGTCAACAACCATCACCAACCGTTGCTGTAGAAAGTCTCCGTTATCAAATAAAATTACCTGATAGTGAGCCTCAAAATATTTTAGAAAAAATTGTTTGGCATAAAGAAAAAGAAGTGGAAAAAATGCGCGATCGAATGTCATTATTAGATTTGCGTAAAAAAGTTGCTGAATTAACTTCTTCTCCCCTTGATTTTCTTGGTGCTTTAACCAATTCTGTCAAAAAACCTGCCCTAATTGCAGAAGTTAAAAAAGCCTCCCCCAGTAAAGGAGTTATTAAACCAGATTTTGACCCCATTTCGATCGCACAATCTTACGAAAAAGGAGGCGCTTCTTGTTTATCGGTGTTGACAGATGCGGAGTTTTTTCAAGGTAGTTTTGAGAATTTAGCAAAAGTAAGAAATGCGGTAAAATTGCCCTTATTATGTAAAGAATTTATCATTTATCCCTATCAAATTTATTTAGCGAGATTAAATGGTGCTGATGCGGTTTTATTGATTGCTTCTATTTTAAAAGACACCGATTTAAGATATTTTCTCAAAATAATTCACAGTTTAAAGATGACGGCATTAATTGAAGTTCATACTTTAGAAGAGCTCGATCGAGTTTTAACATTAGATGAAGTAAAATTAATTGGAATTAATAACCGTAATTTAGAAAATTTTGAGGTGAGTTTAGACACCACAAAAAATATTTTATCTGCTAGAAAAGAAACTATTATTAATAGGAATATTTTGATCGTTAGTGAATCGGGATTATACACAAAAAATGATCTTGATTTTGTGCAAAATGCTGGAGCAAATGCCGTTTTAATTGGAGAATCATTAATCAAACAAGATGATTTAGAATCAGCAATTAAAAATCTATATAAATAAGGTTCGTAGTAACCCCTTTAGGGGTTATTAATTCATGGCTAAAGCCATCACTACAAACTTTTTTGTTTCTGTTATCTATCTCAAATAAATTATTAATCAATGGCTAAAGCCATAACTACAAACTTTTTTGTTTCTGTTATCTATCTCAATAAATAATGCCCATTAATCTTAGCGTTATTATTCCCGTTATTAATGAAGAAAAAAACTTAATTAAAATCTTAGCAAATCTTAAAAAATATCCCGATATTGAATTTATTTTTGTCGATGGAGGAAGTCAAGATAATACTGTTAAATTAATCAAACAAGCTAACTTTAAAGTTATTTTATCTCCTATTTTACGCCGTAGTTATCAAATGAATTTAGGGGCTGAAAATGCTCAAGGTGAGATTTTATTATTTCTTCATGGGGATACTTTATTACCTCCAAATTATCATCAAATAATTAAAGAAATTGTTAATCAAAAAGATTTTATTCTAGGAGCTTTTACCTTAAATATTGATAATAAAAAATCTATTTTTCGTCTTTTAGAAATTATGGTAAATGTTCGATCGAACTATCTATCATTACCCTATGGAGATCAAGGAATTTTTCTCAAAAAAGAAGTTTTTGAACAATTAGGAAAATATCAAGATATAGCCATTATGGAAGATTTTGAATTAGTCAAAAAAGCTCAAAAACACGGTAAAATTTATTTAGCAAAATCAGCAGTAACTACATCATCCAGAAGATGGGATAAACTAGGAATTATCAAAACTACTTTGATTAATCAATTAATAATTATGGGTTACTATCTTAAAATTTCTCCTGAAAAATTAGCTCTTTTTTATGGTAGAATGAAAAAATAATTTACGATATTTATTAACTTATTTAGTATTAAATCTAAGTATTTAATAAATCTTTATAGACAAGAAGAATCATCAATATTAAAATTAACATCATAAGCTGTTTGAAAAGCCATAATTTTGATAATTGATCCCCCCCTTGCCCCCCCTTGAAAAAGGGCGGATATTAAACAAAGTCCTCCTTATTAAGGGGGATTTAGGGGGATCAGAAACTTTTAAAACAACTTCTCAGAAGTTAAAATCAATTAATATTAATCAATAGTTTAAATGCGAATATACGTTTTATTATATAATTCAGGCACAGCTAACGAAGGAATCCACACCCTGCAAATTGGCGATCGAGACTTTGTATTAATGTTTGAATCTGAAGATGATGCAACTCGTTACGCTCTATTACTGGAAGCTCAAGATTTTCCTACCCCTAGTGTAGAAGGCATCGAACAAGATGAAGTGGAAGAATTTTGCGTATCCGCAGGTTACGAATCGAAATTTATCAATGAAGGAATGCTAGAAATTCCCCCAGAAAAAAATGTTGAACAAACTGACTGGAGTGAAGACGCTAGTTATCCTTCTCCCGAATCCGAATCATCCGCAGTGGATATGTCAGCTTTTGAATTAGAACGCATCCGCCGTCAACTCGAAGGACTTCTGTAATTAAGTGATAAGTAATAAGTAATAAAGAATTTAGGTGTTAATTCTCAATTTTCCATTCTCCATTATCCATTCTCAATTATTTATTATGAATCGTGGTCATTTATTAACAGAACAGATTAACACCGCTAGTGTTAATTTAGATCAACTTTCGGCTTTAGAAATCGTTGATTTATTCAATCAAGAGGATCAAAAAACCATTGATGCGATCGCACAAGCACGACAGGAGTTAGCTCAAACCATCGACATCACCGCTCAATCCTTACGCAAGGGAGGGCGTTTATTTTACATTGGAGCGGGTACTAGCGGACGTTTAGGGGTGCTTGATGCCGCCGAATGTCCCCCCACCTTCTGCACAAATCCCGACATGGTACAGGGCATTCTAGCCGGGGGAGAATCCGCTCTGGTTAAGAGTTCGGAAGCCCTTGAAGATCGATCGGAAGATGGGGCTACTGCTATGCTCGATCGATCGATCGGTAATTTAGATGTTGTAATTGGAATTACCGCAGGAGGTACAACTCCCTATGTACATGGTGCGCTGGAAGAAGCGAAAAAACTGGGGGCAGTTACGGTTGCCATCAGTTGTGTACCAAAAGAGCAAGTTACCATTTCTGCGGATATTGATATTAGATTGCTGACAGGGGCGGAAATTTTAGCAGGTTCAACTCGTTTGAAGGCAGGTACGGTTACAAAAATGGCACTGAACATTATTTCTACGGGAGTGATGGTAAAGCTAGGTAAAGTTTACGGCAATCGCATGATCGATGTTTCTGTAACTAATAGTAAACTAGAAGATCGAGCCTTGAGAATTATTAGCGATTTGACAGATTTGAGTCGGGAGGATTCGATCGAACTGTTAAAAGCCAGTGGATATAAGGTAAAATTAGCATTATTGATGCACTGGAGTCAGAAAACTAAAGACGAAGCCGAAATTTTATTAACAAAAAATGATGGTAACTTGCGTAAAAGTCTTTTAACTTAAACTAAATTTTATGCAAGAATTTTTTATAAGGGTAGTTTTTAGGTGTTGGATATTATGAGTTTAATTTAATTTAATTTAAAGGGTTAAAACCATGTTAGGGTTGAATATTATTCAACCCCTACGAATCGATAAAATATAATTTCTTAGTTCAATTTATTGAACGTTTACTATTAGCCTCATCAATTTATTGTGAGGCGATCTATGATACCATTCTATTAATTAAAGATTGTTTTTAAAACACTATTTTTTATTCACTATAAATCATGTTTAATTTATCACAAAATTTTGTAATTATAGCCATTATTTTAGTGGCTATAGGTCTTATTCTTTGGGGTTATAATCGAGCAAAACCTTACGGAGAAATTGGCATTTTAGCTTGGTTACAATCCATAAGTTTAATGACTCCTTGGCTAGTATTTTTTGCATTATTAGCCACAGGAGTTTACTTGAATATCATTGCTATTATTTTACTATTAGTTTTATCATCAGGTTTTTATATTTATTTAGGTAACTTAATTAGGAAAAAAGCGACAGAAAAAGTTGATTCAGAAAAGTTAGAAACATTCAAACAACAATTAATTTCTGCACTAGAAAAAACTGATTTAGTAGAGCAAATGACATCAGAAAAAAAACCCTCAAACCCGAATGAGCCAGTGAAGATAAAAGAGAATAATTATCCTCTTAAAATCGAACAACAACTACAAGTAGATTTTAAGCCCATTGATGAAGATGATTTAAAACAAATTAAAACAATTTTTGGTATTGATACCTTTTTTATTACCGAAACTATCCCCTATCAAGAAGGAGTTATTTTAAAAGGTAATTTAAGAGGAGACGCTGAGTTAATCCATAGTAATTTAACAGAAAAATTAAAGACAAAATTAGGGGAAAAATATCGTTTATTTTTAGTGGAAACTCCTGAAGGAAAACCTGTTGTGATCATTCTACCTAGTACTAATGATCCAAAAACAACTACCCTTGCTCAAAAAAATCTGGCTTTAGTATTATTGTTAGCAACAATTTTTACTAGCATGGAAGCGATCGCATTGCTGTTAGGATTTGATTTAGTCGGAAACTGGAATCGTTATGTCGAAGTTTTACCTTTATGTATTGGTTTATGGGTAATTTTATTAAGCCATGAAATGGGACATCAGATTATTGGAGCTAAAAATAATGTTAAAATTAGCTTACCTTTCTTTTTGCCTACCATTCAAATCGGCAGTTTTGGGGCGATTACTCGTTTCGAGTCTCTGATTCCTAATCGATCAGTATTATTTGATATTTCTTTTGCAGGACCTGCCACTGGGTTTGCAGTATCTTTAGGGATGTTATTATTAGGCTTGGGGATGTCCACTATGGGCGGTACTTTTGAAATACCTACTAACTTTTTTCAAGGTTCAATTTTAGTGGGTATTTTAGCGAAGTTATTTTTTAATTCTGCCTTACAAGGAGACAGTGTAGCTGTTAATCCTTTGACGATTTTAGGTTGGTTAGGATTAGTTATCACCGCGCTTAACTTGTTACCTGCTGGGCAACTCGATGGCGGTAGAATTATTCAAGCTATCTATGGTCGAAAAACCTGTCGCCGTGCTACCATTGGCACATTAATTGTTTTGGCTATTGTGAGTATTTTAAATCCTATCAACTCTTTACCCTTCTATTGGGCGATCGTAATCTTATTTTTACAAAGAGACTTAGAACGTCCTAGTCTTAACGAATTAACAGAACCTAATGATACCAGAGCCGCATGGGGATTAATATTAATTTTCTTATCTTTAACAACTCTGATTCCCATAACTCCCAGTTTAGCAAGTCGTTTAGGTATTGGTATTGGTTTATAAAGCTCAACCCCCTCTAAGTTTACTAGGGGAGAGGGGAAAAGACAAGGTTGTTTCATTCTTAAACCTTTATTATTAAAGGTTTCTTATATCAAACTTAGGTAATTTAAAAGTTTGACATCGAATTCAGGTATTTAGTATTAAGTGTCGCAGTTTAAAATCAAAAAATTTACCTAAAACCTAAAACCTAAAGCCTAAAACCTTGTCTTTACCAATAAATTTTATAATTTACTGAGGTACAAATATTGTGCGTTGGCAAAAAAAAATCGTTAAAATCGACTTAAATTGTGAGTATCCTTGCCCTTGTCGTCGTAAAGGGCGATTATTACCTATTATCTTAACGGAAGCTATGGGGTGCGATCGATGTCAACAAATTTTTGTAGTAACGGATGAAGAAGAATGTATCGAACAATTAACCCCTAGTTATCCGTACAAAAAAAAATGGCGTTGGAATGGTAAAGCATGGATGTTAACTCAAAAACCTTGGCAGGAAAGTTATTTTTATCTTACCCTGAGTTGTTTTCTAGCCTCCATACTTATTTCTATTCCCTTACTCATCACTCTTAATGGGGGAGTTAAGTTAATTTCTGGTATCATATTAGGACTAATCTTAATCCTACTATGTATTTCTTTGTGGTTAGCTTATCGCCGTTAAAATCAAGAATATGAAAGATAATTCTACACAAAAAACAGCTCTCATTGTACAACAAGCTCATCAAGCCTTCGTACAAATGAGTAATATCAAAGGAATTGAACGCTCTCAAGCTGTCTTAAACATGGCGATAAAGCTGGAAGAATGCCTAGATGATATTTTACAAGCAAATACCCTTGATTTGGAAATCAGCAAGGAGATGGCTGTGCCAGATTTGATTCTGGAATGGTTGAAGTTAACACCTCAAAGACTGAAAACTGCGATCGAAATATTAAAGACATTAGCTGAATTACCTGATCCCTTTCAAAAAGTAATTAATTCCCCTTATCAAGTCACCTACAGTCAAAATTACTCTCAATTAATGCCTTTAGGGGTGATTGCTTTAATTTATGAAGCCTTACCAGAGTTAGCAATTATTACCGCAGGTTTAGCCATCAAAACAGGAAATACTATCATTTTGAGAGGTAGTAGTGAAGCCAGTAATACGAATACCATTATCACCCAAGTTTTACAAGTAGCATTAGAAGATGCGAATTTTCCTGCCAGTTGTTTACAGTTTCTCCCCTCAGAAGAAGGTTATTCCATCGAAGATTTAGTAACATCAGATCAATATATTAACCTCATTATCCCTTACGGTCGTCCTAGTTTAATTCAAAAAGTCACCCAATTAGCCACCGCACCAGTGTTAAAATCCGCCATCGCTAATTGTGGTTTATATTGGTCATCTTCTGGTGACTTAGATTTAGTGCGTCATGTGATTATTGATAGCTACAAAAGTATTCCCGATCGAGTCAATGCCATAGAAAAAGTACTAATCAATAAAAATCATAGTTTAAATTCGATCGTGAGACTATTTAACCATCTCAAAGAACAAAAATTCAACCTTTTTGGAGATGAAAATTTAGTCGCCGATTTTCCCGATTATCTTAAACCGATTAAACCTAGCCAATGGAATCAACCCCTATTTAATCATAGTATTGCCTTTCGTACCGTTGACGATCTCAATGATGCTATTGTCTGGATTAATGAATATAGTAGTGGTCATGCAAATTGTATCATAACAGACTCCTATCAAGAAGGAAGAATATTTGCCATGGAAATCGATAGCGCCCTAGTCTATGTCAATTCTTCCCCTCGTTTTTATCGTTATCTACCCGGTAGCAATTCTGTTTTTTTAGGTATTTCTAATCAGAAAGGACATCGTAGGGGATTAATTAGTTTAGAAACCTTTACCACTCTTAAACAAATTGTTATGGGAGGAGGAGAAATCCTCAGTAACAATTAAAGTCTTTCATTAGAAATTACCCATATTTTAGGTAGAGATATAAATAATTTAGGTAGAGACATAAAATTTTACGTCTCTACAATGGTTTTAAATATATTAGGGTTAAACCTACCTTGAATTTTCGGTTTACCCTCCTCTCAACAAAATAAAATTATGACATTATAAAAATAACAATCAAAGTTAAATAAATAATCATTAAATTAGTTATTAGGAGGAAATAAATATGTCCTTAGTTCGTTTTTATCCCTTATCTGACATCAACAGTTTACACCGTCAAATGAATCGACTTTTTGACGAAATTACCTCTTGGGATACCCCTAACAATTCCTTAGTAAAACCTGCGATCGAACTATTTGATAACTATAATAGTTTAACATTAAAAGTATTATTACCCGGAATCAATAAAAAAGATATTGATATTAGTGTCACCCATGACATGGTAAAAATTAGTGGCGAATATCGCCATCAAGAAGAAAATAAAGACAACGGTTACTATATTTCTGAATTTAATTATGGTAAATTTGAAAGAACTATTAATTTACCTGTTGCCATTCAAAACGAAAAAGTAACCGCCGATTATTTCGATGGTATCTTAACCCTTAATTTACCTAAAGTAGAGGAAGTAAAAAACAAAGTGTTTAAAGTTAATTTAGCCTAAGAAAATAAACCTAGTTTAGAGGCAAATGAAAATTAAAAACTAGAAATAAATAGAGTTATCCTAGGGGTTGAATAATATTCAACCCCTACAGGGTTTTAACTTATTTCAATTCTCCATTTTCAATTCTCCATTCTCCATTATTCTTAACTTATTCCCACATAGGCAGCAACAAGGAATAAAGCATCAGTGAAAATAGTACTTAAAACAGCACCAGCAAAGGCTATATAGTGGATTTCTTTTTTTACTAAAGCATATAAACTTATCGCTAACAAAACATTTGCCAATAATACAGCCCAACTAATTCCCCAAGGAGTCTGGACTTGTACGATCGCACCTTGTAAAATAGGTTTAACTAAGGTAGGATCAGTAATCATTAATTCTCGCCAATAGGGTACTAAACCAGCGATATAAAAGTATAAATCAGTTATCGCAGTACCGATCAACGAGCCTAGATAGAAATAGTTACCGATTAAACCCCAACCTTTCCAGATACACCATAAAGCAAAGGGTAAACCAATGGCTTCAATGGGAATATGAATAGCAGGATTTTCTCGCAACCATCCCCAATATATTGAACCACAAAGCCAACTCCAACTAAAACCCCATAACATATCTCCCCAGATATAAGATTCTGATTTACGTTTTAAGATAAAACTTAATCGAAACCATACAAAAGTTAATAATAGACTTAATAGGGGAAAAAGCCTAACTAAAGGCGCTTGAAAAAACACTGGAATAGACACTAAAAACGCCGAGGCGAAGAAAACGAAGACGTTTTGACGCTTTTGTTTTTGCCACCACCAACTGAAAAGAAAATCAAAAAAATTCTCTCTGACGGTAGGGAAAAAAGTAGTTAACTGTGAAAAAAGGGTATGATTTAACAAGATTGCTTAAAATTTCTTTACTTATCGTTACTTAATATAGATTATCTTAAGGGTAAATCTCAATAGGGTTGTGTCAAAAAGTTTTTGCTAAGATTTTTACTCTATTTATAATTATCCCCCCCATAGGCATAATTATAACGTAACTAAGTTTAAAATAAATGAATAATTAGCTCATAACCCATATTAAAATTGATTATTCAGGTTTAAACCATTGATAACAGACTAATTGAATCTCCTCTCTTTTGATAATTTTTATCGGATTTTCTTGATCTTCAATTTCATCATAGTAGCCACTATCAGTAAAAAGCTGATTTAATTCTATTACCAAAATATTGGGAGTTTTATGTTGTTTTAAATTACTCCATATTTTTTTTATTTCTTTATCTAAACTTTTTAAAGGAATATTATCAATAACTTTTAAAATATCTTTAATAATATTCTGATTATCTATCTTTAAATCTGGTTTTTTAAGAAGGTTAACAATAGCAGTTAAAGTTGTATTTAAAGATGGTTTTACCTTTCTAGCAGTCTGTTGTTTCTTAAAATAAGTTAAGATTTGATCAACAGCACTTTCTAACACTGGGAAAATAGCACTATCAAAAGCTACTGGCGATAAATTATCGGGGTTAGGATAATCGGATTGATTACATTTAAGATAATTAAATATTTTCCGTTTATCTGTAATCATTTTATCTTCATCGGTGACAATCGAACCATTAAGACGAGGGAATAGTTGCCAGAAGTGTTTATCATCAGATTTAAACGCTAAAAAAAGTCCTCCTTCTTTAAAGTTTTTGTCAGGTATATTTAAGTTTTTAGTACTATGAATACCTAATGGGATTTCTTCTACTAATTCTTGTCCTACTTGTTGGATAAATTCAATTAAAGGCAATTTCATCTCATCGAGGGATACTAACTCGATTTCTGCTTCTAATTCCTCTAAAATAGCCTGTTTTTCTGCGTCTGTATCAGCTTTTTTTAGTCTCTCTAATTGTTCTAAACTTCTGCCTGTTATAATTTCTCCTAATACACTGGCATCTAATCCTACTTCTCGATCGATGGTAGCAATTCTATCTTGTAGTCTTTTCACTAACCCCAATAACACCTCTAATCCTTCTTCGGGGAAGCAGTTATAGATGTAGAGGGTGTCATATTCTGTACCGAGTCGATCGATTCTTCCAGCCCTTTGAATCATTCTGACAGGATTCCAGTGTAAATCATAGTTAATTAATATTCCTGCATCCTGCAAATTTTGCCCTTCTGACAGTACATCAGTACAGACTAAAATATCGATGGGATTTTGTAATAATTGCTGTAACTGTTCTAATTTTTGTTGAGGATTATCGTTGCTAAGATTGGCTTTTGGGGCGAAACGGTTAACTTTTTCTTGTCTTTGCTGACTACTGCTATCTCCTGTCAAAATATCAATTTTGGGATTATCTAATTGACTCAGGAAATATTGATCTTTTATTAATTCTTGATAGAGATATTTAGCAGTATCTTTATAGTAACTAAAAACTAATATTTTTTTCCCTTTAAGTTTAATTAATAAGTTTTTAAATGCCTTTAATTTTTCATCATAATGAGGTATGACTCCCTCTCTACCCTCTTTCATAAGGTAGGAGTTAGGGGACGTACCTATTTGTAAGGACGATTTAGGAGTAGATTCGTCTTGTTTTTCTAAGGATTTAGGTAGATTATTTTCTATTTGGTTAATTTGCTCTAATATTTGATTAAGTAGCCTTAAATCGTGTTCGATGTGTTGTTGTAACTCTGGTAAATTGTATTGTTTAGCATCTATTTCTTCTAATTGTTGAATGATGTCTGTAACGGTTATATTTTCTTCTTCATCTTCAAGGGCAAGGATTAACTTTCTAAAGTTTTTACTATCTAATAATTTACCTTCTTTGGTTAGTAATTGGTAAAATTTTTCTTGGAATTGTTTTTGATTAGTTACTGTCTTTTTAAAGGCAATTAAGCTACTTTCAAATCTTTTTAAATATAGTGCTTTTTGCAAATTGACTAAGGCATAATTTCTTTTAACTTCTGCTTCATCAGTTTGAACTTTTTTGAGTTTAAATGATTTAATATTATAGGGTGATAAATTTAGTTGATCGATGCTGTTAGCAATGCCAATATATAAACCCTGATATTCGGCTTCAAAGTTATAGGTAAATCTTTCTAATTCTCTTTTGGGAAAATGAATTTTTGTACCTGCAATAATAATTTCTTCTCCTGCTTCTTGTCTTCTAATTACATCTTGACGGCTTCTTCTCACCATCGTTTGAAATAACAATTCGGTGATTTCTGTTTTGCCTTGATGTAAGGCTTTAAAATAACCGTTTAAGTTACTAATTCCGTATTCTCGATAATAACTTTCATTACCTCTAGCTAAGATTAATATTTGATGATATAGGTCATAAACGCTATTATTAATAGGCGTTGCCGTTAACATTAATATCTTTTTATTTCTGTTACCACTATTAACTAATTTGAGGAGATTATTATAGCGATTTGTACCACTATTTCTAAAGTTATGTCCTTCATCAATAACCATTAAATCATAATAAGAATAGCGGTTTAAATTAAAATCTTTTCTACTTATTTCTTCATGAGAGATAATATCAGCTTTTAAGCCAAATTCATCCAGTTTTTTCCGCCAGACTAATTCCCTTAATTGGGCAGGGCAAATTACCATTACTTTTGGTATTTTATTAGGTTTTCTTTCCGTTATTAAATAATGTTCAATGACTCTTAACCCGATATAGGTTTTACCTAACCCAACGGCATCGGCAACGATACACCCTTGATGTTTTTCCATCAGTCTGATAGCTTTTTTGAATCCTTCTTTTTGAAAATCTGCTAAGTCAACTCCTGTGATATTTCCTTCATTAATGTTGGTATCTTCTTTAAATAATTCGTATAATGCCTTGATAAATACTTGATAGGGGGTATAGGCTTTACTGCCAAATTTTGAGGCGTTTAAGGTATCTATTAATTTCTGTTTATAATTAATATCGACACTATGATCATGCCAAAATCTTTCAAACCAATTATTTCTTAAATCACGGGCGATCGCACCTATTTTATTAACAATATTTAATTCACTATTAGCTTTTAATCCTGCTGGAGTAAAGTTAGATGAACCAACGATACTGTACTCATCAAAAATATAGGCTTTGGCATGAAGAAACTGGTTTTTATCTCCTAATGCACCGAACAATCTTACTTCTATTTTATCTTGTTGTAAATACTCAATTAGTCGATCTATTTGTTGTTTATAATTGACATTAAAGGGATTTTCTTCTAATTGCTGTTGTAAAGTTTTTCTATAATACTTTAACAAGTCTATTCGATCGTTTTCAGCAGGACGAATAGCTGGATCTCTACCGATTAGAAGACGGAGAGAGTTAAGTTTATTCATAGGAGATTCTAAACTTATCCATGCTTCAATGCGGAAAAAGCCCGTAGCTATATCAAGGGTTAATTGGTTGTTATCTTCAATTATGATAGCCAAAACCGATTCAAGAGTGTAATTTTTATTATCAATATAATCAGGTAAGTTCATAATTTTTAATTCATTAAAAATAACTAAAAAGGTTTTTGAAAAATTAAAATATTAAGGATTAAGTTAAGTATTATTTATACTAAGTGAATACTAACTCTTCATTTTTTTGATTATTCAATTTGATTGTTTCTAATAATTTTTCTTTTTCTTGCTGTTCCTGTTTTTCTTTTTGTTCTCTAATTTTTGTTTCCTCTATTTCCAAAAAAACTTTTGGATTGTCAATTAATTTTTTAATTTTAATCATAGCTTTATCTTGAATTTGTCTTATTCTTTCTCGGCTAACTCCCAAAATATTAGCAATTTGTTGTAAACTTTTTTCCTCATTATCATCTAATCCAAAACGCATAATAAGGACTTTTTTTTCTTTTTCAGAAATTAGATTTAAAATTTTTTTTATAAATTCAGTATCATTCCAATAATTGATTTCATATTCTTGAGATTGCTATATAATAAAATTTATTAATAAAGTATTATCTTCTTCCTCATTTCTAATTCTTTGATCTAATGATAAAATATTGTTAAAATAACTAAATTTTTCTAAGAATTCTTCTTTTGATTCACCTAAATATTTTATTATATTACTTGTGCTAATAATTTGATTTTTAGCTATTAAATCTCGATAGGCTTTTTTTATTTGTTGTTGATACTCCCATAAATGAATGGGCAATCTAATAACTCTATTATAATTACATAAATAACGAGTAATTGCTTGTCTTATCCACCAATAAGCATAAGTAGAAAAACGATAACCTTTAGTGGGATCGAATTTTTCAGTCCCTCTGATTAAACCGATACTACCTTCTTGAATTAAATCTAATAAATCTAAATTAGGAGAATTATATTTTTTGGCGATGGAAACCACTAAACGCAAGTTTGCTTCTACCATTTTACGCTTCGCTTTTTCCCCTTGACTAATTTTAATAACAAGATGTTTGTAACTAATTTTTACAAATTCTGCCCATTCTTTTGTAGTAGGTTCTTGACTTAATTGTTTCTTTAAAGTTTCTCTTTTTTTCTCAAGTAGTACTAACTCTTGAATTTGTTTTGATAAAATAATTTCCTGTTCTTGGCTCAAAAGAGGAATTTTACCGATTTCTTGAAGATAAAAACCTAATGAATCAGTAGATAATTGATTTCTTTTCTTGGCTTCTCTATTAATATTTTTAATAGCTATTTCCTGTCGTTTATTCAATAAATTTAGATCATTTTCAGTGATAGTTAAAGATTTGATAAAATGTAAAGTACTTAAATCAACTTCTTGTAGATTAACCACAGTGGTATTAATTTCTACTCTAAAATTATAATTTTCATCAAATTTGCCAGAAGATTTAACAAAAACTAAATTTTTATAGGCGACTGTACCAATTACTAAAAAATCAGAAGAACGATTGCTAATTTGTTTACTAATAGATTCGATACGAGGTAAATAAATACTAGATGATACCCATGTTGAATAATCTAATTCAAATAAAACTACTTGTAAATCTGAGTTTTTTTCACTAGCAATTAAATAGGCTTTTTTTATGGCATAATAATTAGTAGATGAAAAAGTAAATTTTTCAATATCAATAGGTTCATTAATAATTGTATAATTGAGTTTTTTAAATAAATCAGCAATATCTTCAGATGAACTAATTAACTCTAAATCTCTAACTTTTAATTCTTCTTTTATCATTGTTTTATCCCCTTTTTTTATACTTTTTTAAGTTACTTACCTAATTTTAAAAATTATTAGGCAAGTATAAAAATCTTAATTTTTAACCGCCAAATTGTCGATCGGTCAATAACTTAAATCCGCCTACCATGGAGACGATCGATAAGAAAAATTGCCATAAACTGGTAGGATTTAAAATAGCTCGGCTACTGTAAATAACAAAAACTACCCCAAAACCAATTAAAATCCAACTAAAAAATTTAGCAGTTTTAGGAAACATAAATAAGCCAATAACACCAGTAGTTAAGGAGAAAATGGAGACATCGGCGGCAATACCACGCCAAAAATATGGACTTGTATTAGTGGTAAATATGATATTTCTTCCTAATAAATAAATACCTAAAAGCATCAATGCGATTCCGATTAATTGATAGATAAATTTCATGATTTTTACTCCGTGATTAATTATTTAAGTAAGGGTTATTTTGTAAGTTAATTTGTTCGAGATAATTCGGGATTAAGTTTTGAGCGATATTATGTAAATATCTTTGAGAATCCATCAAAAGAAACAAAATTTTTAGATCATTTGGATTCTTAATTTTTTTGTTGAGTTTATGATTTTGCCAATGAAAGTAAAGATTTTTGGTGAATCCAAAAGCATAAAAGTTTTCTCCTTCTTGAAGAAAGTATAACCCAGCTTTACGAGGTAATTCATTTTTATTGATAAAATCAATTTTAGGAAAATAATCGAAGTTTAAATCGTTAAAATTTTCTTCTTTAGTAAAATAGAATAAATCAAAGATAAAACTAGCAAAATAAACAAAGTCATAATGCAAAAAACCAAGCTCCATACAGTGATGTTCTATTTCTTCTAAAAATTCAGTTCTGAGAACAAAGTATTCGGAGTTTATATAACCTGAAATATTCGCTTCTCGATCGTCTTCATCTTCTAAAAAAGTTCTGATGTCAATATCTCCCTCGATCATTAATAACTGACGGTCATACCATTCTCTCCACCATTGTTTAACTTTTTTTGCTGATAAACTCGATTTTTGAAAAGAAAAATGCTCCTCTAAGGCTTTTTTTAAGGGGGTATATGACTCAGGATACATCATTGATATTTCTTCAGAGTTAGAGGGCAATGGTTCTAAATCAATGTTAACAATTCCTAAGTGTTTTAATTCCGTTAATTGAATAGATTGATCTATGGGTTCGATCGAGCTTATTTTTGTTTTTGATGATAAAATTTGAGGATTTATGGTATCAATAATTTCCCCTTCAATGGTGTCCGTAACATTATCATTTTCAAAATAAAAATCAATGTGATAATTAATTTTTAGATACCCTGTTTTCCATGGTTTTCCCGGTTCTAAAACCTCGATTTTTCTGACTCCTTGAAAAAACTCTCCCAAGGAATTACCATCTAATCGCGCCATGGAAAGTTCCCGTTTTATTTCTTCTAACCATTGAGAAGCAACCTTAACGGTATTGCGTAATTTCGGATTAGCATGATCTATGTAAGGCTTAATGATCACATTGTCGTTATTAAAATTTTCCTCAAAAGAAGAATAATCCCAATTTCCTTCTGCAAAGTTTTTTGGTTCATAGGTCATTTCACCTGTCTTACTCTTAGTAATCTCAAGATTAATCGCTTGACGGCAAACTTCAGACCAATTTGCCTCCACCAAAGCCATTTCTTCTTTCAAATCATCATTAATATAGATATTGATACTCGCCATAGTTTTATTTACTTTTATATTTTCTATTATGCGTATAAACTATGCACATAGCAAGGGGGATAAAAAAAATACCCTAGAAAAATAAGGTATAATCTTCTCAGAGACTTGGTTATAAGATTTTAATATTTTTTATGTAATTTATGAATAAGATATTTGGTTTCGCTTTTTGCACTTGTTTAACCTTAATGATTCCCTTAGATTCATTGATAGTTCGATCACGAAGTGGCGCTGCGCGATCGAGGGATATTCCTCCAGAAGATCAAGATTGGTATGGTTTTATGGAAACAGAAGATACTAATTTAGGTATGAAAATTAAAGGAGGAGAAGCCATGGAAGTATTAAATCAAAGATTAAATGAAATAATAACAAAAATGAATTTATCCTTAGATTCAGAAGCTCAAAATTTATTACGAGAATCCCAATCAACATGGGTTAATTATGCTCAAAAAAAATGTGAATTTATGAGTGATAAATATAGAGGAGGAACTCATCAAGGTTTAGCCTATAGTTATTGCTTTATCGGTGAACAAGTCAACCGTATTAAAGAATTAATTGCTATAGAAAACGATCGAGATAATTTCTAATTTAAAATTGAATACGATCGCGCACACTATTCCCAACTTCCACATTTTTTTCGATAAAGTCAATAATTTTATCGGCGACATCAATTTGACTCGCCTTTTCAATGCCTTCTAATCCGGGGGAAGAATTAACCTCCATGACGACAGGACCATGATTCGATCGTAATAGGTCAACTCCTGCTATTCTTAAACCCATAGCCTTCGCTGAACGAATAGCTGTACTTCTTTCCTCTGGGGTAAGTTTGATTTTTTCCGCTTTGCCACCTCTATGTAAGTTCGATCGAAAATCTCCTTCGGGTCCTTGTCTTTTCATCGCCGCTACAACTTTATTACCCACCACAAAACAACGAATATCTGCACCCCCTGCCTCTTTAATGAACTCTTGTACCAAAATATTGGCATTTAATCCCTTAAAGGCTTGAATTACAGACTTTGCCGCCTGATAAGTTTCCGCTAAAACAACCCCAATGCCTTGAGTGCCTTCTAATAACTTGATTACTAAAGGTGCTCCCCCCACCGTCTCGATTAAACCATCAATATCTTCCGTGTCATGGGCAAAACCCGTCACAGGTAATCCGATGCCCTCCCGTGCTAAAATTTGTACACAACGTAATTTATCCCTCGATCGAGAAATCGCCTGAGATTCATTGGCACTAAATACCCCCATCACCTCAAATTGTCTTACCACCGCCAAACCATAAAAAGTTTTAGAAGCACCAATCCGAGGTATCACCGCATCAAAATTTTCCAAAGGCTTCCCACCATAAACCACCGTTGGCTTATGGGAGGTAATGTTCATATAGCATCTAAGGTAATTAACCACCTTCATTTCATGTCCTCGTTTCTCCCCCGCCTCTTTAATTCTTCTAGTAGAATAAAGACTATGATCTTGAGACAAGATAGCTATTTTCATAAAGTATTCTTAACATAACCAGCTTTTTTATCTTTTCTATTGTACAACCGCTTATCCTTTTCCCTATTTCTTCATCGATAAAATGATCTCATTTCAAGTAACCTAAGTGAAGGGAAGATGTTAGGTATTAGGTTAAAGAATAAAAAAATCAAGGTTTTGAGACTTTACCCCCTAAATTTGGTTTAATTGAAAACTCACGGAAGAAGCTAAATTCTGACATAATTTAAGGAAAAATAGGAAGTAATCATGAAACTATTATGTTTAATCTTGAATGCCAATGGGATCGATCGAACAAACTTAGTTCAAGTGTATCAGAGCATATATTGCGTGTGAGAATCAATCCTGATACTGCAACTACTACCGCCGAAGGTTTACCCCTGAGAATCGCCATCGCCCTTGATACCAGTAGTTCCATGAATGGTGATAAACTAGCAAAAGCTCAGGAAGCCTGTATCGCTATTGTCAACAATTTAAGACCGATCGATCGTCTTTCCCTCGCCAGTTATAATACGAATGTGATCACTCTGGTTAACAACAGTAATAACAAAACCGAAACGACACAAGCTATTAATAATCTCACCGCTACTGGTGTCACCCGTACCGATTTGGCGTTAAATTGGTTTCGGGAAGTATTACCCCCAGAAAAAGGAGTGGCTAGGGTGGGCATCTTAATCACCGATGGTAACGCTACCGATGCTAAAGGCATGATGTTAGATGATCCTAGCTCGATCGTGCTTCAAGGGCAAGAAATCAGTCAAAACGGCATAGTCATCGACACCGTTGGCTTAGGGGATGCCAGTAATTTTAATACCGCATTTCTCACGGATTTATGTGCAAAGGGCAAAGGTACGTTTATTTATGCCGATAATTTAGCTAATTTTCAGAGTCTTTTAACCACCAGATTAAGCAGTTTTCAAACAGTGGCACTGGAAGGAGCAAAATTAAAATTAAATCCGAAAAATCAGGTAAAATTAAAAGGTTTTTATTGTTTACGTCCCGATTTTTTATCCTTAGAAGAAGTGCTAAAAAATGAGTTATTATTAGGTACAATTCACACAAATTGCTTTACGGATATTTTAATTTCTGTAGAAGTTCCTCCTGCTGATTTTGGTAATAGTAACGGAGAAAAAGAAGTCTTAGAAATAGACTTAATCACCGCAGAAAATAATTCGATCATCAAGCAAATTACTACTTTAAATTATACGGGTTCTTATAAAGAAATCCAGCAAATTAATGAAGACGTTGATCAAGATTTATTGCGATGGAAATTGAAGATTTATAGTACAGAATTAACGAAAACAGTCGATCCCAATAAAACAGGAGAGTTATTAATTAATATGCAGGTAAATGCCACTAAAATAGGAGAAAAAGAATTAGCCAAAACCGTAGCTTCAACCCTAGATAATTTGCAAAAAAAAGGACAATTAACCCCTCATCAAACCACCAGTTTATTGAGAGATACTCGACAAATTAACTAACAAAATAAAGTCTTTTAAATACAAGGAAAATGGTGCATTACCTTATTCCTTGTTGCTATATAAAATCTGTTAAAAAATTTTCAGGTATAGAAAGATCAGCTTTGAAACGTTTGCGTATTCTTGATAGTGCTGAAACTTTAGAAAGTTTAAGGGCTTTGCCAAGTAATCGTTTAGAGGCTTTGAAAGGCGATCGAATTAGTCAATATCTAAATAATCAGTTAGATTTTATTGTTCCTTACCATAAATTAAAACAACATTTATCTCTTAATTAAAAATATAATAATTCTTAAAAATTTCCTAAAAGAGACTTTAGCTATTACCTTATCAATTTCTGGCTAATCGATCGAATTGACCTAAATTTGATCAAAGATTAGATATAATTGCTATAATACTATTATTATTATTTTCAAACTTAAACATTATGGATGGTATTCAATATATTGTTAATGAAGAAGGAGAAAAAAAAGCCGTTGTTATTGATTTAGAAAAATTGGGTAATTTATGGCTAAATTTTTATGCTCAAATAGACAAAAAAATTGACGATGATCAAGAAAATTGGTTAAATGATCCTACAGTACAAAATGACTTAGATCAAGCCCTTGAATGGAATTATAATAATCCCCCTCAAGTCTCTAATTTAGATGAAATAGCTACTAAATTAAACATTTATGAATAAAGTTTTACTTGATCTAAATAACCCGATTTTTCAAAAACATTTATTTAATTTATCTAAATCAGATTTAATTAGTGTATTTAAAACCCTAAAAAAAATATCTAATTTGACATGGGAACAATTATATCAAGATCAAGGGTTAAAATGGGAAAAAATCAAAAATCAAAAAGGAAAAAAAACAGAAAATTTATACACTCTTAGGATAACTCAAAAATGTCGATCGATCGCCGTTAGAGAAGGAGATTATTTACGTTTATTATCCTTACACACTGATCATGATTCTGCTTATAAATAATTCATATTACATTAAATAGTATTTTTATATAGATAATATGAATAATAAATTCTTATTCAAAATCTTAGAAGGGCAAAATATCGACAATAAATATTACCTCAAAAGGTTATTAGGTTCGGGGAGTTTTGGTGGTGTATATTTAGCGGATGAAGTGGTTAGAGATAGATTTATTCGAGAATTGGCGGTTAAATTAATTATCACTGATAACCCTGATAAACAGTTAGATGAATTGATTTTTTCTACTACCTTAAAACAGCCTAATTTACTCGATTGTTATACCTGCGGAGAATGTGTATTAAATAATTTTGAATTTCTCTATTTATTGATGGAAAAAGCAGATTATAGTTTGGAAGATGAGTTGAAAAAAGGTAAATTACCAGAAGAAGAAGTTAAACAATTAGTATTAGATATAGCCAAAGGATTGGATTATTTACACAGTCAAAAACCCGTCATTGTCCATCGAGATTTGAAACCCGGAAATATTTTAAGGGTAGGGGATAAATGGAAAATATCGGATTTTGGTTTAGTCAGAAGTGTGCAAAATAATTCCACTAAAACCACCACGTTGATGGGTTCGATGGGTTACGCACCTCCCGAAGCCTACGAGGGCAAAATCTCCTCGGCTTGGGATATTTGGTCATTGGGAGTGGTTATTTATGAAGCGTTAACGGGGGAATTGCCTTTTAATAGTGAAACTCCTTTAGCGTTAATGCAGGAAGTGGTAAATAAGGAAGTTAATGTGAGTAAAATCCCTCAATTCTGGCAAAATATCATTGAATGTTGTTTAAATAAAGAAAATAATAATCGTTTTACTATTAATCATTTACTAGAAAATTTAGAGAATAAAATTAATCTAAATGATCAAGAAAAAGAAGAGATATTTACCTCTATAGAAATTAAAGAAAATATTGTTGATTCCTCTTTAGAAAATGCTAAAACTTATTTTAACAGTGCTGAAGAATACAGAAATTTAAAACAATATGAAAAAGCCATTATTGATTATACCAAAGCTATTGATTTAGACCCTAATTATACAGATGCTTATAATAATCGTGGTATTGCTTATAAGAATTTAAAACAGTATGAAAAAGCGATTATTGATTATAGCAAAGCTATTGAATTAGATCCTAATTATACGTCAGCTTATAATAATCGTGGTTTAGCTTATGATGATTTAAAACATTACAAAAAAGCAATTATTGATTATACTAAAGCTATTGAAATAGATGCTAATTATGCAAATGCGTATAATAATCGTGGTGTTGTTTACCAGAATTTACGGGAATATAAAAAAGCAATTATTGATTATACAACTGCTATTAAATTAAAACCTAATTTACAAATTGCTATTAATAATAAAAATGCTTTAGATGCAAAAATGAAAATACAAAAAAATGGTTTCTTTTCTAAAATATAAAAAAGAATTATTTAACTAACTTCAGTATTTTAGAAAATATCACAGAAACAATGGATATGACTATATTTAATGAAATAAAGGTTAAAACCCTTACTACAAACAAGAGTAAATCTATAATAAATTGATTGCTCGATCGAACTAAGTTAGGTATGATAAAACTTTAATGAAAATATAGACAAATATATACAAATAATGTCAAGTATTAGCTGAAAATCTGATAAAAAAAGAGAATTGTTCTTAATTTCCTTCATTTTATAGTAACATTAAATTATCATTACTCCCCTTGATTGGATTATTCAGTTAGTCGAAAGACATATTATTACAAAAACTCACTCTTTTTGGTCATCACTAGATCAAGTGTGTTTTGCTTCTAAAAATCTGTACAATAAAGCTAACTATAATATCCGACAAAGCCTGATTTTTTGTGGAGAATTTTCGAGCTATAATCTCCTTGATAAAGTCTTAAAATCAACTCCTGAATATCGAGCATTACCAGCTAAAGTCGCTCAACAAACCCTGAGAAACTTAGAACAAAAGCTGAATAAATCAGAAGACTATTAAAATCAAAGGTTTAGATATAATACATTAGTGAAAAAGTGCGCTGTTTTGAGGATTTTTATTCAAAAATTCGACACTTTTGACCTATTTTTTAAATACAACTATACTCATTCTATCTATCAACAGCATAAAAATCTTGATGTTTCAGTATTTCTCCTATCTCCTGTCTCCTGACTCCTTTCTCCTATCCTCATCAAAAGAATTTTTCAGCAACCCCTAATTATTTATAGCTTTCGGCTAACTTTTGCAAAATACGAGGTTTTAGTCTTTCAAATTCATCCCTTAATCTTTTACGACTTAAATTAGCGTCTCCTTTATCATTAAAGTTACTGGTGTTTTTAATCCAATCTTTCATAATCGTACACTGATTAGATGCGATCGTGGAAATCATACTGTGTTGACACTTCTCAGGTTCTTCAATAGCAAAAAAGAGGATTTTATAACTACCTAATTCCGCCAAAGAAGCTACTACCTGACGAGAACTTTCACTTTTTAAATCTAAATAACAAGGTAGCCAACGAGGACCATGAATCGGATTATAAATAACGGTAATCCATAAAATCATCGGATGAGGTGAACTTAAAAACAGAAACTGATTATAACGAATACTAACTATACGATTTAAAATATCTTGTTTATCTAACATTACCCACAAACTAGGATAAGTCTCCGTTTGAGTGTTAACGATACGAGGAAAAACAATTTTTTGTATGGGTTTATTTTTAGGCCATGTGAGTTTTGTATCTTTCGTTATTTTAGATTGAGACTTTTTGTTGGAAGGTGAAACCACTGTCTCGGAAAATTCTGTTTTATCTTGATTTTGATCACTTTCTTTTATTTGTTTTTGTTGCTCTTGATGCCCTTGATCTGCAACAATAGTTTCTTGACCTGAATAACTGGTCATTTTATCCCTATTATTGCGATTATTTTCCTTTTCTATTCTTTCGATTACCCTTAAAATTTCTGCGACGGTTTGAGGTCGATCGTTCCTAGATTTTGCCATACACTTCATGATAATATTTTTTAAATCTGAAGGTATTTTTAAATGGGCTTCAAAAGGGCGAGGTTGAAAATCATGATGAGCTTTGTACCATGCCCCAAAAGAGGAAGTTTCAGGTAGAATCGGCATCTCTAGGGTTAACATTTCATACATCATTACCCCTAAACTATAAATGTCCGATCGATTGTCTAACTCCTTACCCTCCATTTGTTCAGGAGAACAATAAGCCAAAGTTCCCATAAATGAATGAGTCTGAGTGGCATTTGCCTGTACTAACTTGGCAATCCCAAAATCGAGAATTTTCACTAACTCCCCTAAAGTGGGGTCTTGCATGACGGAAACATTACTAGGTTTAATATCTCGATGGACAACCTGACAAAGTTCCTTATGCAACATTATGCCACTGTGGGCAGCATCCATCCCCACACAAATTTGACGAGTAATGTAGAGAAATCGTTTCAGTTCTAAGGGTTGAAATTTAATAATGTCACTCAAACTTTGACCTTCTAAAAATTCCATTACATAGTAAGGAACTTCATTGTCATCGATACCGTAATCTCTGACTCGGATAATATGAATACTTTTTTCCCCTAAAAGAGCACTAATAGTCGCTTCTCTTTCAAAGCGATGACGCATTTTTTCGTTAAGTAGAGTTTGGGAGAGAAATTTGACAGCTACGATTACTCCACCTAATACTTGATCTTCGGCTCTATAAACTTGTCCCATAGCACCCGAACCAATTAATTCGATTAACTGGTAACGATCGCCCAATATACGATTATCTTTTTGCCCTAAACTCATGATTTAACTTATATATCAAATCTTAATCTATACCTATTTTGACTCATGTTTACACATTTTAACCATGACGTTCTAAAATTCCTTCTAAAGTATTGTAAAGATGATTACCCGTCATCATACCACTGGTTAGATGATAAGTGTCTTCATCTAAACGGAAAAATGTTTCAAAACCATTTAAACGGCGATTATCTCCTAATACCCAATATCGTTGAATAATGGAATCGGCAGTTAACCAACCTTCCCCTTCTATTTTTTCAAAATCACTCCTTTTTAAAATATAGGTATATTGGGTTCTATGACCGGGTAAAAATCCTTTATATTCATAGCTTATTTCTTTTCGATCGCTTTTCGGAAAAATAATTTTCGTTTTAATGATAAACCAATTTGATTGATCCCATGTGATAATAGTTGCACCCTGAAAAGGAACAGCTACTTGACTTTTATCAAGCCATGTGCCTTTAATAATCCAACTACTAGGTTCTAAAAGAAAAGAATGAGTCATGGAAGTGTTATTTTAACAAGATTTAGAAGAAGAAATTTTATCTATACCTAAATATAAATATATAATATACATGAAAAATGACTCACCCATGGGAAAATCATGACTACTGACCAATTTTTGATGTTAATTGTTTTATTAGTACCCGGATTATTACTTTCATTTCTAGTAATGATTTCTTTTGCTAAAGGCGGTTAAGAATTAAGAATTAACAATTAACAATTTAAAGTTTCCACTACTCACTATTCACTATTTATTAAAAAAGGGAATCGGTGTCAGCGATACTCTCGTCTAAATCTTTCCTTTTTTCCATTTGGCAGAGAAAATAACCTGTCATCATCGCCGATGCTAAGAGATTAGCAAGATTTTGTCGATCGGTAACTATTTGAATATTGAATGCTTCCGAAGGTAAACTACCCAATAAACCTTGTACGTTATGGGTAATAATTTCTCTGACTTCGGGGGTAGCAGATTGTGCGATTCTCTCTAAAGTGTCAGGATGTTGTTTTTGTAAATATTCTACTAAGGTGTTTTTGACTGTCGTTTCTGATTCTCTCTGAAAAAAATTTGAATCAAATACCATTATTTCTTCCCTCTGTTGGAATTTGCCGTTACTCTTTTATTCACTCTTACCATATCATAACTAACGTTAAGTGAAAGATGCTAGATTTTACTATCCATTTCTCATTCCTCATTACCTAATTGATTCATCTCAAAATATTGATAAAATTTGCTAGTAACTTCTAGCCAATACGATCGACCTTCTTCTTGACGGCGTTTGCGGATGAATCCTGCTTCTACTAATTCGTTAACGTGTTGATAGGCACTACTACCTCGTAGATTAATTAAATCACTTTGCAAAATCGGATTTTTGAGGGCAATGGCGGCTAAAGTTTTTAAGGTGCTAGGATTTAACTCAGCGGGGATAAGATGTTCTAAGAGAGATTGATAGCAATTTCTTAATTGTAAGCTATATCCTTGAGGTGTTTCGAGAATTTCTAAGGCACTGTCACGATAGCTATAGTCAGACATCAATTGAATTAAAGCCTCTTGGATGTCATCAATGGATGTTTTGGTTAAGGTAACGAGTTCATCAATGGTGGTAGGTTGTGCTTTAAGATATAGAATTGCCTCAATTTTGTTGGTAAGATTAGGAGAAAATGATTCTAGTTCCATTGAAAAATAGTCAACTCAGATACTAGATTTAGTTTACTTGTGAAGATGAATAAAAGGCAAGTGACAACATACAATCTACAACAAAAAATCTCAAAACCTTGATTTTTCATTCTTTAACCTAAAACCTAACACGCCATACCTAACACCCTAATCGATAAATACTATGAGGCAAACCCTAATTATGATTGCCACGCTAAACCGTAGGATTGAAGGGGATTATTGATTTTTTCCGTGAATTTTACCCGAATTTTATATTCTCCTGTTTTGGGTATGGGGCAGAAAATATGTTCGACACTATCTACTTTACTCACAGATGAACAGACTATTTTTTCCTCTTGATCATTAGTAATTAATTCTAAATCTAAGTTATTTAAACCTCGATCGACAAAAGTTTCACCTATATCGTATTGTAGATTATTATTAAGATCATTTAATTCCACTAAACGATCCCATGCTAAGGTAATAGAAATAAAATGATCAGCTTTTAAAGGTTTTTCAATAACATAATCTTGAAAAGTGTTTTCCTCAATTTCATCATAGTTCCAGCCAATATTAGATACTTTTTTCTTATAACTATGTTGACCAGCTTTTAATTGATTATAGGCTCTCATGGTGTTTAAATGCCCTGTTCCCATTTGCATATCTAAAGGAATTTCGGGATTAGTATAAGCATCACTTTCTAACCAAGTTTGATTTTTTTGGGTGTAAATATTGCGAGTCATACCTAATAATTTACCGTTACCATGATCTTTTAATTTATCGGCGGAATTGAGTAAAATTGCTTTCATTACTTGATGATTGCGATAATCTCTTGTCCATGTATTGAGGTTTTGTTGAAAAAATTTATTTCCTGCTTCATGTAAGAGCGCGATCGAACCTGTAATATGAGGAGCGGCGAAACTTGTACCGCTTACTTTTTCCACTCTACCATCTACGTTATAAACATTAATTTTGCTACCCGGTGCGAGTAAACTAATGCCCCGTCTTGCACCTACATTAATTTCTTGACGAATCAAACCTTTCGCAATACTCATGGGCGCAATACTTAAATTGGCAAAGTCAACTTTACTGAAAATTCCTCCTTTGCGCATACTATAGGCAGCAGTGATACCATTGTAATTATCGGTGGGAATAGGAATACCGCCTAACCCTTGATTTCCTGCCACCACATAAAGAACATTATGGACTCTGGCTGACCAATCCAAACATTGAGTTAATAAAGCGTTACCGTCTAATTGAGGGTTTTGTCGTGCATCTCTTGCCAAAGACTCTCCAAAACTTAAATTGATCGATCGAACACTACCACTATTTTGTAAGGCTATATGTTGCGTTGTCAAACATTCTTCGGGTTGTGCCGCACTTTTTAATGAACCAATGGCCGCCGAATATAAATTAGCTTGGGGGGCAACTCCTCGCAAATCCTTTTGATTACTAATCATCACCGAAGCCACCATCATGGCATGATTATCAATATGACTATTAGGTTCGGCAGGTTGATTGCGGAAAAAAAGCCGTGCGATCGGTAGTTTTTTATGTAGTGGACTTATTTTATCAAGGGCAAATTTTTTGGGTCGTCCAATTTCCACTTGACCGATACTAATTTTATTCCCTTGTAAATTATAAGGGGCTTGGTGTAACCTTAAAACATCAATGCCTTTTTCTGAAAGAGAATCATTTAAACCCCAAGCAGGAAGGACAAAAACCAATAAGTTGACACCTGCCGTTAACCATAATATTTTTTGTTTCATCGACCTATAACAATAAGTAATCAATAATGAAAAATTGGGTTTAAGAAGGGTTAAAACCCTTACTACAAACTAATCAAAACCCCTCATGAACATCATGACCAACATCAATGATTACTTGTTTCATTTCTGAGGGAGTTTTTTGGGTGTCAATTTCCACAACTTTTGTGGCAACATCAATGCGTACGATCGAACTAGGATCATGATTTTGAATAGCCTTAGTAATGGTATTAGCACAAACGTCACAAGCTATGGAAGGTACATTAAAAGTTATAATCATAAATATAAAAATAGTGTCAATTCTAACTGTTATTTTCTAACTGTTATTTGCCGATCCAAGAACTAGAATCAGAACAATAAAACTGTTTTTCGAGGGATTGTTGTTGTAACTCTGTTACCTGTTTTTCTAACTGTTCAATTCGATCTAAAAGAGTCTTAATTACGATCGCCTCTGAATCAGGTAAATTACTATGATCAAGGGGATCAACTTTTACGCCCGATCGATAGACTACACGACCCGGAATGCCCACCACCGTAGAATCAGAGGGAACATCCTTTAAAACCACCGAACCAGCACCAATACGGACATTGTTACCGATCAGAATATTTCCTAATACTTTCGCACCACCACCTATAACCACATTTTCCCCAAGGGTAGGATGACGTTTTCCGCTTTGTTTTCCCGTACCGCCAAGAGTAACACCTTGATAAATTAAACAATAATCTCCAATAATGGCGGTTTCCCCAATTACTACTCCCATACCATGATCAATAAAGACACCTTTACCGATGGTAGCGCCCGGATGGATTTCGATACCAGTAAAAAAGCGTCCGAAATGAGACATTAAACGGGGTATGAGGGGTAATCCCAAATTGTTAAGCCAATGGGAAAAGCGATGAAGCACAAGGGCTTGTAATCCGGGATAGCAGAGTAAAACTTCTAACCAGTTACGAGCGGCGGGATCACGTTCAAAAATAATTTTATAATCAGCGATAAGTGATGAAAACACGATCAGCTAGTTTTTTATAAGGTTTTTAGTTTTTTCATTATAACATAGCACCCTCTTGAGTTCAGGATTCGTAATTACCTTACTTCGACAAAAAAATGAAGATAAGACGGGAATACAGGTGGTAAATTACAACAAAATGCGATCGAGGAGTTAAACAATTTACCAAAAAATTCATCTCATCGAGACAATGTAATTGAGCTAGTCTGTAATTTATTAGCTATGTTAGAATTGAATCAAAAAGAAGGCAAAATGTTAGAATCAGAGGATAAAGAATTAATTATGAAACTATCACCCGTTTACTTAAATAAACTTGCTGAAAATAAACAAATTGGCATTCAAGAAGGTTTACAGCAGGGGCGACAACAAGGTTTACAGCAAGGTTTGGAAATAGGACAAAAAATGTTTATTGAAGGTATTCTTGTTAATCGTTTTGGAAATATTGATAGACAATTAGAGGAAATTATTCCTAAATTATTAAAACTTTCTTCGATCGAAATAGTGCCATTATTATTAAATTTATCTAAGGAAGATTTAATTAAACATTGTAAAGATAAATAACAATATAGCAATCCTCTAAATTGATTGTGAAAATTTTAATTAATGTTTCTTTTATAACTTGATGTTTAAGCCTAAATCTTATTTTAACACAATTACAATTACAATTTAAAATTCACAAATAACAGGAGCATGATCACTTGGTTGAGTTAATTTTCTAGGGGTAATATCGATATAGCAATTAAGGGCTTTTTCTACTAATTTATCGGTTAAATAAATATGATCAATGCGCCATCCTCTATTCTTTGTAAAGCCTCCTTGACGATAATCCCACCAACTATAAAAATTTCCTTCTGAAGTAAATTTGCGGAAAATATCCGTTAAACCAAGAGTTAAGATCGATCGTAAACTTTCCCTTTCAATTTTAGAAGCCATGATATGATTTTCCTTGCCTATAGCTTTATAAATATCTATATCTTCTAAGGCAATATTAAAGTCTCCACAAACTAATAATTCCTCTGAATTTTCCTGTTTTAATACTGTTAAATATTGTTTTAATAAATCTAACCATGCTAGTTTATATTGATATTTTTCAGAATCGATCGAGTTTCCATTAGGTACATAAAGATTAACGATTCTAATGTTATTAATAACACCACTAATTACCCGTTTTTGTTCATCAAAATCATTAACAATATTAGGCGGTAAAATATCAGCAAAACCATATCTAACATCTTCTAAAGGTTGACGACTAAAAATCGCTACACCGTTATAGGCTTTTTGACCATAAATATAAGTATGATAACCTATATCTTTGAATCCTTCTAGGGGAAAATCTGCATCAATAACTTTAGTTTCTTGTAAACAAATGACATCAATGTTATTTTCTATTAACCATTGCTTTACTTGTTCTTGACGAGTGCGAATTGAGTTAACATTCCATGTAGCTATTTTCATTGATTAATTAATTATTGAGAACTTTTTTAGACTATTTTACTATATATAATAAACTTCTTCATAAAAGATTTTGAACAAATCAAATGATTGTAAAGACGTAAAATTTTACGTTTCTACGGAAAATGTGAGGAATATCGAATAATTTAGTTCTAATTTTAAATATAAAAGTATTTTTAATGTGCTGTTTTTTTTTGGAAAGTTTAAGTTAAACTTGAGATGAAAGAAAACTAAAATTTTTAAGAAATATATTAGTTAATCCTTAATTTTATTGAATCAAATTTAGATGTTAATCAGATATTTTATCAAACTGTTCTTTAAATTGATCAAATTATTTATCTTATTTATGATCATCTTAGGTTTAAGTGTATTAGGTTTTTTTCTATATATTTATCAGATAGAACCTCAGTGGATAAAAGTTAAAAATATTGAACTTAGTTTACCTAATTTAGACTCAGAATTTATCGGTTGGAAAATAGTCCAAATTAGCGATATTCATATCAATGAATGGATGACACAAAAAAGACTCAATAAAATTGTCAAATTAGTTAATCAACAATCTCCTGATATAGTGGTATTAACAGGAGACTTTTTCTCTCAAAATACGACTGAACTTCAAAGATTAGATGGAACTTCACTTTCCTATAGAAAAAAAAGAGCTTCATCATTATTTCAAAGACTTATGAATAAAATAGGTATTTCCACCCCTCAATCTCC
Source organism: Geminocystis herdmanii PCC 6308 (assembly GCF_000332235.1). NCBI lineage: Bacteria > Bacillati > Cyanobacteriota > Cyanophyceae > Chroococcales > Geminocystaceae > Geminocystis > Geminocystis herdmanii. The sequence goes on along the minus strand of NZ_CM001775.1, from coordinate 1,197,905 downwards.
TGCTCATTCTTACACGATAGATCAAGAAATTTTAACAAAAAGTTTAATCAATTTAAAACCTAATTATAAAAGTTTTTCTGTATTAGGAAATCATGATTACGCTACGGAAGTAACTTTAGTTGAAAAAGCCTTAGAAGATAGTCATATTATTAATTTAAAAAATGATTTTTATACCTTTGAAAAAAATAATGCCATCCTCAATATTGCCGGGGTTGATTGTTTCACTTATCGAAAAAATAATATCAAAAAAATCTTGAAAAATTTACCAGAAAAAGGAGTTAATATTCTGTTAGTCCATGAACCAGATTATGCTCAATATAGTGCTAAATTCGATCGATTTCAGTTACAATTATCTGGACATTCCCACGGAGGGCAAATTCGTATTCCTTTTATGGGAGCGCCTTTTCTACCCCCTAATGGTAGAACTTATCCACAAGGTTTATACCAAGTTCAAAATATGATTCAATATACTAATCGGGGAGTTGGCATGGCTTACCCTTATATTCGGTTTAATTGTCGTCCAGAAATTACCGTTTTTACATTAAATAGTAAGTAGGAGGTGAAAAAGTCTTGTCATTGCGAAGCAGGAAGCAATCTTTATTTAGCTTCTTTGATTTTCTAATTCTTCTTTGAGTAATTTCTGATAAATTTGGGGTAAATGTTTCGTCATGGTGTTATCTTCAATACCGTAACCTAAACTTGTCCATGTAGGAGACAATAATTTTAAAACTCGATCGATCTTACCCTGTTCTAGTAAATTAGTTATATCTTCATTCCAAGCCTGAGAATCTTTTAGCCAATTATAAACCACTTGATCTTGATATTCTGCTTCAAAACTATAATCTTTCCAGAGCAAAAATTTTGAAGGATCAGGATGATACAAGGAGGCTTTTTCTGCCCAAGTAGTGTTTAAAAATTGGTATCTTCCTGAAGCAGTAGTACATTTACCCTCATTCGGTCCATTAACAATGGTGACACAAATATTGGGATGTTTACTCAAATCCTTGACATATTTCCCCGTATAAATAACATGATAAGGATTAAGATAATTAGATTCACTGGCGCTAATGGTGCGCATCAAGGCGCGAATATAGGGATTTCCCCCTTCCATTACAAGAGGAGGACTCCCATAAATACTAGAGATGAGATGTTGACTAGCTTTTTTTAAATCGCTTTTTTTTTCTTCCACAAAAACACTTACCAACCCTGATAGCATGACTAAAATAATTACTGTTTTGAAGAAATTACCTAGTTGAGTTGTAAAATTTTGCTTACCTTCAGTAAAATTTGTCATACAAATAGCTAAATCGATCGAAAAAGGTTCATTCCAATCATATAATAATTTTTGACCCTTGTATTAAGATAATTGATTGGAGAGTTGGGGAATTAGGGAATTAGGGAATTAGGGAATTAGGGGATTGGGGTATTAGGGGATTGGGATATTATCGGTGGTAATTTGAAGGAAACAAGGGAAGCGATTAAAACGAAAAAGCTAGAAATCCATAAACAGGCTTCGATACCGCCCATTTGAAAGACTACCCCCGATGTAATTGTACCTAATAGCCTTCCTCCTGAGTTTGCCATGTAGTAAAAACCGACGTTTAAGGCTACGTCATCATCTTCCGTGTAAGCTAAAACGAGGTAAGAATGGACAGCAGAATTGAAAGCAAACACAATACCGAAAATAATTAAGCCTCCTGTAATGACGATTTGAGGATTGAATCCTGCCATGAATGCCAGTGCGATCGCAACTGGTACAATAGTTAAGATAGAAGTCCAAATTTGGATAGTACGCGCTTGGGGTGCTTTTCCCGCCTGATTTTGCCGTAGGATGGTGGGGGAGAAAGATTGAATGATACCGTAACCGATAACCCAACAAGCCATATAAGTACCTACTTGAATAAAACTCCAACCCAAATTAGTGCGCAAAAATACGGGTAAGGCTACCACAAACCAAATATCCCTAGCGCCGAATAGGAAAAATCTAGCTAAGGATAAAATATTGATAGCTTTACTCTTAGAAAATAACTGTTTAAATTTAATTTTTGCTTTAATTTTGCCCAAATTTTTAGGAAGAAATTTACCACTTAAAAAGATGATAAATAAAAGCGATGCTTGAATAAATAAAGCATTTTTAAAGCCAAATACTTCTAATAGAAAAGCACCCACAAAAAAGCCTAAACCTTTGAGGGCATTTTTTGAACCTGTAAGAATTGCTACCCATTTAAACAACTTCGATTCTTGCTCTTTCGGCACAACTAAACGTACGGCACTTTTTGAACTCATTTTGGTTAAGTCTTTGGCTACTCCTGAGAATGCCTGAGAAGTCATGACGTATAAAACCTGAAAAGAAACTGCCCATTCAAAGTTAATTACCCCTAACATAACAAGGGCAAAAATTTGTAAAGCGATACCGCCATAGAGAGTTAATCTTAAACCAAATTTTGAGCCAATCCAACCTCCTAAAAAGTTAGTAATTATGCCAAATATTTCGTAAAATAGGAATAAAAAAGCGATTTCGATCGGACTAAAACCAAGTTTATTAAAGTGCAATAAAACGAGCATTCTTAATGCACCATCAGTAATAGTATAACCCCAATAAGCAGAGGTAACTAAAGCATAATTGCGTAAATTTTTATCCATAAAAAACAATTAGGAATTAAGAATTAAGAATTAAAGATGAGAAATTAGGATGTTAATTAATAGCTCACCGTGTAATGAATTACACGGCTAATAGATTCACGTTCAATAAATTGAACTCTTATTTTTCTTTGCGTTACTCATTGAGAGAAGATATAGAAATCTTTTTACCTCTTTGCGTCTTTGCGTCTTTGCGTGATAAAAAATTTACTATGATTTTTTGACTAGCCTAGATTGCTAATTTTGTTAACTAATTCTATGAGACGATTAGAATAACCCCATTCGTTGTCATACCATGCCAAAATTTTTACCTGAGTATCATCGATAACCATAGTGGAGGGTGCGTCAATAATACTCGATCGAGGATCATCTTTGTAATCTATAGATACTAAAGGCAATTCTTCATAGCCTAGAATGTCCTTTAATTCTGCTTCAGAGGCTTCTTTTAATAAAGCGTTGACTTCTGCTACTGTAGTTTTTCGATCGACTTCAAAAACACAATCCGTTAAGGAAGCGTTTAACATCGGCACTCTTACCGCTATACCGTTGAGTTTTCCCTTCAACTCAGGGTATATCATAGCAATAGCAGTAGCCGATCCTGTGGTGGTGGGTACTAGAGATTGAATACAAGACCTTGCTCTGCGTAAATCCTTATGGGGGGCATCCACCACAATTTGAGTATTCGTGACATCGTGAATAGTGGTAATTACGCCGTGTTTGATACCTAATTTTTCATGAATAACTTTCACCACGGGAGCTAAACAATTAGTAGTACAAGAAGCGGCGGTTAAGAGATGATGTTTCTCAGGATTGTAAAGATGATCATTTACCCCCATAACAATATTAAGCGCTTCTTCCTTGACAGGTGCGGCTACCACAACTTTTTTTACACCGCTTTCAAAATAGGGGTTGAGGGTGTCTGGAGTGCGAAATTTACCCGAACTTTCGATGACTAAATCCACTCCCAAATCCGCCCAAGGCACTTGATTTGGGGTACTATATTCACTAAAACTAATTTTTTTCCCTTCAATGACAAGGTGATCATCTTCTACGGTAATAGATTTTTGCCAACGCCCATGCACGGAATCAAATTCAATGAGATGTGCTGCTGTCGCTACTCCACCTTTTACCTCATTTATATGGACAAATTCCAAGGCTGGATTATCCCAACCTGCCCTTAATGCTAGTCTGCCGATGCGCCCAAAACCGTTAATACCAATACGCATATAATACTTTAATTAATGGAACATAACAAGAAAAGTTGTTTTATTCCGCAGTAATTCTTGGTTATTAGTTTCTAACAATTTGATATACTGGTATTTTAAACAACTAATTCTCATAGCTCGATCGTACCATCAAAACAAGAAAACTTGGTTTAAGGATTGGTTAAGAAGAATGAGTAATGCCCACCATAATTAATTTAAAAAATTTTAGAAAAATTCTTGCCAATTAGAAAAAAATTAGTTATATTAGATAAGTGACGAAAGTCAGGCAGGATAGCTCAGTTGGTAGAGCAGAGGACTGAAAATCCTCGTGTCGGCGGTTCAATTCCGCCTCCCGCCATAAAGTGTACAGTGCCAAATTAATTGTCATCAGTGACAAATTAATGTCATTTAAGTCATTGTTTTCAGTCCTCTGCTCCTTTCAATGTCGGGTAAGTAGAGGGGATTGCCCCCCTTTTCTCCCCTAAGAACCGTACATACAAGTTTCCAAGCATACGGCTCAAGCATTTACACTACTTTAAAATAAACTAAGTTGTATTGGTTGCTTGTTTGTTGACAATTCCTCCATTGCGTTCTCCGTAGAGTATTGCTCTTTTGGTGTGTCCGTTTTGTGTCTCTGTGTTGACCTCACAGCGACTTTGTGCTCAGCTTTGTGGCAGTAATAATGCAGTATTACTAGGTTTTTAGTGAAATCACTTCCGCCTAAAGCTCTTGGAATGATGTGATGTATTTCCGTGGATTCACCATTAAACAACGACTGCTGAAAGTTTGGACAGATGAAGTTTTGTTGCGATGCAATTTTTCTCCATCTTGGGTTGAATTTTTCGGACTCCAATTTGTCCAGTTTCTTTCTCCTTTTGGTGAAATACTCCCTTAAATCTGGATTGTCTGGTGAGTTGGTTTTCAATACTGTTCGGTTAGTCTTTCAAGTTCTTGAGTCTGCCCCCTAAATCCCCCAATGGGGGACTTTCACCAAATCTACTCCCCCCAAATTTGGGGGCTGGGGGCTTATCCGAACAGTATTGTGCCATATCAAATAAAACTTAAATATGATACGATCGAATGAGTAATTTAGTCCATAGTAAAATATAAAGTTTAATCTTTGCAAAGAATAGTTAAGTTTCTTATCAAAAAAATAATTTGGTCATAATATCTGCTTTAATAAAGTTAGATTCAGATAAGTAATTTTAAAGAAAGAAAAAACAGTCAGAGAAGTAAAAAATATTAACTTGATCTTAATTTTTCTTATTTTATATAAACTGTAAGATTTTTAACCAAGAATTAAAAACAGTTTTATCGAAAAATATAATTAAGATTTAGTCGGGGTAATCTTTTGTTTTTCTTAATATTTGTTTGCCCGAAAATCTGAATCTTAAACAAACATTAAGTTAAAAATTACTTTCCCCAATTACGATAAGGTTTACTCCCTATTTTCTAGGCTGTTTGAGATTATATAATTAAGGAGATTAATTATTATGGTAAGTACTGCTCCAGAAAGAATTGAAACCACAACCAAACAAGAAAAATTTGTCCTCTGGTTTGAAGAAGTGGGTATCGAAGATGTGCCAATGGTAGGGGGTAAAAATGCTTCCCTTGGGGAGATGATTCAACAATTGACTGCAAAAGGTGTTAATGTACCCACAGGATTCGCAACCACTGCTTATGCTTATCGCTACTTTGTCAAAAAAGCAGGGTTAGAAGATCAACTGCGCAAGATTTTTGCTAATTTGGATGTGGAAGATTTGCCTAATTTACAAGCCGTTGGGCGACAAGCTAGGGCATTAGTGTTAAATACTCCCTTCCCCAAAGAGTTGAATTTGGCTATTTCTGAGGCTTATTTTAAACTTTGTCAACGCTACGGTAACAATCCTAATCTTTGCACTACCGATGATGAAGAAGAAATGATGCGTTTGCGTAGTTGCTCCTATGATACGGATGTAGCAGTTCGATCGAGCGCGACAGCAGAAGACTTACCCGACGCTAGTTTTGCAGGGCAACAAGAAACCTATCTTAACGTACACGGTGTCAAAAACGTTTTAGATGCTTGTCATAAATGTTTCGCTTCCATTTTCACCGATCGAGCTATATCATATCGTACAGTAAAAGATTTTGATCACTTTGAAGTAGCTTTGTCTGTGGGTGTACAAAAAATGGTTCGATCGGACTTAGCCTCATCAGGTGTTATGTTTAGTATCGACACCGAAACAGGCTTTAAAGATGCCGCCTTCGTTACTTCTGCCTACGGTTTAGGGGAAAACGTGGTACAAGGTGCAGTTAACCCCGATGAATTTTTCGTCTTTAAACCCACCTTAAAACAGGGCTTTAAACCCATTTTAAATAAACGTCTTGGCTCGAAAGAAGTCAAAATGGTGTATGACTTGGGCGGTGGCAAACAGGTTAAAAACGTTCCCGTGTCTGAATCCGAGCGTTTGCAATATTCCATTACCGATGAAGAAGCCTTAACTCTGGCTCGTTGGGCTTGTATTATCGAAGATCATTACAGCGCAAAACGGGGTCAAAATAGCCCCATGGACATTGAATGGGCAAAAGATGGTCAAACGGGTCAATTGTTCATCGTCCAAGCCCGTCCAGAGACGGTACAATCACAAAAATCGGGTAGTGTCCTCCGTGACTATAAACTAAAAGATACAAATGAAATACTTATTACGGGTCGTGCCGTAGGTGAAATGATCGGTCAAGGTTTAGCCCGTGTTATCCTCAACGTCCATCAAATTGGTGAGTTTAAAGCAGGTGAAGTACTTGTAACTAACAAAACCGATCCCGATTGGGAACCCATCATGAAAAAAGCTAGTGCGATCGTCACTAACCAAGGAGGAAGAACTTGTCACGCCGCTATTATTGCCCGTGAAATGGGTATTCCCGCCATCGTAGGTTGTGGTAATGCGACAGGTATGCTAAAAACAGGTCAAGATATTACCGTATCTTGTTCGGAAGGAGAAGAAGGACGAGTGTATGAAGGTTTAGTACCTTTTGACATCATCGAAACTCAACTGGACAATTTGCCCAAAACTCGCACGAAAATCTTGATGAATGTGGGTAATCCTGAAGAAGCCTTCAAATTAGCGGCAATTCCTTGCGATGGCGTTGGTTTAGCTCGTTTAGAGTTCATTATCGCTAATCAAATCAAAGCGCATCCTTTAGCCTTGATGAAATTCGATGAATTAACGGACGAAACGGCGAAAAAAGAGATTGCAGAGTTAACCCTAGGCTATCAAAATAAAGCAGATTTCTTCGTGGATAAAGTGGCTCAAGGGGTAGGTACGATCGCCGCCGCTTTCTATCCTAATCCCGTAGTTGTGCGGATGTCTGACTTCAAATCCAATGAGTATGCTAACCTCTTGGGGGGAACAGATTTTGAACCCAAAGAAGAAAACCCCATGATTGGTTGGCGTGGTGCGTCTCGTTATTACGATGAAAACTACCGTGATGCTTACGGTTTAGAATGTAAAGCGCTTAAACGTGTCCGTGATGACATGGGTTTAACCAACGTAATTCCGATGATTCCTTTCTGTCGTACTCCCTATGAAGGTCGCCGAGTATTAGCAGAGATGGAAAAACATGGCTTAAAACGGGGTGAAAATGGCTTACAAGTTTATGTAATGTGCGAAATTCCTAGTAACGTTATTTTAGCGGATCAATTTAGCGAAATTTTTGACGGATTCTCCATTGGTTCAAATGATCTAACTCAATTAACATTAGGACTCGATCGAGATTCCTCATTAGTAGCACACATTTTCGATGAACGCAACCAAGCCGTTAAAGATATGGTAGCCATGGTAATTGAAAAAGCGAAACGCAATAACCGCAAAATCGGTATTTGTGGACAAGCACCCAGCGATTACCCTGAATTTGCCCGTTTCTTAGTGGAATTAGGCATTGACTCCATGAGTTTAAACCCCGATTCTTTACTAAAAACCTTGCTTGATATTGCCAAATTAGAAGAAAGATTAGACGCTAATAAATAGCCTGTAGGTTGGGTTGAGGAAACGAAACCCAACATCAAAAATTTACTTAAAAGTTCCCTCTAAAAAGAGGGATTTTTTATAATTGTAGGGTGGGCATTGCCCTCCAAAAAACCTCTAATATGATTCAGAAAACCAAAACATCAAATGATGCTCTAAAATAAGAATATCCTTGACATTTAGCTCGAAAAATGGACAGAATAACTGTTAACTCTCAAATTCATTTCGGTAAACCTTGTATCGCAGGTACACGCGTTACTGTACAAAGCATTCTCGAATTACTTAATGATGGACTTTCTTTTGATTCGATTATTCAGGATTATTACCCTGATTTACAAGTTGAGGATATTCGTGCTTGTCTCAAATATGCCATCGCCTTGGTAGCGGCGGAGGATATTGATTTAGTATTAGCTTAACTATGAAATTGTTACTAGACCAAGATGTATATGCGATTACGGCAAATTTTTTAAGACACATTGGGCATGATGTGCTACTTGTAGCCGAGATAGGACTTTCACAAGCACCTGATGAAGAAATACTTAGCACAGCACAACAACAAGGACGAATTCTGATTACTAGAGATAGAGACTATGGAAATCTGGTTTTTGTTCAGGCAAGAGGCTTTGGAGTTATATATCTTAGAATTTTATCGACTACCGTAAAAGCAGTGCATAATGAGTTACAGAAAGTTTTAGAAAATTACTCGGAAGTAGATTTAATCAACGCATTTGTAGTTATCGAACCAAATGGACATAGATTTAGAAAACCACTTCCAAACTTTCCCTAATCAACTTTAGGTATTGATATAAGTTATTTTCTGATTAGATTTTTTTATAATTGTAGGGTGGGCATTGCCCACCAAAAGAAGTTTATTTTAATAATTAAAATCAAAATTGAAAAAACAAAATAAATTAACACCAAAAGATAAATTTTTTCAAGGTATTAGAAATCTAGCAGATACTTTAAATGAATATACAATGACAGAAAATGATCAATGGACAATTAAAGGTTTTATTGATGCTTTTCAGAATATTTATACTATATCATCAGATACTAAAATTATTTCTAAAATATTAGAAATTCATCTTTTTCCTAAAATTTTAGCTTTTGCCCAAGAAAATAATTATAAAATTGTCTTAGCTGAACATCAAAATTATTATCCAGATATATCATTTATTGCGAATCAAGATTCATCAATAAAATTTGCTCTTGATTTTAAAACAACTTATCGTAATCTTGATAAAAATTGGCTATGTAATGGTTTTACTTTAGGTTCTCATGGTCAATATTTTCAAGAAAGAAATAGTACTAAAAATATACAATTTCCTTATAGTTCGTATTCAGGACATTTTTGTTTAGGAATTATTTATGATCGAGTAGAAAATGCCACTATTGATGAGACAAAAATTTATAATATTAATGAACTTAAATTAATTAACTCTGTTATTTCTAATCTTCAATTTTTTGTTGCTGAAAAGTGGCGTATTGCATCAGATAAAAGAGGTTCAGGAAATACGGCAAATATAGGAAGTATTCAACGTATTGAAGATATTTTACAAGGTAATGGAATGTTTAGTCGTTTAGGAGAAGAATGGTTCGATGATTATTGGATGAATTTTGGTAAAATTACGATCAAAGATTCTCAAGGTGAAACAAAAAAAATCACAAATTTAGAAGATTTTGTCAAATATCGTCAAGGAGATACTTCATTAATTGTTAAAAGAGATAATAAAAAGTTATGACAGAAAAAATAATTATACCGCCGATTAAATGTCAGGGCATAAAAACAAAATTAGTATTATGGATTAAAGCAATTATTCCTGATAATTTTAATGGATATTGGATTGAACCGTTTATGGGTTCTGGCGTTGTTGCTTTTAATATTATGCCAAAAAAAGCTATTTTAGCTGATAGTAATCCTCATTTAATTAATTTTTATAAAGCAATACAAGAAGAAAAAATAAATGCTAGTATAGTTAAAATATTTTTAGAAAATGAAGGAAAAATCTTAGAAAAAACTCAAGGAGAATATTATTACACTGTCAGACAAAGATTTAATGAAAAATTAAATCCTCTTGATTTTTTATTTTTAAATAGGGCGTGTTTTAATGGGATGATAAGATTTAATAATAAAGGTTATTTTAATGTTCCATTTTGTAAAAAACCTCAGCGTTTTTCTAAGGCTTATATCACAAAAATATGTAATCAAGTTCAAGCTCTTTTTTCTCTCTTAAAAATGGGAAATTATGAATTTATTTGTCAGGATTTTTCTGATACTATAGCGATGGCAAAAGATAAAGATTTAATTTATTGTGATCCTCCCTATATAGATAGATATAATGATTATTATAATGGTTGGCAAGAGAAAGACGAATATAAATTAAGTGAACTTTTAAAGTCTGTAAAAACGAATTTTATTATGTCCACATGGCACAGTAATCATTATCGAGAAAATAACTATCTTAGTTTAATTTGGTCTGATTATTACTGTTTAACTCGTCAACATTTTTATCATCTAGGTGGTAAAGAAATTAATCGTAATCCGATGCTTGAAGCCTTAATAACTAATTTTCAAACCAATTATATAGAAATTCATTCTTCTAAATCTGAACAATTATCGATATTTTAACTTCAAAAAGCAGAACAAAGATTGGACGCAAATAAATAGTTATAATATTTGGGTAGGGTCAAATTATAAAGCCTTACCCACTCATCCATCAACAACTTAGATGCAACAAAATATTCCTAGAATAGAATCTCTAAAAGTCCAAAATTATCGGGCTTTACATAATCTTGAATTAAAAGAGATTACTCCTTTAACAGTATTTTTGGGACCCAATGGCAGTGGAAAATCTACCATATTTGATGTTTTTGCTTTTTTATCAGAATGTTTTACAGAAAGTTTAAGAACGGCATGGGATAGACGGGGAAGATTTCGAGAATTGCGTACTAGGGGGAGTGAAGGGTATATTGTGATAGAAATAAAATATAGAGAAGAATATCATCCCAGAAAATCGCCCATCATCACATATCATTTGGCGATCGCACAAGAAAATAATCGTCCTTTTGTAGCTGAAGAATGGTTACAGTGGACAAGAGGACGTGGTGGTAAACCTTTTCGCTTTTTAGACTTTAAAAAAGGAGAAGGGCAAGTTATTAGTGGTGATACTCCCGATGCTGAAAATGAACGTATTTCAGAAAAGTTAGAATCCCCAGAATTTTTAGCTGTGAATACTTTAGGGCAGTTTTCTAAGCATCCAAGGGTTAGCGCTTTAAGGAAATTTATTACCAGTTGGTATTTATCTTATATTAGTGCTGATAATACCCGAACTCGTCCTGAAGCGGGTGCGCAAGAAAGATTAACTCCTACTGGAGATAATTTACCTAATGTCATTCAATATCTAAAAGAAGAACACCCAGAAAGATTAGATGAAATATTAAAAATTCTGTCCCTTCGTATTCCTCGTCTGGAAAAAGTGGAAGCATCAATTATGCCTGATAATTACCTTTTATTACAAATAAAAGATGCTCCTTTTGCTCAACCGATACTCTCAAAATTTGCCTCTGATGGAACATTAAAAATGTTAGCTTATTTAACTGTATTATATGATCCTCAACCGCCTCAATTAGTAGGCATAGAAGAACCAGAAAATCATTTACATCCTCGCTTATTGCCTGAATTAGCAGAAGAATGTCGTAGTGCATCTAGTAACACTCAATTAATGGTGACAACTCATTCTCCTTTCTTTGTAGATTCTTTAAAACCTGAAGAGTTGTGGGTTTTATACCGAGATGAAAAAGGTTTTACCCAAGCAAAAAGAACGGCAGATATGAAGGGAGTAAAAGAATTTATTGAACATGGTGCATTATTAGGCTCTTTATGGATGGAAGATTATTTTGATGTAGGAAATCCTTTAAAAAATTCTGGTTTAGGAAGATAAATTTGAGGAGTAAATAATCGTGAATTTGGAATTTTTAGTCGAGGAAGCATCTTTAAAAGAAGCGTTACAAAATTTATTACCAAAAATATTACCTTCTGAAATAGCTTTTAACATTCACGATTTTCGAGGGAAAGAAGATTTATTGAAAAAACTGCCTAATCGTTTAAAAGGTTATAAGGCTTGGATTCCTAATGATTATAAAATTATTGTGATGATTGATGAAGATAGAGAAGATTGTCTTAAATTAAAACAAAAATTAGAAGATATTGCGAAACAAAGTGGTTTTATTACTAAAAGTTCAAAAACAAATAATCAAGATTTTCAAGTTCTTAATCGTATTGTTGTAGAAGAATTAGAAGCATGGTTTTTTGGTGATATAAATGCTATTCATCAAGCCTATCCAAGGGTATCTAAAAATATAGCCAATCAGCAATCCTATCGAAATCCTGATAACATAAAAGGAGGAACTTGGGAAGCATTAGAAAAAATTTTAAATAGAGCTGGTTATTTTAAAGGTGGATTACAAAAATTAGTCTGTGCTAGAGAAATTTCTGGGTATATGAATCCTGACGAAAATCGCTCAAAAAGTTTTCAAGTTTTCATTCAAGGTTTACAAGACATAATAAAAACTTAGTTTCTATTAACTTTTTTATATATTAAAAATTAACTTAAATTATCCCTCTTTTTAGAGGTACTTTTTATAATTGTAGGGTAGGCAATGCCGACCAAAAGAAATATTATTGATTATTTTTAAACTCGATATTGCCAAATTAGAAAAAAAACTAGACGCAAAAAAATAGCCCCTAGGTTGGGTTAGGCTTTGTTAACCCAACATAAAAACGAACCGAGGTTATTCTAATTGTAAAGAATCAAGGGTATTTTGACGACGCTTATCTTCTTTGGCTTTATATTCCGAAAGACAGTTATCTTTTTCTACCATCACACAACTTAAATAGTTGGTAATCTCAATAATTCCTGCTCTTAATGCCTTGCCGACTGGAGCTTTTTCCACTTTTTGATTATCATTACCAGTGTTAATAAGCCCACCTAAAAAACCGACATTATTAGAAGTGCTTTCAGCTTCATCCACGGCACGTCCTTCTACGGTACGGGAATAAACGACTTCTCCTGTAGTTGTGTCCACCACTCGTAAATCAATGGCAACGTAGGCTTCTTGTTTGCTTTTGCGTCCACTATTGCCAAAATTGACAATGCCTAAGTTAACCCCAAAACGATTACCGCTAGATTCTTGGGCAACTCCTTCTTCATAGGATGTTACTTTTCCTAATATAACATATCTTGCACCAGTTAATTCTCCTTTTTGGGCTGCGGTTTCTTTTTTCACTAAGCCTAATTCGGCTAATTCTTGTTCAGAGAGTACCGCATCTAGTTTCTGTCTTTCTACTACGGTAAAACTACCTGTTGAGTTTAATTCATTACTCAAGGCATCGGCTAGTTGTCGAGATGTACCCGATTTCCACCACCACCAATTAGTTTCATTTTTAAAATCAGGTACAGAAATAGAGGGTTTATCTTGTGCTAATACGGATATATTTCCGATCGAAAACCCTAGGGTTAGGGTTGCTAAACTGATTATGGCGTTACGACTAAAACGGCGAGAAAAGTTGAGGATTTTCATGGTGCAACGACTGAAATAATAAATAATAATTCTATCGTATCATAAACTAAAATTAATTCGTAACTTTTAGATATTTTTTGATGAATTTATAAACCTTATTAAAATAAGGCTTTCTGACGACGGGAAAAGAGTTTACGAGTATTGATTTTAGTCACACTTTTATCAAGGGGAATTTTACGGAAATTTTTGCCATGGCTATTAACTTGATAAACCATTGATTCGTTTAAGTCTAAAGCAGTTAACCATCCATGTTCGGGGTGATAAACTCCTGTGTCAATACCAATCCAGCCTTCTCCCCCTGCTAATTGTCCCGATTTTACCCCTTGAAAAGTAAAGGTTATGGTGTGACCAATAATAATGGTTTTATCTTTAAAATAAGGCTCAATAGTATCATGGAATAATTGACGAATCCAACAAAATTGTTCAGAAGATTGTTGCTCAAGGGGAAGACGAGGATCAACTCCTGCATGAACTAACCAATAATCCCCCAAGTCAAAGTATAAAGGTAAGTTTTTAAACCATTCAAGATGCTCCGGAGGTGGCATTTTATTATCATAACTAGCAATAGTGGTATTTCCTCCGTTTTGTAACCATCCGTGAAATACTTGTTGATTAATCTGTTGTCCTCCTATGGCATCTAGTAACATCACTTCATGGTTGCCCAAGATGCACTTATAATCATTTTTGATCACAAGATCAACTACTTTAGCACTTTGAGAACCACGATCGATCAAATCTCCCAGAAAATAAATTTCATCCTCCTGACAGGGGGCTATATTTTCCAGTAATTCCGATAAGGCAGTATAATGACCGTGAACATCTCCAATTACCAATCTTTTGTTACTCATGGGCGATATATAAAGTTTTGTTACAGATTCTCTGAAATGTTACCATTATAACCAATTCCATGAACAATTAATTAAGAATTAAGAATTAAGAATTAAGAATTAAGAAAGTATCTCCGAGTCTTCTAGTCTTCTAGTCTTCTAGTCTTCTAGTCTCCCAGTCTGATCTATGAATGGGGTAAAATTTAATATGGTTTACGATCGCCAAAAATAATAGTTCCCAATCTTACCATAGTAGCACCCGCCTCGATGGCTAATAAATAATCTCCAGACATTCCCATGGATAATTGATCAAAATTAGAATTAAAGGAATCCTTAATATTCTCTAGTAAATCTCTAGCTTGAGCAAAAGCCGATAAAATTTCATCGGAAGATAACCCCAAGGGTAAAATAGTCATTAATCCTCGAATATTCAGATACTTAAAGGATTTTAAAGTCTCCAAATCTTCGTATAGTTGACTGATACTCCAACCATGTTTATTCTCGTCAGGTAATATTTTTACTTGTAAACAAATTTGAGGTAAATCAGTAATAACTTTTTCATCTAAGGCTTGTTGACTATAAGTATCTAATTTTTGAGCTAACTTGAGGCTATCCACAGAATGAATCCAAGAAAAACATTCTATGGCTTTTTTTGCCTTATTCGTCTGTAAATGCCCAATAAAATGCCAACAAATATCAGAAAAATCCTTTAACTGTTCTTGTTTGGCAATGGCATCCTGTAATTTATTCTCAGCAAAATCTCTTATCCCCTCACCGTAAACCATTACCATCGCTTCTAGGGGTACAGTTTTCGACACGGCAATTAACCGCACATGGGAAGGGATAGTTGTTTGAATTTCTCTTAATCTATGGACAAGATTATCATTCATAATTTACCTGAGTTAGATGTAAGAATCCCTAATTAATAATTGATTGAAGGAATGAGAACAAAAAATCTGATTAAGTTTCGGAAATATTTAGAAAACATTAATTAATAATTTTCCGTCAATTCTGACTATTATCTCCTTTCTTCTCTGTTAATAATTTATTGAAAAGTTCGTTGATAAAGCTCGTTGACTTGTTTATAAGCCTCCCATTCACCATTACCCCGAAGACGGCGTAATTTTGCTTCTACTAATAAACGCGCTTCTGTGCGACTTAATGGCTCAAAAATTGTTTCTTGGGGTTGAATAATCACCTTGAAAAAAAGACGTTGAGCATATAATGTCGTGAATAATTCCTCGTTTTTTTCCACGACACACAAACGATAAAGAAGACCAAAATTGGGATGATTTATATATATTTCTGTACTCATTAAACTTATAGAATAATGCTAAATATTTGGGTATTAGCATAGACAATAATTGATTGTATCCTTTCTTTTGCATAATTTTCTAAAATCTTGGCTCGATCGAAAAACTTTAATAGTTGCATTTACAAAAAGTAAAGGTTATGATGGTTTTATATTCAGAAAAAGTGTTATAGGAGTCTTCTTTATTAATGGATCAAATAGAGAAAGTGATTGAAAAACTGAAAGAGTGGACTCAAAAATTAATTGAGGCTTTACTAGGACCACAATCAGAACCTGAACCGGAATTAATACCTATTCCAGTAAGGGATCGTACTCGATATTAAACTTCATTAAATTATAATTTTAGAGAGTTTTTTCCTTGTCCAAGTTTAGCATTTTAGTCTTAAATGGTCCTAATCTTAATCTTTTAGGCAAAAGAGAACCGAATATCTACGGACATCTTACCCTAGAAGATATTAACAAGATGTTGGAGCAAGAGGCAACAAAATTAGATGTCACCCTCTCTTGTTTACAATCCAACCATGAAGGGTTTTTAGTCGATTCAATCCATAACGCTTTGAATCATCATCAGGGTATTTTAATTAATGCTGGTGCTTATACTCATACAAGTGTAGCCATCCGAGATGCTTTAGCCGGGGTGGCTATTCCTGTGGTGGAAGTTCATCTTAGTAATATTTATCGTCGAGAAGATTTCCGTCATCATTCATATATAGCTGCGATCGCCATCGGACAAATAAGCGGTTTTGGTGGGCAAAGTTATCTTTTAGGGTTACAGGCTTTGGTTAATTATCTTCAAGAAAAATAGATTTTTTACCAAATAAGTTCTAAATTTAAGACAAAATTAACTAAAATATTTTCCCCGGATAAAGTGTTAGGGTTGTCTAATATTTCTACTGTTTTATCTTCTCGATAAATCTCGACTTGACGATTTTTGCGGTTAATTAACCATCCCAATTGACAACTATTTTCTTGATATTCTTTCATCTTTTCTTGGGTGTCTTTTAAGCTGTCACTGGGAGACATTAATTCAATGACAAAATCGGGACAAATACGGGCAAATTTTTCTTTTTCTTCATCGGGAATTAGTTGCCATTTTGCTAAAGAAATCCAAGAAGCATCAGGAGATCGAACTGCATTATTTGGTAAGATAAAACCAGCAGAAGAATCAAAAACTATGCCTAAATTCGATCGAGTATTCCATATCCATAATTGAGCTATTATACTAGCATTGCGGTTACTACTAATATCCCCTACTGGTGACATAATAACTAAATCTCCTTTACTATTTTTCTCAAATTTGACATTACGATTATTGACACATAATTGATAAAATTTATCATGGGTTAATTCGATCGATCGACAATCAATAGTTAAGTTACTCATAATTTTTTACCTACCAAATAAGTTCTAAATTTAACACAAAATTAACTAAAATATTTTCTCCTGATAAAGTGTTAGGGTTGTCTAATATTTCTACTGTTTGATTTTCTCGATAAATCTCGACTTGATGATTTTTGCGGTTAATTAACCAACCTAATTTACAACCGTTTTCCTGATATTCTTTCATTTTTTCTTGAGTATCTTTTAAACTATCACTGGGAGACATTAATTCAATGATAAAATCAGGGCAAATACGAGCAAATTTTTCTTTTTCTTCATCAGGAATTAGTTGCCATTTTTCCCAAGAAATCCAAGACGCATCGGGCGATCGAATGGCATTATTTGGTAAGATAAAACCAGCAGAAGAATCAAATACTATGCCTATTTTATACTGATCTGACCAATTTAATAATTGTTGAATTAATCTAGCATTGCGGTTACTACTAATATCCCCTACTGGTGACATAATAACTAAATCTCCTCTATAATTTTTCTCAAATTTAAGGTTACGATTATTTATACATAATTGATAAAATTTATCATGGGTTAATTCGATCGATCGACAATCAATAGTTAAGTTACTCATAATTTTTTACCTACCAAATAAGTTCTAAATTTAACACAAAATTAACTAAAATATTTTCTCCTGATAAAGTGTTAGGGTTGTCTAATATTTCTACTGTTTGATTTTCTCGATAAATCTCGACTTGATGATTTTTTCTGTTAATTAACCAACCTAATTTACAACCGTTTTCCTGATATTCTTTCATTTTTTCTTGAGTATCTTTTAAACTATCACTGGGAGACATTAATTCAATGATAAAATCAGGGCAAATACGAGCAAATTTTTCTTTTTCTTCATCAGGAATTAATTGCCATTTTTCCAAAGAAATCCAAGACGCATCGGGCGATCTAATGGCGTTATTTGGTAAGATAAAACCAGCAGAAGAATCAAAAGCAATCCCCTTCGTATTTTGACGACTCCATGCTTGTAATTGATAGGCAATTTCAATATTGCAGTTACTGCTAATATCTCCTACTGGTGACATAATAACTAAATCTCCTTTACTATTCTTCTCAAATTTAAGGTTACGATTATTGACACATAATTGATAAAATTTATCATGGGTTAATTCGATCGATCGACAATCAATAGTTAGGTTACTCATAATTTTTTACCCTAATTGTTATTATTTAATATAGTGCATTATACTGATGTAGCACACAAAGATTGTAGGGGCAGAAAATTTTTCTGCCCAATCCCCACCAAAAAATATTAAAGATTATGCTATTTTTTTTGAGTCTTCCAACTCTTTTCGGATATTTATTTGCTCATTTTTAATAGCTTCTAATTGAGTTAATATTTCCTGTAATAATTTTGCTTGATTTACATTCAATGACGATGTAATTGCATCATTATTATTAGTCGTTAATAAAGATTTTCCTAAGTTAAAAGGAGACTTTAAAATTACTACCCAAAACTTAACTAAAAGATACGGAATTTGCTGAATAATTCCCCAAAGAGTTAAGATTAAGATAATGAACAAAGTAAGACTAATAATTGGATGGGAAATAAAAAAAGCAAGGTTACGATGGTTACTCATCCAGTTATTCCAAAAAGATTGTAAGCTGGATTGCACTGCATTAGATACTAAATCATTGATGTTATTCATGGTAAGAAATACATTTTAATTGATTATTAGAAAAAAAAACAGAATGATAAAAATAAACTCACTTTAGTAGAGTTAAGCTGTTAGCAATGAAATTTATTTCTTTGCGAGATAAGCGTTTAAACCCATAAACCGCTTTGCAATAAATTGACAAAGCTAATAGCCAAAGTCTGCTAAAGCGACTTCAAACATCCAAGAAAATTAATTATTTATTCTTTTAGTTGTCATTGCGAGGCACGAAGCAATCTCTTAAAAAGGAAATTTGTTTATGCCTTAGCATCTTTTTTCACGACTGTTTGATAAGCCCATAAGGCGACAATTAAAGTAAAAACGATATACAGAATTACCCACATTTTATGGATATTGGTATAAAGATCGTAATGTTGTTCTTTTTCAAAATATAATAGTAATTGAATATTATGATAAAAGGGTGATAAAGTAGCAAAATAGTTGCTTAATAATTCCCCAACATTAAACCATTTAATCCATTTACTAGATTGTTCTAAAGCATTTTTAAAAGGTTCTAATATATTGGCGAGATAAAGGGGAAGCATTAATGAAAAGCAACTAACTAATGCTATTGATTGAATCACTTTTTGTCCAAAGAAATAACCTAATGCTACTCCTAAAAAGAGAAAAGGTATCACCCCTAGTATAAAACCAAAGGATAAAATTAGTAACTCCGATGAAGGAATATCACTTAATAAAACTGTTATTCCAACCATGAAAAAAGTGAGAATAGTTACGATTAATAAAGATGCAATTACTTTTGCAGAAAGATAAATTACGGGAGGTAAAGGTAGTATTTTTAATATTTTATTTAACGTCTCATTTTGACGCTCGATCGAAATAGTATTTCCTGTAATTGTGATCGCCATTAATGCTAAATAAAAAGAATAGGCATTAGCAACAATAAAAGAATGACTAATACCTGTACCCTCTAATGGGAATATACGGGGGATATAGGAAATAAAACCAGCATAGACAACAGTGATAAATAAAGATATTATGAGGTATCTTTTATCAAGTTGGATGGTTTGATAAATGTTAAAATTAATATGTTGAAATAATAAGCCTATCCAGTGAAATAGACTAGGTTTTTTCTCCTCATGTTGAGATTGTTTGGATTCTAATTTTTCTAAGGATATACCTTTTTCTACTGTAACTTGTCCATTTTCTAAGATTAAAGTTTTATGGGGATTTACTCCTATTTCCGAAGTCCAATCAACAAGTAAAATAGTTTTACCTTCATTGCTAAACTCTTGAATTTGTTGCCCAATTTTTTGACAATTTTCAGGGGATAAATTACTCGTGGGTTCGTCCAAAATTAGAAAATCTGGATTTCCTGCTTGGGCAAGGGCAAAAGAAATTTTTCTTTGTTGTCCTCCAGAAAATTCACAATTATATTTATTCTGCCTTAAGTCCTCATTTTGTTCTTGATTTTCTAATTTTTGTAAAGATGAGTTTACTTTTTCTTTGACTTTGGGATAATGACTTTCGATTAAGTTAATCCATTTTCTTAATTTAATGCCATTAGGAAATGTTAAATTTTGAATTACTGTCCCTGTTTTAAATTTATGTTTTAAGTCAGTGGGGGATTCATTAAAAATGGTTATTTCTCCGCTATCGGGTTCTCGAATGCCTAAAATAAAGTCAATGATGGTAGATTTTCCTGCTCCATTACTGCCTTTTAATTGGACTAACTCACCTTGTTCAATGGTAAAATTTACATCTTTTAAAGGGGAATTCATTCCCTCTCTTTGGTAGCTAACATTTTTAAATTCTAATACGTTCATAATCTGCTCTTTTTTTACAATAAATATTTGGTAAATACACAGGCATCTTGCCTGTTTTACGATCGTCTAATGAGGGTTAGTTGTAAATATTTAATACAATACTTGTAAGGTGGTATAAGTCAAACTGGCAAAAGCTACTCCTCCTGCTAAGGCAAAGACGATCGGCAATTCCAAAAAACCTACCCCAATTAATACTCCTAATGCCACTGTGGAAAGTCCCCCTGAAATTAGACTAACCGGAAAAGGACTAATAAGAATAGGATGTGAGTTACCAGAAACTTCTTGTATGTCCAATGGGTTACACCCTTCTGTAACGGAAAGACAAACGGGGGGAGTATCGACATTATATAGTGTTGCTATGATCCAAATGAGGATGATTAAAAATAGTGCGATCGCACCTACTGCAATAATAATTCTGTTGATAGGTTTCTCTAAAAGACTTTTGAGATTTGTATTTTCGTTGAACATAATTTACTCCTTGTTTTTAACTAAGTTTGCATAAGAAAAATTAAGGTGATTCAGATTGCTTCGTGCCTCGCAATGACAAAAAAGTAATCAATGGGGTGGGCATTGACTGAGAAATTCTCCTGCGACATAAACTGTACCCGCAGTTAAAGCTCCTGCACCGAGAGCGATGGGTGCTAATAATCCTCCGCTACCAATCACTAAAACTGTTCCAATCACTACACCTCCAGCAATTAAGCCCCATGTTACATTTCTTCTTGTTGTCGATTTACACGGTTTTTTTTTACAATTTTCTGGGTTCGATCGATCTTCAATAAGTTGAGCTTTTCTTCCTCCTAGTTTCTCTTTTAAGGTAAGATTTTCCGATAATCCTTGATAAATAAGGCATCCGTTTTCATCTTCTGATTTTTCAAGATTTTGTGCTTTATCTAACAATTCTTGAAGTATCTTTGGTGGTGCATTTTGTTGAGATGCTATAGCCGAGAATATATAATACTTTCTCTTAGAACCGTACTGTATGGTATATTCATAGAGTAATTGAATTATAGGTAAAGAAAGTTGAGATCGATTGCTGATAGAAAAATTAATATCATCGTTACCAAACTTTAAAATTAGATACTCTAAAATCGAGTCGCTAGTATTGGGATTTAGAGCTAATCTTTTTAACAGTGGGACTGACAAAGGTACTTGACTATCAATCAGATTCTTAAAAATACTTTCTGATAAATCAGGAGGAGTATTTTTATTACCCAATATTTCTACCTGAAGTTTTTGAGAATCATAATCAACTCTAGGTATATCCGAATTTGACGATAATTGCCTTAAAACACCTCTATCACTGGAAGTTAAAGCAATATTATACAAGACAGTACCGTGAGTATGACTATCTGTAATAATCTGAGAAATCTTCGGTTGTTGATAACATACTGGAGGTAAATTTCCGTTAGTAATCAAGGGATAACAGGAAAACTGAATTTTAGTAGTCAAAATGACGGGTATAAACAATAAAACTACCCAAAGCCACTTTAGTTGTTGAGGTAACGCCATAAACTAATCTTCTGAAATTGAAAACGATAATTATTCAAGACACCCTGTATTATAAGTTTTTTTTCATAAAACAATTATTAAATTTTATGACAACATTCTCATTCACTATTTATAGTGATGCCTTTAGGCATTTATCATAACGACATAATTTTACAAAAATAGATATTTTGCTTTAATTTAAAAATAAATATCTCAATAAAATTCATGTTTGATAACGTATGCAAATTTTTAGCCGAAAACTATAGCGAAGACTTTGCCCAATGGCTATTAGGCTATAAAGTCACTTTAACAGAATTAAAACCCACTGAGTTATCATTGCAACCAATTCGGGCAGATTCTCTTATTTTATTACAATCGGAAAACCTAGTTTTACATCTAGAATTTCAAACGGACACCGATGAAACAATGGCATTTCGGATGATTGATTATCGATTGAGGGTATATCGCCGTTATCCCCAAAAACAGATGAAACAAGTAGTAATTTATCTGCGAAAAACTGCTTCTGAATTAGCACAACAAAATAATTTCCGCTTAGAGAAAACCTACCATGAATTTGATGTAATTCGACTTTGGGAGCAACCACCCGAATTATTTATGACTCAATTAGGTTTATTACCTTTAGCAGTGCTATCGTCAGGAGAAAATCCTAAAATGGTATTAACCCAGATAGCTCAAACTATTAAACAAGAGTCTGATACCACGACAAAAAACAACTTATTAGCAATATCCAGTATTTTAGCGGGATTAGTTTTAAACGAGACAACCATTAAACAAATATTAAGGAGCGACATTATGAAAGAATCAGTAATTTACCAAGAAATACTCCGAGAAGGAGAAATTAAAGGTCAATTGGAAGGTAAATTAGAAGTTGCACTCAATTTGCTCAGAAATGAAATGACGATCGAACAAGTGGTAATGTTAACAGGTTTACCCCAAGATACTATTGAGGAGTTAGCCCAAACTTTAACGAAGGATTGATAACAAAGTAGGGTGGGTATTACCCACCAACATATTAGACTTCTCCAAAAAACTTTTTAAAAACACCTAATTAATTGCTAATGCCTTTTTCATATAATTACCCCATAATATCGCTGCTTGTCCACTACTACTATTGGTAGGTGAATTATTATCATTGCCTAACCAAATGCCCGTCACAAGATTATCTTGAGTGACGTAGCCTATAAACCACAAGTCAACGCCTTTATTGGTTGTGCCTGTTTTTCCTGCTTCATCTTTGCCTACGGATGCACTTCTCCCCGTGCCTGAAGTAATTACCTGTCGTAACATCGTATTCATGGTTTGGGCAATTTTGGAATTAATAACTTGTTTTTGCTCGTCTTTATTCTCATTGAAACGGTAAATTTCTCGGCAGGTGTTATGTTTTTCAAAATCTTCACAATCTCTCCCATCTCGAATTACTCTTATAGCGTGGGGACGTGACCAAATGCCTTGATTCGCAAAAGGAGTATAAGCGCCCGTAATTTCTAAGACTGTTACTTCACTTTGTCCTAATATTAAACCGGGTACGGCTTTTAACTCTGATTTGATACCTAATTTTTTCGCTGTTTCTACTACTTTATTTAAGCCTACATCTTTAGCAATTCTTAGCGCGATCGCATTTTCTGACTGAGCCATGCCTACATACATATTAGTACCTCCCCCCGTTCTTTCACAACCTCGATAGGTGAATCCTTGCCATCGGAGAGGGGAGCAAGAATAGCTCTTATTTGCGGAAATTCCTGCTTCTAGGGCGGCTGTATAGGCAAAAACCTTAAAAGTTGAGCCGGGTTGTCTTTTGGCTTGAGTAGCTCGATTAAACTGACTTTCTCGATAGTCTTTTCCTCCTACTAAGGCGACTATTTCTCCATTTTTGCCTCGAATAGTGGCGATCGCACCTTGAGAGAAGTTGTTTTGTTTTCCATTAGTAGCAAGATGATTTTTCAGGCTCTCTTCAGCTATAGCTTGAATTTTGGGGTTTAAGGCGGTTTCAATGATAAAATCTCCTTCTTGTGTCAAATTACTACCCAATAGGCGATTCATTTCTTGAAAGACGTAACTATAGTAATAGGGTGCTAAAATATTTGATAAAGTTTCCTGCGCTTTTGGGCTAAGATAAATTCTCGATCGTCTAGCCTTAGATGCTTCTTCTTTGGTTATCATGCCTAAATTGAGCATTCTTTCAATAACTCGATTACGGAATTGAATCGCTGTATCGTAATCTTGTACAGGGTTATAGGCATTGGGGGCGGGTAAAATTGCCACGAGGGTAGCAGATTCTACTAAGTCTAAGTCTCTGGCGGATTTGCCAAAATAAAATTGGGCAGCATCTTCAAAACCGTATAAATGCACCCCCAGATAAACACGATTAAGATAGGTTTTCATAATTTCATCTTTGCTGTAAACTGCTTCTAGCTTGGTTGCTACTATCATTTCTCGCAGTTTGCGCTGTAAATTATTTTCTCTGCCCACATCGGGATAGATACTTCGAGCTAGTTGTTGAGTTATAGTACTAGCACCCTGTTGAGTTTCTCCCTGTTTATTAATTAATATTGCCCTGAGTATGCCGATAGGATCAACCCCAAAATGCCAATAATAGCGACTGTCTTCCGATGCCATTAAGGCTTGGGGTAAGTAGGGGGAAAATTCTTGTAAACTATCTAACTCTCGATGAGGAGAATCGATACGGGGAGAAAGTAAGGTTTTACCATCATCACCATACACTACTGTTGAACCGCCCACATGATCAGGGATAGGATAAACGTCATATTGACTCCACTGAAAACCCAACCAAACCATAAGTAACAATACGCCAATACCACTACTGATTAAACCATAACGGGCAAGGGTTAACCATTTAGGGAGAGATTTATCAAAATGTATCTCAATGACATCGGCTAATTCTGGAGGTCCTAATGTGATACGATCGTTATGCTCAAGGGTAAGGGATTGATAGCGTTGATTGCCTAAATAAACGCCATTTGTAGAATTTAAGTCACGAATAATAAATTTTTCGGGGTTATTAGTATCTCTTTCGATGACGCAGTGGGTTTGACTGATAATGGCACTGCGGATAACAATATCACAACTTTTAGTGCTTCTACCTATGATATATCGATCGCCCAACAAAGGATAAAAAGAGCGGTGTTTTTCTTGTCCATTTTTGACGTAAATTCCAGCTACCCTTGCATTCGGCTTTAAACGAGGAATCGGTAACTGATTTTGGACATTATGCCAAATAGTCGTTACTACTTTACTTATATAAGATTCTGTACCGCTCGATCGATTATCCATAGGTGAGAATTGAGAATTGAGAATTGAGAATTGAGAATTGAGAATTGAGAATTGAGAATTGAGAATCGAGAATTGAGAATTGAGAATTGAGAATTGAGAATTAAAAATATTTCCCTATTTCCCCGTTTATAAAAGTTTAATTATCATCCCATAGTATTTATAATAGTTCCAAAAAATATAGTCAAATATAACATTGACTTGAAGTCCATTTCAGGTACTCACCTTCATCTTTTGTTTCGTTGATGTTACCAACCGGGGGTGAACTACGCACCTCTCTATCCCTTCCACAAATGCTTTAGGGAATGCTTTTCTCAATATGTTATAACTTGCATTTACATCAGCATTGATCAGTTTTCCACTGCCACTACGATATAAACCTCTTTTTATTCTTCTGCCACTAAATTTTACTTTTTCTTCCTCTCTTACAACCCCATAAGTCGGCATTTCATCTAAGTCTAAAAAACTGGCTACACTTGTATAGGATTCCTCTCTTTCTATTACTGTTATTCCCACTAATTGACATTTATATTTTATTTTTTCTATCAATTTATTATGGGGAATACTCGTAAAATTTTGATTATTTCTTTTTCCCAATTCCACTTTTTGTTTCCAGTTTTTATTTTTTCCTATTACTAAAGTATCTATTTCTGACTCTAATAACAGATTTACTAAATAACTACTTACTTTATGAAAGTAATCATTTATTTTTTCCTCTCTTTTTCTTGTTAACAAACTTAGACGATTTGACCAATATTGTCCCAATGGCAGTTGTTTTTGTAATTTAGCTTTTTTGAGATTATAAAATTGATTTATGCTCTTTAATATCCGCCCGTTAATCAGAATTGGGGTGAATCCTTGCTGATTTGATGTTAACGCTATTAAATTGTTTATGCCTAAATCTATAGCAGCTATTTTTTCTGTTTTATCTTTTGGTTTTACCTCCTCTTTTTCATAAATTACCTCTATGATATAGTAGTTATTTTTGGGAACTACTCTCACTTGATGTAACTTTTCTCCCCGAATTTTACTAGGAAAAGAAAAGTCTAAACCCGATAATTTAATTGATCCTTGTTTTAAACTCTTTTTACTTACAGCTTGAGCGGTATAAATCACTAAATGTCGTCCATTTTTGTCTTTATATTTAGGTAATTTAGGTTTTCCTAAAAACTTTTCTGGATGTGATTTATACTCTTTTATACCTGCAAAAAAAGAACTCCAATTTTGTTCTAAGTTTCTCAGGGTTTGTTGAGCGACTTTAGCTGGTAATGCTCGATATTCAGGAGTTGATTTTAAGACTTTATCAAGGAGATTATAGCTCGAAAATTCTCCACAAAAAATCAGGCTTTGTCGGATATTATAGTTAGCTTTATTGTACAGATTTTTAGAAGCAAAACACACTTGATCTAGTGATGACCAAAAAGAGTGAGTTTTTGTAATAATATGTCTTTCGACTAACTGCATAATCCAATCAAGGGGAGTAATGATAATTTAATGTTACTATAAAATGAAGGAAATTAAGAACAATTCTCTTTTTTTATCAGATTTTCAGCTAATACTTGACATTATTTGTATATATTTGTCTATATTTTCATTAAAGTTTTATAATACTTGATTTAAAATGGTTAAAGTTTTTTGTGCTTCTTCTTCATCAATGACATTGAGGGCAAAACCCACATGAACTACGACATAATTACCAATTCGAGCATCTGGGGTATAGGCAAGACTAACTTCTTTTAACACTCCCCCAAAACTGACTTTTCCTTTCTTTTCGAGGGGATTTTCTCCTTCAATGCTGACTATTTTACCCGGTATCGCTAAACACATAAATTTAATTGAGAATTGAGAATTGAAAATTATCCATTAATATCGATAATCTCAAAATTTTGATTTTTCATTATTTTACCTAACACTAACACCGCCTTTTTAAATGTGTTAATTTTTAATGTTGAAAATGAAGTTAAAAAAGCAATTAAATCTGCTGTGATAAAAAAGTATTTTGATAAAAATAAACAATCATGTAAAAGTTTTTATTCGCTGACTTTTTTACTCTTAACCATCATCATTTGTAATCCTAACCAACCGATGACAATATAAGCGATCGAAAGCATTAAACTACTAATAGAAGTGCGTAAACTTTGTTTTAAAGCGATGGTTTTTGCCTTACTAATTTCATTATTTTCCATCTCTTTCAATTCACCTCGTAATCTAATTTCAACTTCTTCAAGTTTAGCTTGTAACTCATCAGGTTTTTGAGATAAATCTAACATTTGTTGTAGTTGATCTCTTTGACTGGTAATTAACTCTAACTCTTGAGGGTTAAGCTGTTGCCCTTGTATTAATCCTCCCGCTTCGATAACTTGATTACGTTGAGCAATTTCCTGTTTTAACTGTTCAGGATTTTTGGCAATGGCATCCAATTGAGCTACAAATCCTTGTATTTGCGTCTGTTGTTGCTGAACTTTTTGGGTAATTTGAGCCATTAAATCACCACTAACACTATTAATATTAGTTAAATGTAAGGGAACTAATAACAAAAAGATTAAGCCTAAAATACTGGCAATAATAAACACAGGAATACGAATTATTTTTCCTGCTTTTTCATTAATATTATTATCATGAATCCACCATGCTATTAATAATAAAGAAATAGACATTAAAGGAACAATACCTCGATCGACTAAACCATTAGTAACGGTTATTTGCCAAGTTTGATCTTGAAATTGTAAGGGAAAAACCAAAAAAAGATATTCAATTAAAGATGAAATTAAAAGAATACCTCCGACTAAACTTAAACAAAGACTAATAAAACTAGAACTGACTTTCATAAATATTATTATAGTTAACAATCAATAGTGAACCTTGAACAATGAATTTTGTCAACTAATTTTTCACACTAAAACTTAAAGATAAATCTTTTGCAATATTGGGAGTTACAAGATGTTCGATCGAGCCTCCGAATTTAGCAATTTCCTTGACTACACTACTACTTACAAAACTCAACTCCGTATTGGTAGCCAAAAAGACAGTTTCAATGTTATTCTCTAAAGTTTTATTAATATGTGCCATTTGTAACTCTTGTTCAAAATCAGACATAACCCTTAAACCCCTCAATAAAACTCCAGCTTGTTTTTTCTTAGCATATTCTACCGTTAAACCACTAAAGCTATCCACTTCTATATTATGAATATTTTGAGTACATTCTTTAATTTGTGCAACTCTTTTTTCTACGGTAAAAAGAGGAGTTTTATTAGGATTTTTTAACACAGCAACAATTACTTTTTCAAATAAAATACTACTACGTTTAATCAGATCAATATGTCCTAATGTAATTGGATCAAAACTACCCGGATAAATAGCAATCATAAATAATGGAGAAGGTCGAATGGAGAATGGAGAATTATCAACTATTCACTATTAGGCTGATTTAGGAGTTAAAGTTAGCATAATATTATTCATGCTATTATAGAGGTCTTCTCTACTTTGAAAACCCTCTAATCGATGGATTACTTCTCCCCTATTAATTAATAATAAAGTGGGTAAATTTCGTAAACGATAACTATTTGCTAAAGATAAATTTTGATCTGCATTAATACTAACTATTTTTAGTTGTTCTTGCCATTCTGATTGTATTTTATTCAAAATGGGATTTAACATTAAACATAAACCACACCAAGGAGCCCAAAAATTAACCAACACTGGTTGTGATGATTGTAAAACTTCTTGATTAAAAGTTGTTTGAGTGACTGAAATCATAATGGTTTTAATCGGGGTTTAAGAAAAGATTTTTAAAATTCGATCGACTGAAATAATGAAAAGAGATATTAATTGAGTCTTAATATGTTAATTCTACCGTGACTTTACCTGATCCCCCAACAATTTATTCACAATTAGTGGAGGTGGAAGTAATGAGAAATTAGGTAGTAGATATTAATTAATTACTATTCATTTTCCATTCTTCATTAAATAGTTACCCTAGCCGTTGCCGTCATCAACCAAGGATGTAACCACCAAAAAAGGAAGATGAAGCCGATAACTCCTACATAAGCAGGTTTTAAAAATTCTTTGATGTCTAGTTTTTGTCGCCCGTCTAATACTGCCAACATTGGTATTACAGAAGTTCTTTCCTTCACTTTAACAAAGGCTTCACCGTAACGTTTTGTTAAGCGTCGATCGCCATGCCACACAGCAAAGATATGATGAGCTATTAAGCCAAAGGATGTTACTAGGGTAAAAGTTGTACCAAGCCAGATGCTATGAGCGATACACCAAATAACTTGCCCTACCATTTGAGGATGACGAGAAATGCGAATGATACCTGTTTCGTAAAGATGAACTTCAGGTTTCGTAATTGCCGCAATTTCTAATAAGTTGAAAGTAGCAGGATAAAGAAAAATAAAGGAAATAAAAGATAATATCCACACAGTGGCTTTTACTCCCTGAATATCTTGCACTTGCCACAGCATTAAACCTTCGTAACGATGATTGAAAAAATAGATAACGAGAATTGTTGCTAGGGGGATACTGACTAAGGCAAATAAAACTCGATATAATCGCGCCCCGATTTTTGACTCCCCCCACACTCTCAAACTCGCTAAACCACTATGGGCGATGGCAAATATCAATAGTAAACCTATCATGATAAAATGGCTAGGAGTCAACCAACGAGGGAAGGATAAGGGCGAAAATTGTGCCATTAAATCCAAGTTAGAAAAATGGATCATTTTTGCGTCAAAATGGTGCATAGAGTCTATACTTAAAAAATAGAAAATATAATTAATACTTATTTTATTGTTCAATTTGATCTTATCAATGATGGTGTCAAAAATTGATGCTTCTACGGTGAAAGTCGAAATATTATTGTGAGAAATTTAAAGTAAATTCTTTCAATTAATAAAATTTATGGTTTTTCGATATTGGATATGGGTAAAAGTATCAGGTAAAACAGAGAAGATTATTTCCGTTAACACTAAATATTTAGAGTGATTTATTACTCATTAATAAAATAAAATTGACTCAAAATTTTCAGATACAGCACCGAATATCGTTACACCCAACACCTAAAACCTTTTACACTATTCCTGTTATTATTTATTTATCAAATATATGTCAGATATTCCTTTCTCTCTTGATCAATTACGCATTTTAAAAGCTATTGCTGACGAAGGTAGTTTTAAACGAGCGGCGGATAGTTTATTTGTATCTCAACCTGCTATTAGTTTACAAATCCAAAACCTCGAAAAACAATTAGCTGTACCTTTATTTGACAGGGGAGGAAGAAAAGCACAACTAACAGAAGCAGGTAATTTACTTCTTGCCTACGGGGAAAAAATTATCACTCTTTGTCAGGAAACTTGTCGTGCGATCGAAGACTTACAGAATCTTCAAGGGGGTACTTTAATTGTGGGAGCTTCTCAAACTACTGGTACTTATTTACTACCGAGAATGATTGGCTTGTTTCATCAAAAATACCCTTATGTTAGTGTACAATTGCAGGTACATTCTACCCGTCGCACATCTTGGGCTGTAGCAAATGGGCAAGTTGACTTAGCAATTATTGGGGGTGAAGTGCCTTCAGAGTTACAAGACGTACTGGAAATTATCCCCTACGCCCAAGACGAGTTGGCGTTGATTATACCACCAAACCATCCTTTTGCTGAACAGGAAACCATCGCTAAGGATGATTTATATAGTCTTAATTATATTACTTTAGACTCTCAATCCACTATTCGCAAGGTTTTAGATCAAGTTTTAAGCCGTTGTGAAATCAATACAGGAGAGTTAAAGGTGGAAATGGAGTTAAATTCGATCGAAGCCATCAAAAACGCTGTACAATCTGGTTTAGGTGCTTCTTTTGTGTCGGTGACTGCCATTGAAAAAGAGTTAAAAATGGGCATTATCCATCGAGCCCATATTGAAGGGGTAGAAATTCAGCGCACTTTATCAGTGATAGTTAATTCTAATCGTTATCGATCGAAAGCGGCGGAGGCATTTATTAAAGAAATATTACCTCAGTTTTCTAGTGAAAATTATATGTTATCTCTCGAACAATTATCAAAGAAAGACAAAACTTTTTTAGATAAATCTGTGGAAATTGTTAATGACGAGTAACAATGAACAATTAACACTTCAACAGATGATAACTTTTTCATGGTAAATTTTATCACTGATCTGGATTGAATATTATTCAACCCAGTAGGGATTTTATCTCAAAAATCAAGGCTGATGGAGATTGCTTAGTGCCACGCAATGACACAATATCCTTAACATTTCTGTTGCCTTTTGCCTATCTCCATCAAAATACTTTTTCAGCAAACCCTAACTAAGCACATGATATATTGCCCATATTGCCATAGCTCGTAGATAATGACTAGCTCGAAATGTGCCGACGGCGGTTATAGCTTCGGGAGTGCGGAATTGTAAGCCATTTTCATAGACTTGTTTAACTACCGTTTCCGCTACCTTTAAGCCTTCTTCTTTCATGCCGTTAAGTATCATAAATGCCACAATACCATAATTAATACCAGTCCACACTTCCAAAGGGTGAGTATCATTTTCTTTTACTGGTTTTCCGTCTGGTTTTAAGCCGTTGGCAATACCAAATTTTCCTTCATGGAATTTGAGAAAACAAGCATCATAAACTTTGTTTAAGGTCGATCGAACATACTCAGATTCTACCACATCAGGTAATCCTAATATTTGTGCATAAAATTGTCCAGAAAGTTGATCCGCCATAACTACATCCGAACCACTTTCACTATCTAAGCGATAATATTCCCCATTCCATAAAGTTTGATGATAAATTGCCCTAGATTTTTGTAGCCAATCTGCAAACACTTCGATCGAACTTCTAATGCCTTCGGGGAAGTCATCAGGTTGTAAATTAGGATTCATGGGGGGGTTAGCCATTAAGATTTTACCAATGGCAATACCAGCCTCCAGCGCCACAATCCATAAACCGCCACAATAGGCACTAATACCCTGTAACCGCCAATCATCAAAAGTTTGATCTGGCGCACCCGAATTTTCGGGGATACCATCACCATCCAAATCAAAACCCTTAACATAATGGAGGGTTTCTACAATACTAGCCCAACATTCCCACAAAAAATCTTGATCTTTACTCCCCGTAAACAGATAATCTCGATAGACTTGCAAAACAAAATCACAGCCTAAGTCTTTCCATAAGTTACAATCTTGATAGCTAGTATAGTTGGTTTTTTCCCAAGGATGTTCATTCGGTGCGCCTAAGTCGTGAGGAGTTGCCCCTTTTGCCTTTCTAATGGCACTAGCACGATTATAACCGATAATACGAGGAGTATCGTCACTATGGGAAATGGCATGACTAAAAGCCTCTAAAATCGATTTATCTAAACGAGGCCATAAAAGGATCATGGAAAATGAACCATATAACCTTACATCTAAACTTTCATACCAACGATAATCAATACATTCTAGCACACCGAACTGTCCTACGGGATCATTTTCTGTGGCGGCTGTCCATAAACTACCACCATCCGCTAATAAGTACAATTCGTTAAACAATGCCATTTTAAGCCAATCGGGTAGGTTCGATCGAGTTAAAATTGGTTTTTGCCACTCAGAAATGCGATTTTGCCACATATCGCTATGTTTTAAAGCGGTTCGTATTATTGCCCAAGCATTTTTGCCATTTCTTCCGAAAAAGTCCGTATAACGGCGATAATAGTTGATTCCTTCCGCAAATTCTGTTACGGGGAAATCCCAAGCCAAAACAAAGGGAATTTTTTTCGTTTTTCCTGCTTTAACCGTAAATCTAATCGCCATCGCCCCCGCAATTTGCTCCCCCGGTTCGGCAGGTGTCTCATCTTGGTAATCTGGGAGTGAACCATTCATAGCAAAATAATCCCATAACTCACTACCGTCTCCTTTGGGATTCCAACGGCTATGGTAAAACACCTCTAAAGTTGGATTCGTCACACTAGCAATGGCAAATTGTCCTTCTCCTTCCTTCGGTTCGTCATTCATGCGTATTCGATCGAACAGACAACCCACCCGAAAATTATCTTGAATCCACTGATTAAGATTGCCTGTGCTATCCCCCCAACGGGGTTGATATTCATACTCAGGGCTTCCATCATCCCTAACCTTTACCGTAGGGCTTTTAATAGCATTAGTAAACCAACCAACGCTATTTTGCCACGAAAACATGATGCTAATAGTAATATCCTTATCCGTGGGATTATGAATACTCCAATCAAACATCGCCACGGGGTAACTCGCCTCTTGGTAACTTCCTCCCCAGATAGGGGAAAATTGCTCACAAATAATATGAGACTTAAACACTCCTTGATAGTCAAACCAACTACGAGGATATAACGCCGAATAAGTGCCTTTACCTTGAGGATACCATGTCCAACTAGATAAACTACCATCTTCAGGAGGAGTTGTACTCATAGCATAAACTTGGGGAGTTTCTCCTTCCACCTGCTCAAAAACGCTAAACTGACAAGCGGATAAAGCCTTGAAAATATGATTACCGCCGTCAATATGCCAGAGGTTAAAATCACCGTTAACTCCTCTACCGATGCAACCGCTACCAAATCCCCCTAAAGGCATTCCATGATTTGCACCATCATCTAAGTTACTCTCATAACGCACTTTATAAGGGTTTTCCCAAATTTTGCCGATGTCACACTGCCAAGCATAGGAGGGAATTTTAGGTAATTCGATTTTAAGCATTTTCACTCATTGAAAAAAATATTTTTCATTAATCTTAACCTGAGTTCGATCGCTAACGAGGATTTGCTCAAAAAGTATTTAGGGTTTGCTGAAAAAGTCTTTTGCTGAAGGGGAGGTAAATGATATGCTTGGTTTTGAAGTAATGAGTAACAGTTAATATCTAACTAGATTCTTTTTCTTTTCATTTATTAACTGATGTTACGCAAAAATAGAATTAATTGTTGATTTTAGGTGTCAGGTGTCAGGTGTCAGGTGTTAGGTTAAAGAATTGACAAGAAACTTATGTTTATTGATTTTTTTCTTTATGTCGAAGTAAATCCTTTGACTGACGAATCAATGTTTGAGGGTTTTAAACCTGAAACCTGCTACCTGCTACCTGAAACCTCCCTTAACTTAATATTTGAATGAGTGCGTAACGTCAGTTATTAATTGAACTTATTAATACCTTGATAATTCTTGCATTTTATTCTATCATTTTTTCAAATTTAGATAATTAAATTAAACCTAGTTTTATCATTATTTTATCTAATATAGAATTTTATTTACTTCTTTTAAAATAATATAATATTTATTAATAAAATTTTTATTTAATAGATCAATAGCTCTTAAAAACTTTGTATAGATTGACTTTTTGATTTTTTGTCAAACTTTAATCTATCATAAAAATGTCTTTTTTTAAGCTCATGATATGCTTTTATAACTATAATTACTAATTTTTTGTTCTTTCTTGAATGGTTATATTTATGTTATTATTATTCATAAATAAAATTTGAATGTGGTAATTCAATTCTACTTTATAAGTGATGGGCATTTACTCATTACTCCTTACTTAAAGCATTTTCTTAGTGTTGATTTGTAATATTAAAAATGATCAAAAAACCTTACTCTACCGTTTTAATTATTCCCACTGGTATTGGTGCATCTATTGGGGGTTATGCAGGGGATGCTTTACCCGTAGCACGATCGTTCTCCCAAGTGTGCGATCGAGTGATTACCCATCCCAACGTCATGAATGGAGCAAATTTATATTGGCAATGTGAAAATATAGACTATGTGGAGGGTTACGCCTTAGACAAATTCGCATCAGGAGAATGGGGTTTAGAATCCGTCAGACAAAACAAAATCGGCTTAATTTTAGACAAAGGTATCGAAACCGAATTGCGATATAGACATCTACAAGTAGCAGACGCAGTAAGGGCAACTTTAGGCATCAATATTCAAGATTATATTATCACCGATCGAGCCTTAAATGTGGAATTGAGAACCGCCGATAGCGGTGCAAGTTGGGGTACAATTGGCAATCCTGACAGTTTGCTACGAAGTGCTGAAACATTAATCAGAGAAAAAAAAGTAAACGCCTTAGCCGTAGTCGCAAGATTTCCTGATGATACCGATAGTAAAGCCTTAGAAGATTATCGTCATGGCAACGGTGTTGATGTTTTAGCTGGTGCAGAAGCCGTTATCTCTCATCTGTTAGTCAGGGAATTTCAGATACCTTGCGCCCACGCCCCTGCTTTATCCCCTTTACCCTTAGATATTAATATATCAGCTCGATCGAGCGCCGAAGAATTAGGATACACTTTTTTATCCTGCGTGTTAGTGGGATTAAGCAAAGCGCCTCAATTTACCTTCCAACGAAACCCTTATAGTCTTTGGGCAGAAGATATAAATAGTTTAGTCATTCCGTATAGTGCCTGTGGCGGTAGTGCCGTGTTGAGTTTTAGTGGTTTAAATACAACGATTATCGCCGTAGAAGATAACGAAACCGTCTTAAACATTCCCCCTGAAGTTTTAGGCATTAAGGCAATACGAGTCAAATCTTACCTCGAAGCATTAGGCTTAATTGTACTCGATCGATCGGGCATCCGTCACGATGCACTAAATAAGGGAGAAACACGAATTAATCAAATTAAGAATTAAGAATTAAGAATTAAGAATTAAGAATTAAAAATTAAGAATTAAGAATTAAGAATTAAAAATTAAAAATATTCACCCTTATCACCCTATCATCCTGTCACCCTTATCACCCTTATCACCCTTATCACCCTATCACCCTGTCTCCCTGTCTCCTTGTCTTTCCCCGTTCCCTATTGCCAGAGTAACCCATAAAGGTTAACTTATAAGTTAATTTGAAATTCTGTCAGGGAAATTATATGAGAATTTTAGTTACAGGTGGTGCTGGTTTTGTAGGCTCTCATTTGGTCGATCGACTTATGGAGCAAGGACATGAAGTATTATGTTTAGATAACTTTTACACGGGTACAAAAAATAATATTCAACAATGGTTTAATCATCCTCGTTTTGAGTTAATTCGTCACGATATTACTGAACCGATTAGATTAGAAGTAGATCAAATTTATCATTTGGCTTGTCCTGCTTCCCCCATTCATTATCAATTTAACCCCGTCAAAACCATCAAGGTTAATGTTATGGGTACATTGAATATGTTAGGATTAGCGAAACGAGTTAAGGCTAGATTTTTGTTAGCTTCCACGTCTGAAGTATATGGCGATCCAGACGTACATCCTCAACCTGAAGAATATCGAGGTAATGTAAATTGTATTGGTATTCGTAGTTGTTACGATGAAGGTAAACGAGTAGCGGAAACCCTAGCTTTTGACTATTATAGAGAACATAAGACAGAAATTAGGGTGGCTCGAATTTTCAACACCTACGGAGCTAGAATGTTAGAACAAGATGGTAGGGTAGTAAGTAATTTTATTGCCCAAGCCATTAGGGGTATTCCTCTAACTATTTATGGTGATGGCTCACAAACTCGCAGTTTCTGCTATGTTTCTGACTTGGTAGCGGGTTTAATGGCTTTGATGAATAATGATTATGTTGGTCCTGTAAATTTAGGTAATCCGGGGGAATATACTATTTTAGAGTTAGCGCAAACTATCCAAGAAATGATTAACCCTGATGCTGAATTAGTCTATAAACCTTTACCTGAAGATGATCCTAAACAAAGACAACCTGATATTACAAAAGCCAAACATTACTTAAATTGGCAACCGACTATTCCTTTAAAGGATGGTTTAGAAAGTACGATCGAGGATTTTCGTAAACGTATTATAATTTAATAAACTCAACTATCTCCTTAATTCCCTAACTCCCTAACTACTTATATGGCATCATCGGCAGAGGTAAAAAAATATCTAGCATATTGGCTTCAACTAGGGAAAAAAATTATTATTCCTAGTCGAAATCTGTCTCTATGCCCTTCTAATATTATTCAGTTCGATCGATATAGTGTAGAATTTGAGGAGTGTTGGGCATTAATCTCTGATGAAAACACGGGAGATTGCTATTTAGAAGGTACAATCCAAACCATTCAAGAGTTATTATCCCCAAAATGGGAAATCAGTAACTGCGCTCGTTGTGCTATGCCAGTACCGATGATACAAATGGGAATACAACCAGAGGGTTGCGTATGTAGTGATGTGGAAGGTTGGCCTAACGAAGAATTACCAAAACCAAGAGAACCCATTAATAGTAAAGAAAGGTTACAAAATATCAAAAAATCATTAAGCTAGGAGAAAGGAGATAGAAGTTAGGAGAGAGGAGAAATACTTAGGGTTTACTGAATAAATCAGAAAGCTATTAAAATCAAAGGTTTAGACATAATACATTAGGGAAAAAGTGCGCCGTTTTGAGGATTTTTATTCAAAAATTCGACACTTTTGACCTTATTTCTTAAAATACAACTATACTTATTCTATCTATCAACAGCATCAAAACCTTGATGTTTCAGTATTTCTCCTATCTCCTGTCTCCTGACTCCTCTCTCCTATCCTCATCAAAATACCTTTTCAGCAAACCTTACTTATAAATTTTTTAACCATTTTGCATCTTCGAGAACCGATCGAACGGAAATTAGATTATTATGGTTAAACCAATGGGTAAAGGCTTGTTTAATATTACCTCGTTTTAAGGCTTGGACTCCATCACTGACAGAAACCGCAATATGTTGCATCACGCTCGAATCTCGGTAACAATCCATCATACAAGCTGTACAATTATCCCTAATCCTTTGTGAACCATCAAATTCAGTGATATGACACATCGGTTCAGCCCAATTATGACAACGATAAAGATTTAAAAACCAATCTAAATAAAAGAATTTCCAACCCCCCAAACAACCAAATTTCTCGGTTTCTCCTTTTAAGTGTCTCTCCATATCTTCAATGGATGCGGTAGGGTTAACCACATGAAACTGTTTTTTTAAGGCTTTCACCGCCTCAAATCGATCGAGCAATTCTTCTTTGGTATAATCCACTAAATTAGAGTCAGCATAACCTAAGTAAGAGGATGCAAGAGTTGTTAAAGGATAGGAAAAAGTAACGCTATCAAAGCCTAAAGACTCTAAAAAAGAGGGAAGTTGACTATAATCATCAATCAATCTTGACATGGTGACGGAAGCGGTGGTGCTGATATTGTACTTTTTAAAATATTCGTTAGCGGTTTTAATGCGTTGACAAACACCCCTTAAACCTCTATTTTCCTCGTGTTTTTCTATTTCTGTAGCGTCGATCGATATAATAACACTAGCTAATCCCGTTGTAGCTAACTCCTCAATTCTTTCTTTCGTTAACAGTGAAGCGTTGGTGACTAACATCGGCGCCATACCAATACTGGAAGCATGGGTGATAATTTCCGTCAAGTTAGGGTGTAACATTGGTTCACCTCCCACATAAATAATAAAGTAAACCCCGTTTTTGTAGAGAATTTCGGCGGCTTGTTTTGCTTCCTCTAAAGTAACATATTGGCGTTGCTCGATCGGCATTTTATCCACTGCAAAGTTACAAAATCCGCACTTAGCATTACAAGCACTAGTAATAGCAAATTGACACATACTAGGTCCACCATCAATAATACCTTCTTTTGCCAACTGCCAGATACTTTTCTTTTTCCGTGGGGAGATAATTTTTTGATTCATTAACCTTGTTTTCTACTGATTCATTGCTAATCATAATATATTTAAAGAAAAGTCTAAAAAATAGATATGTCTAAATTAATACAAGAGGACGTAATAAATCCACTACTGTGCTAATTTCTTGTAGTTCACAACAGGATATAGCAGTCTAAATCATTTGTGGCAATAAAAATGAAATTATCAGGAAAAACTTGTCATGAAATTAAACAATTATTAGGAGTGCAATATTTGAAGGACTTTTTGAGCTGACCTCATCTATGTAACCAAAAAGAAATTTAAAGATTCTGAGAGAATTGTGACAATTTGTTAAAAAATTTGTTAAAAATAGAAAGAGCAGGTTTTTAAGCATACCGATCGAGTATCTAAAAACAAGGTTAGATCATTCCTAACTCATGCTATATTAAGAAAAGTTAATTGCGTATCAGTAATCTAGCTGAGTAGCAACATCGTCTCCGATAATATATAGAGACAAAAAAAGTAAAACTTGACAAGTTAAAAAAAGAAAGATTATGACCATTGCAGTCGGCAGAGCGCCGGAAAGAGGGTGGTTTGATGCCCTTGATGACTGGCTTAAAAGAGACCGATTTGTCTTCGTTGGTTGGTCTGGTATCCTTTTATTCCCTTGCGCCTACTTGGCGTTGGGGGGTTGGTTAACTGGTACTACCTTCGTTACTTCTTGGTACACCCATGGTTTAGCCAGTTCCTATCTTGAAGGTGCTAACTTCTTAACTGTAGCTGTATCCTCCCCTGCGGATGTTTTTGGACATTCCTTACTATTTTTGTGGGGTCCTGAAGCTCAAGGTAGCTTAACTCGTTGGTTTCAAATCGGTGGTTTATGGCCTTTCGTAGCATTACACGGAGCTTTTGCTTTAATTGGCTTCATGTTACGTCAATTTGAGATTTCTCGTCTTGTAGGGATTCGTCCTTATAATGCGATCGCATTCTCTGGTCCGATCGCTGTATTTGTAAGCGTGTTCTTAATGTACCCTTTAGGACAATCTAGCTGGTTCTTTGCCCCCTCCTTCGGAGTAGCGGGAATCTTCCGTTTTATTTTGTTCTTACAAGGTTTCCATAACTGGACTCTCAACCCCTTCCACATGATGGGTGTTGCGGGAATTTTAGGGGGTGCTTTACTCTGTGCTATTCATGGTGCAACAGTAGAAAACACCTTATTCCAAGATGGTGAACAAGCTAACACTTTCCGTGCGTTTGAACCTACCCAAGCTGAAGAAACCTATTCTATGGTGACAGCTAACCGTTTCTGGTCTCAAATTTTCGGTATCGCTTTCTCTAACAAACGTTGGTTACACTTCTTTATGTTGTTTGTACCCGTCACTGGTTTGTGGATGAGTTCGATCGGTATTGTTGGTTTAGCCTTCAATCTCCGCGCTTATGACTTCGTATCTCAGGAGTTAAGAGCGGCTGAAGACCCTGAATTTGAAACATTTTATACCAAAAACATCCTATTAAACGAAGGGTTGCGCGCATGGATGGCGCCTCAAGATCAACCCCACGAAAAATTTGAATTCCCTGAGGAGGTACTTCCACGTGGTAACGCTCTCTAATCCTATGGGTGGACGTGACTTAGAATCTACCGGTTTTGCATGGTGGTCTGGTAATGCTAGACTTATCAACCTTTCTGGTAAATTATTGGGTGCTCACGTTGCTCACGCAGGTCTAATTGTTTTCTGGGCAGGTGCAATGACTTTGTTTGAAACTGCTCACTTCATTCCCGAAAAGCCTATGTATGAACAAGGCTTTATCCTTTTACCTCACGTTGCCACTTTAGGCTGGGGTGTGGGTGCTGGTGGTGAAGTAACTGATATTTTCCCCTTCTTCGTAGTAGGTGTTCTTCACCTTATTTCCTCCGCCGTTCTAGGTTTAGGCGGTCTTTATCATGCTTTGCGTGGTCCTGAAACCTTAGAAGAATATTCTAGTTTCTTTGGCTATGATTGGAAAGATAAAAACCAAATGACCAATATTATTGGTTATCACTTAATCCTTCTCGGAATTGGTGCTTTATTACTCGTATTCAAAGCCATGTTTTTTGGCGGTGTTTATGATACTTGGGCTCCCGGTGGTGGTGATGTTCGTGTTATTACTAATCCTACTCTTAATCCTGCCATTATCTTTGGTTATTTAATCAAAGCTCCTTTTGGTGGCGAAGGTTGGATTGTTAGTGTTAATAACATGGAAGACATTATCGGCGGTCATATCTGGGTTGGTTTAACCTGTATTTTCGGTGGAATTTGGCACATCTTAACTAGACCTTTTGGTTGGGTTCGTCGTGCTTTCATCTGGTCTGGTGAGGCTTATCTTTCTTATAGTTTAGGTGCTTTATCCTTAATGGGATTCATCGCTTCTACTATGGTATGGTACAACAACACCGCTTATCCTAGTGAATTTTACGGTCCTACAGGTGCTGAAGCCTCTCAGGCTCAAGCCTTAACCTATTTGATTCGTGACCAAAGATTAGGTGCTAACGTTGGTTCTGCTCAAGGTCCTACTGGTTTAGGTAAATACTTAATGCGCTCTCCTACTGGTGAAATCATCTTCGGTGGTGAAACCATGCGCTTCTGGGATTTCCGTGGTCCTTGGTTAGAGCCTCTCCGTGGTCCTAATGGTTTAGATTTAGATAAAGTCAGAAATGATATTCAGCCTTGGCAAGTACGTCGTGCTGCTGAATACATGACTCATGCTCCTCTTGGTTCTTTGAACTCTGTTGGTGGTGTTATCACTGACGTAAATGCTTTTAACTATGTATCTCCTCGTGCATGGTTAGCAACTTCTCACTTCACTTTAGGTTTCTTCTTCTTAGTTGGTCATTTATGGCACGCTGGACGCGCTCGTGCGGCTGCTGGTGGTTTTGAGAAAGGGATCGATCGTGAAAATGAGCCTACTTTAGCAATGCCTGATATTGACTAATTTTAGCTCGATCGACGGTTAAAGTAGATTAATAAGCCTCCGCCCTGTGGGTGGGGGTTTTTTGTTGTGAATTTTTTAAGTTCGTAGGTTTTAACCCTTCTTGTCATTGATTTTTTTTGGAAATGCTTAATGGCTAAAGTCATCACTACAAACTTTTTGTTATAATTTATGAGAAGATTATGAAAAGATAATGAAATAAAAATGATAAAAAATTTTTTGAGCAATAAAGCAATATGGTTAATGATAGCTATAATTATTGGCTTGGGGGGTTGTAGTCAAAAAGATGAAATTGCTGAAAGCAATGATCAACTTCAAGTAGTTTCCACCAGTACGATTATTGCTAATTTAACGGAGGAAATTGCAGGAGAAAATATTAATCATGTGAGTATTTTACCCGCAGGAAATGATCCTCATATTTATGAACCTGTACCTCAAGATTCGATCGAACTAGAGAAAGCAGATTTAATTTTATATAATGGATATAATCTTGAACCAAATATTATTAAATTAATTAATTCATCGGGTATTAAAGCCGAAAAATTAGCAGTGGGAGAACAGGTAAAACCCCTTGATTTTGACTATGAAGGACAAAAAAGACCTGATCCCCATGTGTGGGGAGATGCAAAAAATGGGATAATTATGGTTGAAAGTATTAGGGATAAGTTAATAGAATTAGACCCAGAAAATGAAGCTATTTTTCAAGAAAATTCAGCTCAATTAATTACAGAATTAAAAGAGTTAGATTTATGGATTAAAAATCAAATTTCTACTATTCCCGTTGAACAAAGAAAACTAATTACCAGTCATGACGCTTTTCAATATTATAGTCAGGCTTATGGTTTAGAAATTCCGGGTACATTAATTGGCATTAGTACAGAAGAACAACCCAGCGCCCAAACTGTTAAAAATTTGGTAGAGATTATCAAAAATACAGGAGTTAAAGCAATTTTTGCCGAAACCACTATTAACCCTACTTTAATTAATACTGTGGCAGAAGAAGCAGGAGTTACTTTAGCTGAGGGGAAACTTTATTCCGATTCCATTGGAGTTAAAGGGAGTGAAGCGGATAGTTATATTAAAATGTTAACGGTTAATACTAACACGATCGTATCTGCTTTAACTCAAGAATAAATTTTAGAAAGATAACCAAAGTATTGAGTAGTTCTTTCTTATGATCTCAAACCATGATATTCTAATTTTTACAAACAATTGAAATCTAGTTTCTAGCTAAAATTAATTATGTCTTCTTCTCAATTTTCTTCAGAAAGTGGGCAATATGATGATACCGAAATTGTCACTATCTATGATGAAGAAGAGCGATCGCTCTCTTGTTATGTAGAAAACGAAATCGAGTATGATGGTAAAGCCTATGTTTTATTAATGCCGATCGACTTAGCTATTGTTATCCTAACAGAAGAAATCAACGATGATGAAGATGAAGAATATGGCGAAACCGTCATGGTAGAGGATAGTGACGAAATTGAAGCTATTTTCGATGATGCTAAAGCGGTATTAGGGGAGTTAAATCTTTA
The DNA here is from genome assembly GCF_000332235.1 of Geminocystis herdmanii PCC 6308. NCBI lineage: Bacteria > Bacillati > Cyanobacteriota > Cyanophyceae > Chroococcales > Geminocystaceae > Geminocystis > Geminocystis herdmanii. Next base: position 1,154,580 of record NZ_CM001775.1, on the reverse strand, counting down.
TCTCAAACGCACTGGTTTTATTTTGACTGCCAGTGGAGAGTTACCTCCTTTAGAAGAAAATAATATTATAAGTTTGGAGATAGAAGAACACGCTTCGGAAATTGAGCCTGAAGAATTACAGTTTTTGGCTAGTTTTTATAGTTTTGAACAAAAATACAATATTTGCACCCCGTTAACTCCGATTTTATTTGTAGGTGAAAGAAGAAGTCTGGGTAAAATCGAGGTATTTCAAGCGGAGGAGGAGGAGTTAGGTTTTATCCTCGAAGAGTTGTTGTTTGATGAAGACTACGACGACAATTAGCAGTAGCGAAAAAAGTGTTATCGATGGTAATGAGTAATAAGGAAAAAATGAAGAAAAAGAAGAGTTTACCCCCTTACGAACGAAAAAAAAAGCCCCCGTTAGGGGGTTAAAAAAAGAACCAATTATTAATACACTTCAACGTGCCAACGTTCTTCTTTTTTCATTTGTTTACGCATTTCATCCCATTTTAAACCTCTTTTTTCAGCTTCTGCTGTAAAGGTTTCAGAAATAGGAGGCTCCATACCTTTTAAACCACACATATATACATGGGTATTAGGTTTTTGGATTAACTCGAACATTTCATCAGCATATTCACTTACACGACTTTGTACATAAACTTTACCACCATCGGCAGTACTTTGTTCACGACTAATGGCGTAGGTTAAACGGAAGTTATCAGGATATTCCGCCGCCATTTTTTCTAAATCCTCTTTATAGAGAATATTTTGGCTGTAAGGAATACCAAAGATTAACCACGCTAAACCTTTGAATTGATAATCAGGGTTTTTCTCTCTTTCTTTAAACATACGCCATAAAAAGGCACGGAAAGGAGCGATACCTGTACCTGTTGCTAACATAATGATGGTTGCATTTTCATCATCAGGTAACAACATTTCTTTACCCACAGGACCCGTAATTGATATATCGGCTCCCTCCTCCAAGTTACAAAGATAGGTAGAGCAAACACCTTTTACGGTTTCCCCTGCTTCATTTTGATACTCTAATTGACGTACACATAATGAAACTGTTGTACCATCTAATCGATCGCCATGACGGGTAGATGCGATCGAATATAAACGTAACTTGTTAGGCTTACCTTTATCATCAGTACCCGGAGGTATAATACCAATACTTTGCCCTTCTAAATAATGTAAATCACCACCAGAAAGATCGAAAGTGAGATGACGTACAGTACCGCTACCGCCTTCGGCGACTAATTCATAGTTTTCTAAACATTTACCCACAAAAGGGCTATTAGGGCGATAAATATTAACAGGTACTTTTTTATGCTCTTTTGGTTTTGCTTGAGTCATAGGTTCAGGATTTGTAGTAAAATCGGAACTATAACTTAGACTATTATCAGGAATCGGAGTATTAATGCCCATAGGAGTAATTTTAATAATTTTACCCCCTAGACGGTTAATGCGATTCATTTCCTGATTCATTCGAGAGTAAGGCACAGCAATAAAACTACTGCCACTCAAGCGAATGGGATAGTCTAAATTATTGCTTTCTTGCTGAGAAATACCAACAACCTCAAAAAGAAACCTACGTTCTTCTGTATTGGAATTGTTGGCAAAGGTTTTAACTGTATTAATTTTTTTCATTTACAAAATAACTCCTTACCTATTACGCACTTGCTGAAGTACCAACTAAGGGTGCAACCACACCAATAGGAGAAATACTAATAATCTTGCCACCTAAACGGTTAATGCGATTCATTTCGTAATTCATCCGAGCATAAGGCACGGCAATAAAAGTATTACCACTTTGACGAATAGGGTAGTTTACACTATTCTCTCCTTGATCAGCAATACCAGTAACTTCAAACAAAAAACGGCGTTCTTCAACGGCAGGATTATTCGCAAAAGTTTTTACAGCTCTTGAATTTCTCATATCCTTAATATACTCCTGATTTTATGAAAGTAAAGTAAATTTTGTCTTAAAATGCTTATCATGTCAAGTTTTCACCACATTAACGCTGTGATTTAATTAACTGAATATAAGCTCAATGTTAATCTTACCAAAAGGGGGAGTAAAAAAGAAATGAGGAATGAGGAATGAGTAATGAGTAATGAGTAATGAGGAATGGGAGTATGTCAATTTAAAAGATGGTTTAATTCCTAATTCCTAATTCCTAATTTGATTTACACTCTATCTTCGATGACTTTATCAATTAAGCCGTATTCAAGAGCTTCTTGAGCCGACATAAAGTAATCTCGATCGGTATCTTTGGCAATTTTTTCGATCGATTGTCCTGTATGATGAGCCATCATGCCATTTAATTCATCACGAATACGGAGAATTTCTTTCGCCTCAATTTCAATATCCGTAGCTTGTCTTCTACCTTGTACACCGCCTAGGGGTTGGTGTATCATGATACGAGAATGGGGTAAAGCTAATCTTTTTCCTTTAGTACCTGCGGTTAGTAAAAATGCCCCCATAGAAGCGGCTAAACCGACACAAATAGTCACCACTTCCGATTTAATATGTTGCATGGTGTCATAAATTGCCAATCCTGCGGTGACAGAGCCTCCGGGGGAGTTGATATACAGGTAAATGGGTTTATTATTGTCTTCGGAATCGAGATAAAGCATCACCGCAATAATTTGGTTAGCTAAACTGTCATTAACTCCTCTACCTAAAAAGATAATTCTTTCTCGATAAAGTCGATCGTATATATTTACCCAGTCGCTATAGGGTTGTCCGGGTGCTTGATATGGAACTCTAGGTACTCCAATAGGCATATTTTTGCTCTCGATTTGATATTAGTGAATAAATAATGGTTAGCTGACAGCGGCTAAAGGTACAGGTAAGTCTTTTGAGCTTTCGAGTACTCGATCGATCAACCCGTATTCCTTCGCTTGGTAAGGATTCATATAGAGCATTCTATCGGTATCTTTTTCGATTTTCTCTACAGGTTGCCCTGTTTTATCAGCAAACATTTTTAGCATGACTCGTTTATTAACGATAACTTCCCGCGCCCGAATGGAAATATCGGTGGCTTGTCCTTGCGCTCCTTGTCTAGCTTGATGCAAAATGATGGTAGCATGGGGTAAGCTCGATCGACATCCCTTCGTGCCAGAAGCTAAAATCATCGCCGCCGTACCCATAGCTTGACCTAAACAGATAGTATGGACAGGAGGTTTAATATAACTAATAGTGTCACAAATAGCGAAGGCTTCCGTTTCAAATCCGATGGAATCACCGCCATACCATGATGTACCCGTAGAGTTAATATACAGATAAATCGGTTTTTCAGGATCATCGAATTGTAAAAACAACAGTTGTGCAATAATTAACTCTGTTACATCCACCCCTAATTGATCTTTATACTCGTCAGGGGAGACTAAAGGCAATCCTAAATAAACAATTCTTTCTTTTAAAAGTAAAGAAGGTAAATCTGGCGGTGGAGTGCGATAATAAGCATCGCCTCGATAGGGAGCGCTTACAGCTTGAATTGGTGAATTCATCTTGTTATTTTGTCTTAACTGGGCTTAATTAAAATACTTCTTTAGATTTTGACACAATCTCGTTACTGTGCGCGTTGGGTAATTACGAAATAATGGAGAATGGAGAATGGAGAATGGAGAATTAAGAATTAAGAATTAAGAATTAAGAATTAAGAGTTAAGAATTAAGAATTAATTATCTCCTAGTCTCCTATTCTTCTAGTCTTCCTGTCTGCCTGTCCACCTGTCCACCTGTCCACCTGTCCACCTGTCTTCCTGTCTCCTATTTGCCCATCCCTAATTGTTGGGCTTTTTGATAAACTTTACCCTCTGTTAATAAAGATGGTGCAATTACAACTTCGACTTCCTGCATTTCTTTGATATTTTTTGCTCCTAATGTACCCATACTGGTTTTTAAAGCACCTAGTAGATTATGAGTACCATCATCGAGTTTAGCAGGGCCTCGTAAAATTTCTTCGATCGAGCCAGTAGTACCAACATTAATTCTAGTACCACGAGGTAAAACAGGGCTAGGAGTTGCCATACCCCAATGAAAACCTCTACCCGGTGCTTCGGCACTACGGGCAATGGGTGAGCCAATCATAACAGCATCAGCACCACAGGCGATACATTTACAAATATCTCCTCCAGTGATGATACCACCATCGGCAATAATGGGAATATATTTGCCTGTTTCCTTCTCAAAATCATCCCTAGCGGCAGCACAATCGGCAACAGCAGTGGCTTGGGGAATACCTACCCCTAAAACTCCCCTAGAAGTACAAGCCGCACCCGGACCAATACCGACTAAAATACCAGCTGCTCCAGCTTTAAGTAATTGTAAAGTTACATCATAAGTAACGCAGTTACCCAAAATAACGGGCATGGGCATTTGCTCACAGAAACTAGCTAAGTCTAAGGGGGTTATGGTGTCAGGAGATAAGTGAGCTGTGGAAACAACGGTAGCTTGAATAAAGACTAAATCTGCCCCCGCTTCTGCGACTACTTTACCGTATTGACTAGCACCAGCAGGAGTTAAACTTACCGCAGCGATACCGCCTTGTTGTTTGATGTCTGTAATTCTTTGTTTAATTAATTCTGGTTTAACAGGTACGCTGTATAATTCCTGCATTAAACCGACAAATTCTGACTTGCCAACGGAGGCAATGCGATCGAGAATAGGATTGGGGTCTTCATAACGAGTTTGGATACCCTCAAGGTTTAATACTCCTAATGAGCCTAATTGAGACAAAAGTACCGCCATTTTAACATCTACAACACCATCCATAGCACTAGCAAGAATAGGAATTTCTCGTTCGATTCCTCCAATCGTAACATGGGTATCCGCTAAAACTGGGTCTAATGTTCTATTACCCGGTACTAAGGCGATTTCATCTATACCATAAGCTCTACGCGCTTGTTTACCACGACCAATTATAATACTCACTTTATTTTTTCTGCTATAAGTTTATTTGCTTAGATTATCAAATTTTGATCGATCGTGGCAAATTGAGCAATATTTTTTCTATTTAGGTGTTGATTAAAAAGTATTTTGATAGAGATAGGAGTTAGGAGACAGGAGACAGAAGAGAGGAGATAGGAGAAATAGTGAAAAATCAAGGTTTTGATATTTTGTATAGAAAAGTTATACAATAACGATCGAGAAGTTAAGTTATAAATGAAAGGTTTATGTTAGGTAAATTTCAAAAAAGCGAATTAAGAATTGAAGTTAAAGCAAAAGAAACTATTTTTCGGGATAGTTTATTAAATATTAGTGATTTAAAACAATGGTGTTTTCCTTTAAAATTTACCGAAAAATCTGCCAGTAAATTATCTCAAGGGGATACTTTTAGTTTTTATGTAGGTTTAATAGAAATTAAAAATAAAGTTGAATATATGAACAATAATTGTCTCCGTTTAATTTTAAGTGGTGGCATTGACGGTTATCAAGAATGGAGTTGGGGGGATGGTTGGATTCAATCTCGTTTAGAAGGAATTTCGGTGTTTCCCCTCAATTTAGGACAAACATTAAACCTATTCAGGTTAAAATCTTTTGCCAGTTATCAAGAATTAAAAATTGCGAATAAACAATCAATTAAGTAAGTAAGTAGGGGTTGCTGAAAAAGTATTTTGATGAAGATAGGTGTTAGGTATTAGGTTAAAGAATAAAAAAATCAAGGTTTTAATACTTTGTATCTATAAAAGTATATAAAATAGCATAAAATGAAAAATGCTAATTTTTTTGAGTAAAAATAGCTAAAAATATATTAATTTTTAATAAAAAAATTAAACTTAAATTAGATATTGTTTAAGATAAAGCTACCAAATTTTTGTCCCTCCTTGCCCCCAAAATTTGTCATATTTAGACACAGTTATATCCCCTAAAACTTCCGTTTGACAAGCTAATCTTAAATTTCGCTCTAACTTATGGGGAGGAAGACTAAGACGGGTTTTATCTTTCCAATTAGGGGGATTAATTTCTCCTTCAATTTCCACAGCACAAGTGCCACAAGTACCAATGCCTAAACAGTTAATATATTTAGCTTTTCCATTGTATAAATCGATGTTATTTTTGAGTAAAACTTGACGTAAGTTTGCTCCTTTTTCACACTCAATTATCTTTCCTTGAACAATTATTTTAGGCATAAGTTAACCTCAGTTCGACATAAAATTTTAGATAATGGGAGGAGATAGGAGATAGGATACAGGAGATAGTAGTAAGAATTGATTTAAACATTAGTCAAATACATTTTTTGTAATTATTTACCTTGCTAAAATTTAAACAGCTATTACTCAATAACCCTTATTTTAAGTAGTTCATAAAGAAACTATACCAGACCATTGTACATTTTTTTGTTTTGTACGGCGATAAGAGAAGAAAAATTCAGGGGTTTGATAAGTACAATAAGGTGCGATCGAAATGTTGTCAACAGGAATATTTTGCTGTTGAATTTGCAAATTAATTACTTGGGTTACGTTTAATTTTACTTTGTTTTCTTCTTCATCGGGGAGGATAGGTTGATGATTTAATTGATAACCTTTTTCGATGATTAAATTATCTTCTAAATCTTCATTAATAATAGTTTTTAATACTTTGATGGCTACGGGTTTATCAACTTGATATACTTTACCATGAATAGCAGGACCGAGAGCAAATAAGAGGTTTTCTTCTTTACTACCTTGAGATTTTAATAAATCAATAGCTTTTGGTACAATTTTACTAGCTGTACCTCTCCAACCTGAATGGATAGCAGTAACTTTTCCTGTAGCTCGATCGGCTATTAGTACTGGTGTACAATCTGCACTAGCCGCCCATACCGACTGTAAAGGTTTTTGGGTAATGATGCCATCTCCTTCTACTAAATCAGCGTCTTGTTTTAAGAAGTCAACTTTATCGGTGGAAAGCAATATATCACTATGAATTTGTTTAAGACGATAGATAGAAGCGCTAGGATTGAGATGCTTTACTAACATTTCGGGAAGTTTCCCTTGAAAATGACTGGAAAAAAAACCGTGTTGCCAATCTTTTAATAGTTGACAAGTGAGATAGTTACCGTTGTCTGTCTCTTGCCACTGCCATAGTGAAGAATCATTGTTATTCATAATTGATTTTTTCAGACTTAATCTCATAATTTAGTATAGTCGATCGTTAAGTGATGGTGATCGATCGTTGCGATGGAAAGCAATAGCGCCTAATTATATGTCAAACTTAGATAAGTTTGTGTATAGTAAATTTTCAAAATGATTCGTATTCGTGGCGCTAGGCAACATAATTTAAAAAATATCGATTTAGACTTACCTCGTAATAAGTTAATTGTCTTTACGGGAGTTTCGGGTAGTGGTAAATCCTCCCTCGCCTTTGATACTATTTTCGCTGAAGGGCAAAGGCGTTATGTTGAATCATTAAGTGCTTACGCACGACAGTTTTTGGGACAATTAGATAAGCCTGATGTTGATAGTATAGAGGGTTTATCCCCTGCTATTTCGATCGATCAAAAGTCCACTTCCCATAATCCTCGATCGACGGTAGGTACTGTTACAGAAATTTACGATTATTTACGATTACTCTATGGTAGAGCAGGAAATCCCCATTGTCCCATCTGTGATCATTCTATCACCCCTCAGACCATCGATGAGATGATCGATCGAATTTTATCCTTACCCGAAAAAACCAAGATACATTTATTAGCGCCCGTTGTTAGAGGTAAAAAAGGCAATCATCATCAACTATTATCTAGTTTACGCTCTCAAGGCTTCGTCAGAGTCAAAATTAACGAGGAAATTCGAGAGTTAGCCGACAATATCGAACTTAAACCCCAACAACATCATAATATCAGTGTTTTGGTCGATCGACTCATCGTTAAACCAAATCTTCAAGAAAGGTTAGCTGACTCCCTCTCTACTTGTCTCAAAATTGCTGATGGTATCGCTATTGTAGAAATTATAGAGGAAAATGATCCCCCTCAGTCCCCCTTAAAAAAGGGGGAAGGAAAAGCCTCATCCTCTTTATCACAGGAGAGGGGAGTCGATTCTTCTCTTAGTAAGCAAAACCCCTCTTTATCCCCCCTTAGTAAGGGGGGTAGGGGGGATCTCGTATTCTCTGAGAAGTTTGCTTGTCCTACTCATGGGGCGGTGATGGAAGAATTATCCCCCCGTCTTTTTTCCTTTAACTCTCCCTATGGCGCTTGTGAGTCTTGTCACGGGTTGGGTAGTTTAAGGCAGTTTTCTCCCCATTTAATCATACCTGATCCCACAGCCAAAGTAATTAATGCCATCGCACCTTGGGCAGAAAAAGATAACCCCTATTATCTCTCTCTCCTTGAATACGTCAGCAAGGAGTATAAATTTAAACTTACTGATTCTTGGGAAAGTCTTACCCCTCAACAACAGCATATTATCCTTTACGGTGACAAGGAAATTCAAAATATCCAATACGGTTATTATCGTGGGGTTATTCCCATGTTAGATAAAACCTATCAAGAAAGCAATTCTGATGTTATCAAGCAAAAATTAGAGCAATATTTAGAGTATCAAGTCTGTGAAGTTTGTCACGGTAAACGTCTGAAACCCGAAGCCTTATCCGTCAAGTTGGGGCAGTATTCTATCTATGATTTAACTAGCATCTCTATCGGTGAATGTGTTAACCGCATTCAGAATATTCAATTAACTCCTAAACAAGCCCAAATCGGCGAATTGGCTTTACGAGAAATCAACGATCGATTACAATTCCTCATGAATGTAGGCTTAGACTATCTTACCCTCGATCGAACCGCTATGACACTATCGGGAGGAGAAGCCCAAAGAATTAGATTAGCTACTCAAATTGGCTCAGGTTTAACAGGGGTGTTGTATGTTTTAGATGAGCCTAGTATTGGTTTACATCAACGAGATAACGATCGACTTTTAGAAACCTTAAAAAAATTACGAGAACTCGACAATACTTTAATTATTGTAGAACATGATGAGGATACGATCAAGTTTGCTGATCATATTGTGGATATAGGCGTAAAAGCAGGGGTACACGGTGGCGAAATTGTTTGTCAGGGTGACTTGCAAACTCTCCTCAACAATGAAAAATCTTTAACAGGCGCTTATCTATCAGGGCGACTCAAAATCGAGATACCAGAAAACAGAAGGGAAGGCAACGGCAAATTTTTAACCCTCAAAAATTGTCACCGCAACAACCTAAAAAATATCGATGTCGAGATACCTCTAGGCAAGTTTGTCTGTGTCACGGGGGTATCTGGTAGCGGTAAATCCACCCTCATTAACGAGTTATTATATCCTTCCCTTCAACATCATCTTAGCCGTAATGTACCCTTCCCCAAAGATTTAGACGCATTGGAAGGCATAGAAGCGGTAGATAAAGTCATTGTAATTGATCAATCCCCCATCGGGCGCACTCCTCGATCGAATCCTGCCACTTATACAGGCGTTTTTGACGTGATTCGGGAGTTATTCACAGAAACCATCGAAGCCAAAGCCAGAGGCTATAAAGCCGGTAGATTCTCTTTTAACGTCAAGGGGGGAAGATGTGAAGCCTGTAGCGGTCAAGGTGTCAATGTGATTTCCATGAATTTCTTACCTGATGTCTATGTACAATGTGACATCTGCAAGGGTGCAAGGTATAACCGTGAAACTCTCCAAGTTAAGTATAAGGGATATTCGATCGCCGATGTCCTCAATATGACGGTAGAGGAAGCCTTACAAGTTTTTGAAAATATCCCTCGTGCGGTGAATCGCCTCCAAACCCTTCTCGATGTTGGCTTAACCTACATTAAATTAGGGCAGTCTGCGCCCACTTTATCAGGGGGAGAAGCGCAACGGGTGAAACTGGCTACGGAATTGTCTCGCCGTGCCACAGGGAAAACCATATACTTAATTGATGAACCAACTACAGGATTATCTTTTTATGACGTGCATCACTTATTAAATGTTTTGCAAAAATTGGCAGATAAAGGCAATTCGATCGTGGTTATCGAGCATAATTTAGATGTGATAAAATGTGCCGATTGGATTATCGATTTAGGCTTAGAAGGAGGCGACAAAGGAGGAGAATTAGTGGCAGTTGGCACACCAGAAAAAATTGCTAAATCGAAAAAATCTTACCTCGCAAAATACCTTACAAAACTATTATAAATTTGTTTTTTATAATAAAAATTAATTTTCTATAGCAGTTATGATAAGTTAGAAATGAATAATGATTAATTGTTTAAACCTCAGTTACCTCAGTCGATGCAAAAATGTTTGATAAGGGAAGGTTTCAGGTATAATTTTCAGAAGATTATATAATTCGATTTTAAAGAGGAGCTGTGTTAGATTTATACTTGAAAAGATAGTATCCTAAGATAATGGGTTTTCTATTTTTGCTGATTAACAAGCCCATTATTAAATCTGGCTTTTCTACAGTTTATGACAAAATAAATTTAAAAGTAAGAGAGTCAAAATAATGGTTAATTGTTAATTATTAATTCTTAATTATTAATTATTATTTTATGTCTATTATTTTTGCTGATTATCAACCACTTAATTTTATTACCGTTACGGAAGAAAATGCTCTCCAACTATTACCTTTAGTCAAAATTACTCAAGGAATTTTATGGTTGCCTAATAGTTTAAAAAATATTGATATTTTTGATGATAATTTAGTTAAATATTACGATCGAGCTTTAGGGGAACATTTAGTCAATATTTGGCATGAATCAAAAGCAATTATTTTTACTTTAGCTATGGGGGCAGTGGTGCGTTTAATCACTCCTTTATTGACAGATAAAAATACTGATCCTGCTATCATAGTAATAGATCGATCGTTAAATTATGTTATTAGTTTAACAGGAGGACATCAAGGCAATGCCGATAAATTGACAGAATTATTAGCCAATGAATTAGAAGCAAAACCTATTATTACCAGTGCTTCTTCTTCTCTTAATTTACCATCGATCGACACCTTTGGGCATATATTTGGTTGGCAAAAAGGAGAAGGAAATTGGACAGAAGTTAGCATAAATATTGCTAGAAATAAACCTATTTTAATTCAACAAAATTCAGGTTTAAAATGGTGGCAAAATCGCTTACCCTCTCATCAATCGTTTATTTTTGATACCCCTGAATCTTCCTTAGTCAAAACAACCCCAGAAAATAATGAAAATTCCTTAAAAATAGAGATAAAAGACATCAAAGGAATGGTTTATATTGGTGTCGAAAAAACCCCAAAAGTTGATATTCCTTGTATTAGTTGGCATCCCCGTTTGTTATGGGTGGGTATCGGTTGCGAAAGGGATACCTCTCCATCTTTGATTGAATCTGCTGTTACGGATGTCTTAAATAAGTATAATTTGGAACAAAAAGCCATCGCCTCTTTAGCTACGATCGATCTTAAAAATGATGAAATCGGTATTTTAGCCTTAGCCAAAAAATGGAATTTACCGTTACAAATCTTTACGTCCGAAGAATTAAACTCCGTATCTGTACCCAATCCTTCTAGTATTGTAGAGAATGAAGTTGGTACACCTAGCGTAGCGGAAGCATCGGCATTAAAAGCAGGTTTATTGCCTAATTTGTCAGAAAATCAACTCAAATCACCTTATTTAGTCGTACCTAAACAAATTATTCGCTCCTTAGGAAAAAAAGGTGCGGTAACAGTTGCCATTGCTCGATCGAACTTAGAATATAATCCGAATCAGGGTAAATTATACCTCATTGGTACAGGACCCGGAAATATAGAATATCTCACCTCCACCGCCAAAACCGCCCTCAAGGAAGCGGATATAATTATTGGTTATAGCTTATATATTGATTTAATTAAAAGTTTACTACGTCCTGAACAAATCATCGAATCTTCTCCTATTACCCAAGAAAGACAACGGGCGCAAAGGGCGATCGAACTAGCAAAATGGGGCTTAAAGGTAGCGGTAATTTCTTCGGGAGATTGCGGTATTTACGGCATGGCAGGGCTTGTTTTAGAACTTTTGGCAAATCAAAACTGGGATACAAAACAACCACCTTTACAAGTATTTTCTGGCATAACAGCCATGCAGAGTGTCGCCGCCAAAATTGGTTCACCTCTGATGCACGACTTTTGTGCTATAAGTTTAAGCGACTTGTTAACCCCTTGGGATGTCATCGAAAAACGTCTTATCGCCGCCGCTAGTGCTGATTTTATCACAGCTATTTACAATCCTCGATCGAACACCCGTACTCAACAAATTGTCAAAACTCAAGAAATTTTCCTTCAATACCGCAATCCAAATACTCCTGTAGCTATAGCTCGTTCTGTCACAAGGGATGATGAAAATATTGTGATTACCACCCTAGAGATGATGTTAACCCATTCGATCGATATGTTAACAACGGTTATCATCGGCAATAGCACTACAAAACGTTATCATGATTTATTAATCACCCCTAGAGGATACCTGAGTTAGACTGAATCATTGATTTATTATTAGTTTGTAGTAAGGGTTTTAACCCTTATTTTGTTAATTATTGGACAAGTCTAATGGCTAAAGCCATCACTACAAACTTTTTAAGATTCATTCATGTTTTTATAAGTAGCAACAGCAGAAGGAGAAATACGATTGAGGTAACGAAAAATCCAATACTTTAAGACAGTATCTAAAATAACGGGAAAAGTGGCAATAAATAAGAAGTTAAAATCTCGATTTTCTGGTAAACCAAAATGTCGTGCAACACTTTCTAAAATAACTTCCCAACCATGGGGAGAGTGGAATCCCACAAACATATCAGTAAACAGAATGATGAGAAATGCTTTAGCAGAATCACTTAAACCGTAAACGGTTTCATCAATAAATGATTTTAAAATCGCTATTTCTCTTTTACTCAACACCAGAATAATCACAAAAGCACTAAAAGAGAGTAAATCAGCAAAAATATTTTTCACAGCATTAGAACTTTCATTACGATAATTATCAGCTATTTCCTTTGCTTTTTCTTTCATTTTATCTTCTTTTTCTTCAGATGATAAATTAGGACTTAAACCCATTAAACTTTTAAGATTAAGATGTTCTTCAAAAGTTTTTAATTCTATTAATGCTTCTTCTTCTAAATCTTGATTAATAAAAATTATTTGCTCATTTTTGGTAAAATAAGGATCAACAAATATTTTTCCAAGGGTAATTTTACTCAAGTTATGAACTAATAAAGGTACTATGATTAATAGTAATAAAAATTTAACAGAAATCGCTGTTTTATACCTAGATTTTCTAAATTTATTGATCACATTCTGTTCTATATCTGCTGATTTGGGATCAATTTCTTGCTTGATTCTGTCTAAGGTTCGTAAAAATGAACGGGGTAAAACACTGGTTTTATCTGAGACGGTTTCGATACTGGGTTCAAGATTATTTTCTGAACTATTTTTCTTGGTTATTGGTGTAGATTTTTGTTGAGATTTTTCTGGTTTAACTATTTTTAATGATGTATCGTAATAATTACCATTATATTTGTTGATAATTTCATCAATAACTTTTAATCTTTCTAAAATAATATCTTTTTGGTAATCAATTTCTTGCAGATTTTTATTATTTTTTAAACTGTTATCTAAGAAATGATGTACTGATTTACTTGTTTTAAATTGATTTATTTTTAGGTTAATTATTTGTAAATTTGATTTTAATTCTTGTTCAAAATATTCGTAAACTCGATCGCCATAGTTACAATTTTTAGGATCAATTTTTTGACTATTAAAATGTTCTTCCTCAATTTTTTTGATAGCTAAAGCCTTTTGATATGCTTCTTCTAAGGCATTTTGAGAACTATTACTAATCCAGCGTTTTGTAGATCGAAAGATACGATTAAACATGAAATGGACTCTAAAATGACATGATTTAACATTCTATCTCAAGATTCTTCAAAGTGCGATCGAGTTTAAAGGAATTAGGTAATAGGCAATAGGTAATGAACTTTTTTATTAATTCTCAATTCTCAATTCTCAATTCTCAATTCTCAATTCTCAATTCTCAATTCTCAATTCTCAATTCTCAATAATCCCATCGTTGACGAATAAAACTGTTATCATAAAAACAATAGTTAAGATTTATTTAGTTTCATAGGATCTCGATGTTGCGAATAATAACAGATTCCGTTACAGCCCGACAAGAGTTGCAGCGCATTAGCGATCGCACTCACAATGAACAAATAGAGACACAATCCGCCATTGTGAAGGAAATCATCGCCACGGTAAGAAAACGAGGAGATGAAGCCTTATTGGAATATACAGAAAAATTTGATGGACAAACCATCACGAAAGAAAATCTCAAGGTAAGTGGCTCAGAAATTGATGCAGCTTATCAACAAATTTCGCCAGAATTACTTAAAGCGATCCAATTAGCAGGTAAAAAAATCGAGGCTTTCCATCGTCAACGAGTGCCAAAATCATGGGTAAAATTTGAAGATGATAATGTTGTCTTAGGAAGACGCTACACCCCCGTCGATCGAGCTGGTTTATATGTACCCGGTGGCAGAGCATCTTATCCTAGTACAGTTTTAATGAATGCTATACCAGCGAAAGTGGCACAAGTACCCAGAATTGCCATGGTGACACCCCCTAGCCAAGATGGAAAAATCAATCCTGCGGTATTAGTCGCCGCCAGTGAGGCAGGGGTAACAGAAATTTATCGAGTCGGGGGCGCTCAAGCCGTAGCCGCTTTAGCCTACGGTACAGAAACTATCCCTAAAGTAGATGTCATTACAGGACCGGGCAATATTTATGTTACCCTAGCCAAGAAAGAAGTTTATGGTACTGTGGGCATTGATTCCTTAGCAGGACCTAGTGAAGTATTAATTATAGCCGATGGAAATGCAAATGCTACCCATGTAGCCGTTGACTTACTCGCCCAAGCGGAACATGATCCCATGGCGGCTTCCATTTTAATTACGGATTGTGGTGTATTAGCAGAAAAAGTGCAAACGGAAGTAACAAGATTATTAGAAGATCATCCTCGTCGTATCCTAACCGAAAAATCGATCGCCCATTATGGAGTGATTATCTTAACAGAAAATCTCACCGAAGCCGCCGAGCTATCTAACCTATTTGCTCCCGAACACTTAGAATTAGAAGTAGAGTCTCCTTGGGAATTAGTGGAACATATTCGCCATGCAGGAGCAATTTTTCTCGGTAATTCCACCCCCGAAGCCGTGGGAGACTACCTTGCAGGACCAAATCATACTCTACCCACTTCAGGAGCAGCTCGTTATGCCTCTGCTTTAGGAGTAGAAACCTTTATGAAATATTCTAGTTTGATTGAATATAGCCCTGTAGCATTGCAAAAAGTATCTAAAGCCATCATTGATTTAGCGACAGCAGAAGGTTTAGCTTCCCATGCTGATTCTGTTAAGTTTAGAACAAAAAATCATTAATTCGATCGTACGATCGTAGGTTGGGTTGAAGAATGAAACCCAACATTATTTCTTAAGTTCTTAAATTTCATGTTATAATTATTATTGAAGCAAAACTCTACAGTTGATTTTCTTTACCTTAAGTTAAAAATTGAGACTTTGACGAAGCCTAGAAATAAAGGTTTAAAGTCAGATTTTGAAGTCAACTTAAAGATGTCTTTGTGAAAATTACGAAAAGGTAAAATCTTGGGGTGAACTCAAAAAATACCTTGTGAGGAGTGGGTATAACCCGCTTTTTTTATTGCTGTTTATTGTTTATCGATCGAACTTTTATTATATGACTCATCCCCTGATTCCCAATATTACAGAAATTGCCCAACCCATAGCCCAAGATTTGAACCTAGAAATCGTCAATCTGGTTTTTCTGTCTAATCATAATCCTCCCGTGTTAAGGGTGGACATTCGCAATCTATCAGGGGATACCAGTCTGGATAACTGCGAAAAAATGAGTCGTTTGTTAGAAAAAACCCTCGATGCAAATAACATTATTCCTTCCGCTTATGTTTTGGAAATTTCTAGTCCGGGTATCGGTGAAAACTTGACGAGCGATCGAGAATTTATTAGTTTCAAAGGTTTTCCTGTCATGGTAGAAACTAATATCGAGTATAAAAAACGTACTCAATGGGAAGGAAATCTTCAGGGGAGAGACGAAAAAGCAATATACATCAACTGTAAAGGCAAAATGGTAGCAATTCCTAGGGAGATTGTTACACGAGTCAAATTAGAAAACAAAGGAGAATAATTAAGAATTAAGAATTAAGAATTAAGAATTAAGAATTAAGAATTAAGAAAATGTTTGAAAAGTCTTAATTTTGATACTTGATCCCCCTTGCCCCCTTGAAAAAGGGGGAAATATTAGACAAAGTCCCCCTTGTTAAGGGGGATTTAGGGGGATCAGAAACTTTTAAAACAGGTTCTAAGAATTAATTGAAAACCCAGTAATTTTTTCTTCCTGTCTTCCTGTCTTCCTGTCTTCCTGTCTTCCTGTCTTCCTGTCTTCCTGTCTTCCTGTCTTCCTGTCTTCCTGTCTTCCTGTCTTCCTGTCTTCCTGTCTTCCTGTCTTCCTGTCTTCCTGTTTTCCTGTCCCTTCTTCAACTATCAACTATTATTATTAATTACTATGAGTATCGTTAAATTACCCGGTTTAAAAATGTTGATTGAAGAAATCAGTCAAAGTCATAATTTACCCCGAACTTCTGTGCAAGAAGCCTTGAGAGAGGCATTATTTAAAGGATATGAGCGTTTTCGTCGATCGAAACATCCCGAACCCTTCCCCGAAGACTATTTCGATAATTTCCGCTTGGAATTGGATATAGAAGAAGAAGGATTTAGAGTTTTAGCTTTAAAAATGGTAACAGAAAACGTTGAAGATACCGATCATCAAATTCCCTTAGCGGATGTGAGAGAATTTAATGAAGACGTTGAACTGGAAAACGAGGTTTTAGTGGATGTTACCCCCGAACAAAAAGACTTCGGACGCATGGCAGCGATTCAAACCAAGCAAGTATTACAACAAAAGCTCAGAGATCAACAACGATCGATGATTCAAGCGGAGTTCAAAGAGTTAGAAGGGGAAGTGCTAACGGCGAAAGTGCTTCGTTTTGAGGGTAAATCCGTAATTATGACTCTCAAAAGTAACGCCAATCGCCCCGAAGTGGAAGCCGAATTACCTTTCCATGAACAAATTAGTAGCGACAATTATCGCGCTAATGCCTCTTTTAAAGTTTATCTTAAAAAAGTGCGGGAAGGTTCTCAAAGAGGTCCTCAATTACTGGTATCCCGTGCTGATGCTGGTTTAGTGGTTTATCTTTTTGCCAATGAAGTACCCGAATTAGAAGAAGGGGTAGTGAGAATTATTGCCATCGCAAGGGAAGCTAATCCCACCAACCCGAATATTTCCGCCCGAACTAAAATCGCTGTGGATACCCTCGAAAGAGATGTTGATCCTGTAGGTTCTTGTATTGGAGCTAGAGGCTCTCGTATTCAAGCGGTAGTGAACGAGTTGAAAGGAGAAAAAATAGATGTAATTCGTTGGTCTCCTGATCCTGCTACTTACATCGCCAATGCTTTAAGTCCAGCTCAAATCGATTTAGTGAAACTGATTAACCCCGAAGAAAGGCAGTCGGTGGTAGTTGTACCTGATAACCATTTAAGTTTAGCCATTGGTAAAGAAGGACAAAACGTCAGATTAGCCGCCCGTTTGACTGGTTGGAAAATCGACATCAAACGCAAATCTCAATATTTTGATGAAGAATCCCCTTAAACATTAGGACTGTTTCAAAGTAACTTGGTAAAAATGTTGGGGTGTTAGGGTATTAGGGAATTAGGGGGATTTTTTACTTACAGATTTTAAATAATTATCAAAACTCCTTACTCCTCAATACTGTTCGGTTAAGCCCTCCAGCCCCCAAATTTACCTGAGTGAACTATAAAATTATTGGTGAGAACTGACTTGGAAGACAGGCAGACAGGCAGACAGGGGGATTATATTTCTTGTGAATCAATAAAATTCTCTCAAAAATGTACAAATATTGAAAATTTTTCTTCTTGTCCACTTGTCCACCTGTCTCGTCTTCACCATTTTTCTTCTGTCGAACTGAGGTAAATTTGGGGGAGTTAAACTTGATAAAAGTCCCCAGTATCGGAAAGGGGGCAGACAAAATAACTTGAGAGACTAATCGAACAGTATTGCCTTACTCATTACTCTATCCAAACTAAAAATTTGAAAATGAAACAGCCCTGCCCTAAACACAAAAATTATCGTCGTTGTATTAGTTGTCATCTCATTGGAGATCGATCGTTATTCTGGCGTATTGTCAAAAATTATCCCGATCATAATATTACCTTAGATGAGGGCATGGGTCGATCGGCTTACCTTTGTCCTCAAGCTCAATGTCTGAATTTAGCCCAGAAAAAAAAGCGCTTACCTAGGGCATTAAAAACAGACATCCCCTCAGAAATTTATGAACAACTATGGCAAAAATTACACGAAAAAGAATTGAGAATTGAGAATTGAGAATTGAGAATTTAAAATGAAATAATAACCTCACTTCGATATAAAATTATTAGTTAGAAGATAGAATCAAACATGGGAAAAAATAGCTTTAAACATTAGTAAAATTAATTATACTAGAAAAGCCTTGATTTTCGGTTCTTTAACCTAACACCTAACACCTAATACCTAATACCTTCCCTCATCAGAAGACTATGAGGCGGCTTCTTATTATGAGTAATTCGATCGCAAAAATCCAATGTGTTAATAAAAAATGCCAAACCACAAATCTTTTAGATGATACTTTTTGTAGTAAATGTCAAACTCCTATTGTTAAACGCTATTTAAGAATTGGGGGAAATTCAGAGAAAGATTATGAGGTGGGAGAGTTAATCAACGATCGATTTTTGCTGTGGGAATCTCATATTGTCATCGATACAAAACCCAATTTACCGCCTCTTTTTTCTGATAGTGTACCCGAAAATATCATACCCTATTTAAAATTATTTTCTCATCGTCTCCATGTACCTCAAATATACGGATTTCTTGATGATAGTTTTCAACAGTGGTTACTAGAATATGAAAGCATCCCCCTCGATGAAAAAGGACATTTAATCCATCCTGAATTATATCCCTCGATCGAGCTTAGTTTATTTGAAGCATCTTCTTTAAGACAAGTAAGTTGGTTATGGCAAATAATTTTACTCTGGACACCCTTAGCCAAACAAAAAGTATTATCTAGTTTATTTCATCCTAATAACATTCGAGTCGGGGGCGGAATTATTAAATTACAAGAATTAATCAGGGATAATGAATCAAGTCCTAGCTTCAAAGATTTAGGTAATTTATGGGAACATTGGATAACTAAATTTAATCCTTTAATTCAAGAAGTAATGGGAAAAATTATCTTATCTTTACAAGAAAATTTATTAGAAGAACCTACGAAACTTTTAGAGATTTTAGACCAAATTTTATATATTTTAGGCAATAATTATTATCAAAGAAAATTTAAGTTAATTACCGTCACTGATGCGGGTAAAAAGAGAAAAAATAACGAAGATTCTTGCTATCCTTCCATTAATTCTCTCAAAGAAACTAACTCAGGTATTGATACTTTAACCATCGTTTGTGATGGTTTAGGGGGACAAGAAAAAGGAGAAATAGCTTCTCATTTAGCTATCGAAATTATGCAAAAAGAGTTAGAACAAGATTATAAAAAAACTCTTAAAGAAACCTTAAATAATAAACATTGGACTCCTTTAATTGACTCTAAAAAAATTCTCAAAGCTATTTCTAAAGCTAATGATACGATTACTAATATTAATAATAAAGAAAGACGCAAAGATCGAGAACGCATGGGTACTACTGTAGTAATGGCAATGGCGATCGCCCATGAAGCATATTTTGCCTATGTAGGGGATTCTCGCATTTATTGGATTACTCAAGATAGTTGTCATCAAGTCACTGTCGATGATGATTTAGCCACAAGGGAAGTGCGCTTAGGCTACGGATTTTATCGACAACTTATTAATAATCCCCAAACAGGAGCATTATTACAAGCATTAGGCATGGAATCCTCCCGAAAATTAAAAGTACATATACGGCGATTTGTCTTAGATGAAGATAGTATATTTTTATTGTGTTCTGATGGTCTGTCAGATTTTGAAAGGGTAGAACAGTATTGGAAATCTGAAGTATTACCAATTATTAATAAAGAAGTTGATGTAGAAGAAAGCGCCCAAAAAATATTGAAAATGGGCTTACAAAAAAATGGTCATGACAACATTACGATCGCACTTTTACAGTGTTCGATCGAATCAAAAACACCAGAAGATTACGAAGGGAAACTAACATGGGCATATCTACAGGAAATTATCTCAGATTTACCTAAACCCCAAGGAAAATTAACCTTAGATAAAACCAAGACAAAACAACCATTAAATTCCATCGATTTACCCCTATCAAAATCCACATTAATCATCATCATAAGCTCAATAATTCTCGTAATAGGATTAGTAGTTTGGCAACAAAATAAACCATCTCAAAATAAATCTCTAAACCAAGACCTGATTTATAGTAACCTAGAGATAAAGAATTAAGTTGTGATCACCTTTGCCATTATGGAAAACTTATTAAACATAGAAAATATCGACTTAGAAACCATCATCACGGGGATTTTATATTTAAGTCTCAGTGGCTTGTATTTATTGATACTTCCTGCTGGAGTATATTTTTATTTGAATCAGAGATGGTATGTAGCTAGTTCATTTGAACGGGGATTTATGTATTTTATGGTTTTCTTTTCCTTTCCCGGAATGTTACTATTAAGCCCTTTTCTTAATTTTCGCCCTCGTCGTCGTCAAATTAGTTAACAAAAAAGGAAGACAAGCAGATAAAAGAATTTTTTTAGGTAAATAGAAGTTATATGAGAAGAATTGATGCTATTTTAATCGCCTTGGGAATATTTTTCCTTGGCGGTGTTATTTATTATGTCTTTCAATCGATCGGATTTGATGCTACTCAAGCAGGTATTTGGAGTCAAGGATTATTAGTCTTAGGCTTAATGGGTTGGGTATTAACCTATTTATTTCGAGTTTTTACTAACAATATGACTTATCACAAACAAGTTAAAGATTATGATGACGCTTTTTTTGCCAAACAATTAGAAAAAATGTCCCCAGAAGAAATAGAGAAACTCATGGAAGACAATAATTAAGTTCTTTTTTAGTAAGGGTTTTAACCCTTATTCTCTTGTATAATAAGTAAAAGACTTAATTAGGTTGTAAATAATAAAGGATTAAATTATCAATGAAAGTCGCCCCATTGCCTGAAAACGAAAAAGAGCGAATTGAAGCGTTGATGAGATATGATATTTTGGATACGGAATTTGAACAAGCCTACGATGAAATTACTCAACTAGCCTCATCAATTTGTGGTACACCCATCGCTCTTATTAGTTTAATCGATAGTCACCGACAATGGTTTAAATCTCAAATCGGCATTTCCCCTAGAGAAACCCCTAGAGATTTAGCTTTTTGCGCCCATGCTATTCTCGAAGATGATATTTTATTAGTGGAAGATGCTTCCAAAGACGATCGATTTTTTGATAATCCTCTTGTAACTGCTAATCCTCCCCACATCCGTTTTTATGCAGGTGCGCCCTTAGTCACTCCAGATGGCTATGCTTTAGGCACTCTTTGTGCCATTGATACTCAACCGAGAAAATTAACTCCTCAACAATTAAACGCTTTAAGAATTTTAGCGAAACAAATTATTAGTCAATTAGAATTAAGAATAGCCTTTAAAAAATTGCAGAAATATTCCCAAGAATTAAAAGAGTTAAACGCTAGTAAGGATAAATTTTTCTCAATTATTGCCCATGATTTAAAAGCACCTTTTAACACCCTTTTAGGTTTTACAGAAATTCTCAAAGATAATGTTAACAGTCTTTCTGTAGAACAAATAGAAGAATTAGCCTCTGATATTTATATTTCGGGAGAGCAAAATTTGAAATTGCTGAAAAATCTTTTACAATGGTCAATGCTAGAAACGGGTAAAATGAAGTGTAAACCCATAGCGATTGATGTTTGTCATTTAAGTAAAAATATTTTCGGAATTTTAATTGATACAGCTAAACAAAAATCGATCGAATTAAAATTAGATACCGATTGTTGTCCTGAAGTTTATAGCGATCAGAATATGTTATTTTCAACTATGCAAAATTTGATTTCTAACGCCATTAAGTTTACACCTCAAGGGGGGCAAATTGAGATCAAAATCCGTAAATATAAAGACTTTGCTCAAGTTGACGTTATTGATACGGGAATCGGCATGACACCGCAACAGATAGAAAAACTATTTAAAATTGAATCTTGTTGTAGTAAAGAGGGTACTGATGGCGAAACAGGTACAGGATTAGGATTATTATTATGTCAAGAATTTATCGAAAAAAATGGAGGTAAAATTTGGGTTGCGTCCGAAGTCGGAAAAGGTTCAACCTTTAGTTTTACGATTCCCTTAAAGTAGCTGTTAGCAATGAAAAATGAAGGATTAAATCACATTTTTAATTTTCAATTTCTATGCCAGAATTTTTTAATAATTCTTTTAATCTAGCGATTTCCAACAGAGCATTATCAGCCCTTTGCTTTTCAACTTCAGCCTTTTGTTTTTCCATATCACTAACTTCTTTATCCGTAGGTAATAACTCTCCTTCTAAAGTTTGCCAACGCAACCAAGTAGCATCAATGCCACGATAAACCCCTTGCCAACGCACTAAGGCTAGTTGTAGTTGTTTACTAATATAGCGGTTGTCGTCATCAAGTTTTAATGGTTGATAGACTCCATTGAGGAGAGAAAAACCAGCCCAATCATCAGAGTTAAAGGGATCATACCAAAAGTATTCTGGTACACGCATTTTATTTTGATAAATGATTTTTTTTTCATTTTTATCATGGGAAGCGGTGCTGTCGGATAGTAATTCGATGACTAAATCAGGGGCTTTTCCTTCTTCCCACACCACCCAACTTTTACGTTCTTTTTGATCTACGTCTAAAACACAGAAAAAATCAGGTCCTTTGTAATCTTGATTTTTTACTTGAGACAGGCTAAAATAAACAAACATATTACCCCCAGCATAACCATTTTGACGTTTTTCTAGCCAAGGGTAAATAGTTTCTAGCAGTAAGTCCATTTGATGTTTATGGCGTGAAGTTTCCATATTTTCGTTGTCATCGTAGGGTAAATCGTCTTGGGTGGGAATATAAATCGGAGGATTTGAGGTAAGAGCTATCATATTTTTCTCTGATTTTATAGTACATTTATTATAACCTGAGTGAATCATAAAATTTTCGATGAAATCAGG
Organism: Geminocystis herdmanii PCC 6308; assembly: GCF_000332235.1. Classification (NCBI taxonomy): domain Bacteria; kingdom Bacillati; phylum Cyanobacteriota; class Cyanophyceae; order Chroococcales; family Geminocystaceae; genus Geminocystis; species Geminocystis herdmanii. The sequence goes on along the minus strand of NZ_CM001775.1, from coordinate 1,131,338 downwards.
AGATAGGAGACAGGATAGAGGAGATAGTAGGAAGAATTGTTTTCAACTTTTCTTATGGTTCACTGAGGTGATTCTTTAAGTGGTGTATTCAGCGTTGATTTTGACATAATCGTAACTGAGATCGCAACCCCATGCTTTACCTGAACCTGAACCGTTACCAACGGATACAGAAATAGCTACAGTATCACTTTTTAAGTATTCTCCTGCGGCGGCTTGTTTAAGGTAGTTACTGGCGGCGACTCGATCGAACGGCAAGGGTTGCCCTCTTTCCATTAACAAGAAATCTCCCAACTTGATCATTAAATCATCTTGATTAAATTGTACTCCTGCTCTACCTGCGGCGGCGGCAATACGCCCCCAATTCGGATCACGCCCGAAGATAGCAGATTTCACTAAAGATGAACCCACAATGGTTTTAGCAATTTGACGGGCAGAGGCTTCATCCGTTGCTCCTGTAACTTCAACTTCTACCAAACAGGTTGCACCTTCACCATCACGAGCGATGGCTTTAGCTAAATGTTGACAAACTTCCGTTAACATTGCCTCTAATTTTTGACCATTTTCATCAAGGCTAGTAATGGCAGGAGTGCGAGATTGTCCATTGGCAAGGGCGATTAAACTATCATTAGTACTGGTATCACCGTCAACGGTAATTTGATTAAAACTCTTATCACAGGCACGTTTTAACATCTGTTGCCACAGCTGAGTAGAAACTGCCGCATCACAGGTAATAAAGCCCAACATCGTCGCCATATTGGGGTGAATCATACCTGAACCCTTAGAAATACCACCAATGCGCACGGGTCGATCGTCTATAATCGTTTCCAGTGCGATCGATTTAGTGACTAAATCTGTAGTAATAATGGCTTTTGCGGTGGCTTCTCCCCCATTTTCTGATAATTCCGCCACTAATTGAGGGATTGCATTTTTTAATATATCCATTTTGATTCTCTGCCCAATCACCCCCGTAGAGGCTAAAAGAATAGAATCAGCGTCAATGTTTAACTCTTTAGCCAAAGCCTCCGCTGTATCTAGGGCATCCTGTAAACCTAGCTCCCCTGTAGCGGCATTAGCTTGACCAGCATTACAAATAATGGCTCTAGCACTAGATTTTGTTTGCAATTTTTGACGACAATAATCGACACAGGCGGCACGAACCTCAGACGTAGTGAATACCCCTGCTGCGATCGCATCGGTTTCCGAATAAATAAGGGCTAAATCGGGTGCTTTGGAAGGTTTAAGCCCTGCGGTAATACCAGAAGATTTAAAGCCTTTAGGAGCGGTTAAGCCCCCTTCAATTACTTTCCAGTCAGACATAATAGTTAATGAGGAATTACAAATTAGGAATTAATAATGGGAAAAAAGTGAACGATAAAAAGTTTGCTATGAACAAATAAAGAGGTATTAGGTTATTTGTAATAATAAATATACCTACATGATCCCCCTAACCCCCCTTTATAAAGGGGGAATTATAAATTGTAAGCTATTTTAATTAATTTAAAAATTCATAATCTATAGAATTTTTCAGAACTTCAGTAAAAAGTAAATAAGAATAAGTCACAGGTTTTGATTGATGTCTCCAATACGATCGAATAATAAAATAAAATTTGAGGTTAATTTAATAAATATTATAATTGGTCATTGCTAAGATAAAATTATGCGAATATTGTTAATAGAAGATGAAGAAGATTTAGGTATTGCCATTAAACGATCGCTTTTAGGACAAAATTATGTGGTAGATTGGATAACATCAGGACAAGAAGGCTTATATTTACTAGAAAATCCAAATATTAGCTACAATGTGGGTGTTTTTGATTGGTTATTACCAGAATTATCAGGTATTGAATTATTAAGAATAATTAGGCAACAAAATAATTCTTTACCTGTATTAATGTTAACGGCAAAAGATACTATGGGGGATAAAATTCAAGGATTAGATGCAGGTGCTGATGACTATTTAATTAAACCCTTTGAAATGTTAGAATTATTTGCGAGAATTAGGGCATTATTAAGAAGAAATCAAGAGATTAAACCATCACAGTTAATAGTAAAAAATTTAATTTTAGACTATCAAACTAATACAATTCAAGTAGAATTAAAAATAGGAAAAAATGAAATAATTCCTTTAACAAATAAAGAGTTTCATTTGCTAGAATTTTTTATGCGTCATCCTCAACAAATTTTAACAAGAGATCAACTTTTAGATCAATTATGGGAAATTGGTTCTGATACTATTAGTAATGTGGTAGCGGCTCAAATTCGTCTGTTAAGAAAGAAACTTAGTCAATATGGTTATGGTGACTTAATTGAAACGGTTTATGGTTTAGGTTATCGTTTAAAATTGAATAAATAAATGATAAAATCTAAGAAATAATTAGCAGTTTAAAATATTATGGAAAAATATATTATAGATGCTTTTTGGGATTATGAAGCTCAAGTCTGGATTGCAACAAGTAATGATATTTTAGGATTAGTTACCGAAGCGGAAAATATTGATATTTTAATCCAAAAACTTAGAGTAATTGTTGCCGAATTATTGGTTTTAAATCACCAAGTTAAAAATAATAATACTCAAAAGTTATGTAAAATTTCCCGCATTTTGTTTAATATATTCATTGATAATTAACTCAATTAAATTTTGATAAGACATATTATTTTTATCGGCTTTTTCTTTTAAAAAAGATAAATTGGTTTCTGTTAATTCTACTGGTATTTGAACTTTTATTTCCTTTAAAGTTAATTTTTCTGGTGGAGGTAAAAAATCTTCCATAATTTCACCAAATTCCAAATTCTCATCAGTATATTTTATTTTGTTTTTCATACAGTTTACTTCCTTTGCGCCAAATTACTCATTAGATTCAATTTACTAACTTGTGTCAAAAAATAGACTATTTAATCAAACTAAAATATCTCTAACTTGTTGGTATGCTAGTATTTTTTCAGGTATTATTAGCTTAGGTGCATTAGGGGTTTACGAAGCGATCGAACACGCTCATTATATCACAATTAATCAAGAATTAAAAACGGTAGCGGGTACTTTTCATGACACCCTTGAACCTTTATTAATTAAACCGAATAAACTAGAAAAAACCGTTAGAGAAATTATATCAGATTTGTGCTTAATAGATGAGAAGTGTGATAATCAATATCATGAAAATCGATATATAACAAGACTTATTCAGCAAGGAAAATACTATCTCAAATTTTATGATTTATCGGGTAACTTACTAGGTAATGCAGGAATAAAAATTGATAATTTATCTCTTAATTATCCCTCTGAAGAATTTAAAACAATTCAAGACAATCAAAATATTAATTATCGTCAAATTACTTTACTTTTGCATACAAAAGATAATCAAGAATGGGGTTATTTATAGCAATCAGGAATCATTTGTGAGAAATAAATTATTAGAAAAAATATCGAAGATACGACTAATCTTGCCTTTTGCCTTTTGCCTCTTGCCTTTGATGATAAGATAATTTTCACAACTCATAACTGACTGCTATACAAATAGGTAGGAGTTTAGAGGAGTTCGATCGATATGTTGGTAATATCAAGTTATTGTTATTATTAGGCTTACCTTTACTAATTATTTTAGTGATAATTGCTAGTTGGTATTTAGCCGAAAAAGCGATACAACCTGTATATAAATCTTATCAAGAAATGCAACAATTTAGCTCCGATGTTGCCCATGAATTACGCACTCCTTTGTCAGCAATAAAAGCAACTATTGATAGTGTGATTTTAAATAATTTAACTTTACAAGATAGTCAAGAAACCTTAAAAATTATTCATCGTCAAAATGAAAGATTGATTAATTTAGTTAAGGATTTATTAATATTAACTCGTCTCGATTCTGTTTTAGAAAATAATTATCAAATCTCAAAAACAAAAATTAATTTATTAGATTTAATTAATGACTTAGTAGAAGAATTATCTTGTTTAGCCTTAGAAAATAACGTCAATCTCCGTCAAGAAATTAAAACCAATAATGATATATTTATCTTTGGAAATGAAGAACAAATTTACAGATTATTGACTAATTTGACCATAAATGCTATAGAAAATAATCAGAAAAATGGTCAAGTAATTATATTTTTAGAAACCGATAAACAAGAAGTTATTATTAAAGTTATTGATACTGGTATTGGGATTAATAACACAGAACAAAAATTAATTTTTAACCGTTTTTATCGAATAAATAAAGCTCGAAATCGAGACAAAGGAGGCTCAGGTTTAGGATTATCTATTGTAAGATCGATCGTGCTTAATCATCATGGTAAAATAGCAGTAGAAAGTAGAGAAAATGAAGGCAGTACTTTTATAATTTATCTTCCCAAAATTATCGAAAAATCATAGTTAATTATCATCAAAAAGTCATTTCATCCTGATTTCATCTTTTTAGGGCAAAATGGAGTCAGAAAAAATAAAAATGGGAGAAACAACTATGCTAAAAACGAAAGTCATTCAATCATTAACAGGTATTGCACTTATTACCATTATCAGTAGCATTGCTATAGCTTCTAATAGCCCAAGTTATGCCCATGAAACCCATGAAAATCATGAAAATAAGTCAATAACAGTAAGTGTTTGGGATAAAGCAACGGTTAACTATGAAGGCAATAAGAAAATTACCGTATATAATAGCCCTTCTTGTGGTTGTTGTGGGCAATGGATTTCTCACATGAAAAAACACGGCTTCGAGGTGACAGACATTAAAACCGATGACATGGAGGCGATTAAACGGAAAAACAATTTACCGCCACAGTTAGAATCTTGTCATACTGCCATTATTAACGGTTATGTCATGGAAGGGCATATTCCCGCCGATGATATTAAACGTTTTCTAAGGCAAAAACCTACTAATCTAAAGGGTTTAGCTGTTGCAGGAATGCCTATTGGTAGCCCCGGTATGGAATCTGATAAAATAAAACAACCTTTTGATGTCGTTGCTTTTAATAATCAGCAAATTAAAGTATTTAATAGTCATAAAAATTATTAAATTTTACCCTAGCTTATCTTAATGATAATTATTGATATTTAATCTTCAAAAATAGTCAAAAAGCCATTTCATTCTCTTTTCATAATTGATTGTTAAGATAGAGTTATTAAGACAAAGTAAAGAGAGATAAAACCATGAAAAATGTACATAGAATATCACTACTTTTTCTATTAGTTAGCGGTGTAGGATTAAATTTAGCATTACAACCTAATTTAGCATTTAGTCAAACCCCAGAAACTCAAAAAGAAACTATAGAAAATCAAGAAGAATGTATGAATCATAAAAATCATGAGATGATGGGAAATAATCATCAAATGATGAGCAGTGAAAATCATGCAAATCATGAGATAATGAGGGGTGAAAATGATCAAAAATGTGAAAATCAGGAGATGATGAATAATCATCATCAAATGGGTGAAAATCAAGACAATCATTATAATAATCAACAACCTCAACCAAAAAATTAAAAATTATTTTTCCTAGAATTTCGTTTTAAAAACTATACTGATTTATTATCATTATTCCTTGATGTTTTATTTTTATAATTATGAAGATAAAGAAGAAAAATACGAAAATCATCAAAATCATTAAAGGAGTAAAATCGAGTATTTCGGAATAAATCTTTATCTAAGGGGATTAAATTCCCCTTTTTTATTCCCTTGATAAGTTTATATTTATTTATTAATAATAAGTTCTTCCTTGAGATAAACCAAGAGGTATTTATTGATCAATTCCGACAAAATTGCCAGATAATCTGTATTGCCAAGTATGAGGTTTTCCATTGGTTTGAACTCCTCTTAAACTTACATATATTCTGGTATTAGGTTTAATAGCGTCAGCAAAATTTACTACTGCTTTATTTTCAGTAATATTTGCTTGAGTATTAATTTTTGTACCGTTTTTATCTTGAATTTCAACATTATTAATAGTTAAACCATTAGGTAGTTGAATTATTAACTTTTCTAAGGCAAATTTGCCCATAACATCATAGGAAAAATGATGAGTAGCATTTTGAATTTGAGAAGCTGAAGGATGAGCTCCACTATGAACATTAGTGGCTAAAATGCTGGGAGTAAAAGAGCTTAATATTATCCCTGATATTAAACTACTAAAAATTCATTTATTCATCTTTTAATCTTTTTTATATTCTGAGTTATTATCTTTAATTTTGCAAGATAAAAATGAAATTAGTATGAAAATTAGGAATATCACGCAAAGACGTAAAGGCGCAAAGAAAAAGAAGATTTAAAATTCTACGATTAAGTAATTTAAAACATTAATCTAACTCCTGTGACAAATTTAATATCATCATTACTTTCGCCTTCTTCCTTAGCAAATTTAGCAGTATCGCCAAATAATTTATTCCAACTAACCCCAATATAAGTGGCAAATTCTCGACTAATTTCATAACGCAATCGCAACCCCAATTCTAAATTATTAAAACCGCTACCTACTCCAAATTCTTCTACTTTTTGTATGGCTAGATTAGTTTCTATTTTCGGTTGTAAAATAAGTTTTTGAGAGAGTAAAAAATCAGATTCGGCTTTAAATCTAGCAGAAATATCTCCTTGATGACTAATAAATAAAGCGGTGTCAACTTCAATGAAATAAGGTGCTAATCCTTCAATGCCAATGACAGCAAAACCCCTACTATTTCCTTTATCTCCATAGAGTTGATCGTATCTTAATCCTGCTTGTAAATCCCAGTAAGGAGAAATTTGTTGACTGTATAAAAGTTGTAATTCTGCCTCACCGTTACCATCATCTAAACTAACATCACCTTCGGTTTTAAAAACGAATTTTTGATAGTCACTTCCCACCCAACCAGACACATCCCATTTAAAAATATTTTGACTATCATTAACTTGATATTCTAGTTGATCAAATAATATTTTATAGAAAATTTGATTGTCATGAATAGGCTCACCAAAATTATTTTCTTGGTTATGATTATGTTGGGTAAAGATAAAGTTTTTTTCTTGAGTTAAGTATTTTTTATCTTCAAAGTCTTGAAAAAATAGTTGTTTTTCTTGAGGTAAATCATCTTCATAAATAAAAGATTTTTTTGCACTATCTTTTTCAATAATATTTGGTTGTGCTTGAATTTTATCACAGAATAAAATAACACTAAAAATAATAGTTAAACTGTTGAAAAAAATTAAGGATTTAAAAATTGACATGGATTTATTTAGTAATGATAAATGTAGGGTGGGTTGAGGCATCGAAACCCACCAAGAAAATATAAAATTTGACGATGTTTTGTTGGGTTGCACTTCGTTTAACCCAACCTACTTTATGGGTTAATAGTGAATCAAATTTGATTATTTTTTAGGAAATAACGTTAATAGTGCGAAACATTCCGACATCCATGTGATACATTAAATGGCAATGAAAAGCCCATCTTCCCTTAGCATCAACATCAATTTCTGTAGATAATTTTTCGGCTGGTTTCACAATAATGGTATGTTTTCGAGGTTGATAATCTCCATTTCCGTTTACTAATTCCATCCACATTCCGTGTAAATGTATGGGATGTTCCATCATGGTATCATTGACAAATGTTAGTCTTAATCTCTCTCCATAATAAAAGTCTATTTCTTTTTCTTCGGAGTATTTTTTTCCATTAAATGACCACATATAACGCTCCATATTTCCTGTTAAATATAGGGCTATTTCTCGATCGAATTTTCTTCTATTTTTTAAGGGTTTTACACTCTTTAAATCTGTATAAACTAACACCCGATGATTGACATTTTCTAAACCAACTCCTGCCTCGTTTAAACGATTTTTAACCATCATTGGGGTTGCGGCGTTACCGATACCGTTATTATCCTCTCCCCTCGGTTGCCATGAAAAGTCTAAGATTTCTTTTTCAGTCATCCCATGGTTACTATGATCTGTATTCGACATATCATGATTATTATGATCACTGTGACTCATATTCGACATATCATGATCATTATGATCTGATGAAGAAGTTTGATGGTTAGTATGATCAGATGATGAAGAATTGTGACTACTATGATCGATCGAGCCCGAACTTGAACTATTATGACCACCATGAGCATCATGATCCATACCCATATCAGCCATTGTACGCAATGGGCGCTCTCTACGAGGAGGAATTTCTGCGGATAAGCCTTGTTTTATGCCTAGTGTACCTCTAACATAACCACTTCGATCGATGGTTTCCGCAAAAATAGTATAAGCCTCTTGGGTATCAGGTTGAACAATGACATCATAGGTTTCCGCTACTCCTATACGAAATTCATCTACCGTCACGGGTTGCACATTCTGCCCATCTGCTTGTATCACTGTCATGGGTAAGTTAGGGATTCTGACATCAAAAAATGTCATGGCTGAAGCGTTAATAAATCTTAGTCTGACTTTTTCACCCTTGTTAAAGATACCAGTCCAATTGTCATTACTGGTTTTACCATTCATCAAATAAGTATAAGTTGCCCCCGTCACATCGGCAATATCGGAGGCATCCATACGCATTTGTTTCCACTCCCAATCTTCTCCTAAATTAGCAACGGTGCGTCTTTGGTAGTTATAGTAAGTGGGCATTTTTTTCAAATTAGCGAGAATAGCGTGGGGATTCTCAAAACTCCAATCTGATAAAATAATGACATAATCCTTATCATACTCGATCGTTTCAGGTTCACGAGGTTCAATTACTATAGCACCATAATGCCCTAACGGTTCTTGCATATTGCTATGACTATGATACCAGTAAGTACCGTTTTGATTCACAGGAAATTGATAGGTAAAGGTTTCCTGCGGTTTGATACCCCGAAAACTTACCCCCGGCACACCGTCCATATTTGCTGGTAAAATTAAACCGTGCCAATGAATAGAGGTATCTTCTTTTAAGTTATTCTTTACCCTAATGGTGGCAATTTGCCCCTCTTTTAGCCTAATAGTGGGAGCTGGTAAACTATTATTAACAGTATAACCCCTCGCAGTTCGATGGTCGATCGAAACCTCTGTTTCCCTGACTTCTAAATCAATAACATCCCCCTCAAGATAATTATTTTGTGCAGAAACGGGGATAATTTGATGTACAGCATAAAAACTGGCAATCCCTCCTGAAAATCGCAGGAAATCACGTCTATTAAGCCGATACTGTGTCATAATCAACTTTTACCTCATTTTTGACCTAATCTTACTAACAACCTATATTGTCATAAGAATATGAAATGAGGATGAAATAGATACTAAGTTTGAGAATTAAAAGCTGTTCTTCGACTTTAAGAACTATTTTTTCCATTCAATATGACCATTAATATTGTTTTTTTCAAAAACTTCTAAAATTTCTGCACAAAAATTCATTGTTTGAGAATCATTAATTGACTTTGCTTTTTCATAAAGTCTAATAAACATTTTTTTTCCTGTTTCTGTTTGGTTATAATTTTTTTTCTGGAAATTATGAATAGAACATAAAGTTTGACCATTTTCAATGGTTGCTTCTCCACCTTGATCTTTTGGTTTTATATGATCAACGTGCAATTCTACTCCATCTTTTAAACCTCTACCACATATAACACATCTATAGTCATCTCTAGCTAAAATTTCTTTTTTTTGCTTCTCGGAAAAATCCTGTAAATTTTTATTTTGAACTAGACTAGGATCATATCGATAAACTCCCTTCGCAACTTTAACCAATGATCCTTGTTGATGAAGTTTTCTAATTTGCCTATCTGGATCTCTAAATATTTCTCCCGTTCTTTTTTTGTACTCTTGTGTCACCCAGTCAACAATTTCAGGATGCGTAATATCTCTTAATGGATTATTTTTAAAATATTCCATCACAATCTCTGATTGAGTAATTTTTTTCATAATTTTTATGTAAATAATAAGCTACCTACTTCATCAATAATTCTATTTTTAGCTAATTCGCAATATTGTTCATCTAATTCAACACCTACAGCTCTCCTCTTTGTGTTTTCTGCAACAATTAATGTTGTTCCGCTACCTGCAAATGGATCGAAAACTAAATCATTTTGATAACTAAATAACTTAATAGCCCGTAATGGTAATTCTTTAGGAAATGGAGCAGGATGTCCGATTCTTTTTTTACTTTCACCATTAAAAACCCATAATCCATTTGTCCATTCCATAAACTCTTGTTTAGTAATATCACTAATTTTTGTTCCTGTAGTTTTTTTCCAATCTTCCTTATACAAAATAACAATTAATTCCACAGGTGCAATAACATGAGGTGCAGAAGCTGACATCCATGATCCCCAAGCCGTTCTTCTTGATATATTACCCTCATTCCAAATTATAGTCGAGTGATATTTCCAACCAACATCTTGGGCTATTTTTGTTAAGTCTGCACCAACGCTACGATGTCCTCCCTTATTTTTATCTAAAGGGATATTCAACAAGAATCTACCTTGTTTTTTTGTCCACCTATAGCAGTTCGACATCCACTGAAAAGAAAATTCTAAGTATCGATCATAAGATAATTGATCATCATTAGAGTTATACTCGATGCCGACATTGTAAGGTGGAGATGTTACTATCAAGTCTATAAATTCTGTTGTAAAAAGATTAGGGTTAAGACTGTTACCATTTATCAGTGTAATATTTTTATGTTTAAAATATTCTTTGTATTCTGGTTTTGATTCGGTTACTATTGTCATTTTGATTTTGACTGTCAATTTAATATTTTTATAAAATTATCTTATATCCTATATTTAAGTTTCTATCAAATACTAACACGGTTCGATCGAACTCCAGAAAATTAGATTAAAGTGAAATATGCTTTAATAACGTTTGATTGATCACTGTCTGATAGCCAATATCTTGCTTTTTCGCTTTTTCTTTCGCCCATGCCAAAACTTGAGGATGAATCCGAATAGAAATAGGTTCATACAAATCATTTTCATCTTTAGCGGGTCGTCCACGGTTTCTTAGCTTAACATTAAACTGTGTAGCGATCGCCTCTTTAAATTTTTCATTTTCCTCTTGTGTTACTCTTCTTGCCCTTTCAAAAGGAAATTCAGATTCCTTCTTCATATCGATATAAAAACGCATCAATTTTTTTTAGTCTTCTAGTCTCCCTAACCCCCTATCTCCCTATCTCCCTAACCCCTATCTCCCTATGACTTTTTGGGTGAGAGAAACATGATCATATTCCGCCCTTCTTTTTTGGGTTTTTGTTGAATTTCGGCTAATTCAGTCAAATCGAGCGCCATGCGTTCCAATAATTCTTGTCCTAAATGAACGTGTTGCGCTTCTCGCCCTCGAAAGTTAATCGTGGCTTTAACTTTATCTCCTGCATTCAGAAAACGCTTTGCTTGACTGACTCGCACTTGATAATCATGCTCATCAATTTTGTAACGCATTTTCACCTCTTTTATGTCCGCAGTATGTTGCTTTTTACGGATTGCCCTGGCTTTTTTCTCCTGCTCAAACTTAAATTTACCGTAATCCATAATACGACACACGGGAGGATCAGACGTTTCGCTGACTAAAACTAAGTCTAATTCTTGTTCTTCAGCCATGCGATTAGCGTCTCTGGTGTCGAGGATGCCTAGTTGCTCCCCGTCTGTACCAATTACCCGTACTCTGGGAAAACGGATATTGTTGTTAATTTTCGGTAAATCTCTTTGGTTTGTTTTTTTGTTGTTGCTATAGGTCACAGGTTTTGATTAATGTCTCCAATACGATCGAATAATAAAATAAAATTTGAGGTTGATTTAATAAGTGATAGTTTTTAGTGCTAGTCAATATTATAATTGGTCATTGCTAAGATAGGATTATTTTTTGTGAAAGATTCTTAGCTTAATGCTTTGATTAGTAATGATTTGCACATAATATTAAAAAAAATTAAGAAGTTTGATCTCAATGGATACAATACAATCACTTTTCAATGGTATTGCAGTAGGGAGTATTATTGCCCTTGCGGCGGTGGGTTTAACCCTGACAATGGGAATTTTACGATTATCAAATTTTGCTCACGGAGATTTTTTGACTATTGGTGCTTATTTAACATGGGTAGTGAATCATGAGGGATTAAATATTTGGTTATCGATCATCGTGGCTACGGTTGGAACTGTGATTTTAATGTTAATCTGTGAGCAGTTGTTATGGAAACCCATGCGAGATAAACGGGCGAGTAGCACTACTTTAATTATTATTTCTATCGGTTTGGCTTTATTTTTGCGCAATGGCATTTTGTTTATTTGGGGGGGTAGTAATCAAAATTATGATTTGCCTCTGGTGGAAGCCATCGATATTGGGGGGGTAAAAATCGCTTATTATCGTATTATCGTCATTGCTTTAACTATCGGTGCGATCGTGGCTTTACATCTAATTTTACAAAATACTAAAATCGGCAAAGCTATGCGCGCGGTGGCAGATAACATCGATTTAGCAAGAGTATCAGGGATTAATGTAGAGCAAGTCGTCTTATTTACATGGATTATGACGGCGGTGTTAACGGCTTTTGGGGGGGGATTGTTTGGTTTAATTACCGCAGTACGTCCGAATATGGGTTGGTTTATGATTTTACCTATGTTTGCGGCGGTGATACTCGGAGGCATTGGTAATCCCTATGGTGCGATCGCTGGGGGGTTGATTATTGGCATTGCACAGGAGTTGAGTGTGCCATTTTTTGGTTCTGAGTATAAGTTGGGGGTAGCTTTAGTAATTATGATCGGAATTTTGTTAATTCGCCCTCAAGGTATTTTCGGGAAGTAATAGACCTCTTGCAAAATTAAAATTAAAATAAATTTAGATAAAAAAATTATCGATTTTCTTCACTAATTACTAATTACTCATTACTCGACTTCTGCAAGAAGTCTAATATTTTTTTTTTGTAATCTGAATAAATTTTTTTTATAATAAGATGATAAGGCTATATCAACAGTTTAATTATGACCATGTTAAAAAAAACCTTTGATGTCAATTTACAGGGGGATAATTTATCGGAGTTGTTGTCAGCTATTCAAAATCAGGTAGAGGTTACTTTAACCCGTGATGGTGTAGCGTTAGCGAAGGTTTTACCTTTTCCATTGGGTGGGGAAAAAATTACTACGGATAACAAGGTGTTAAAGCCTCGCACTGCGGAAGGTTGGGAAGGACAAATTTGGATTGCGAATGATTTTGATGATGAATTACCAAAAATTAACACTATGTTTTACGGGGAAGATGAATGAAGTTTTTATTAGATACTCATATTCTCTTGTGGTGGTTAGGAGCTTTTAACTGTTAACTAATAGTTTATTATAGTTGTTTATACCTACTCACGGGATAAAGGTTGACATTTTTTTTAAAATATGTTAGCTTTTAATGAAGTCGATAACCAAGACTGTTAAAACTATTTAATTTAAAGATTAAATTAAATAAAAATTAGTTATTATTCAAGATTAATCAATTAATTAGAATAATAAAAGTAGGGTGGGTTACACCCGAATCAACGCTTGTGGACAGTATCAAGCCGACTTGACTGGTAGAAGCAAGAAGTAAACGTCATAGGTAACTATGAGTAAGTTTTATATAACAGATGACGAAAAATTATCACCACAGATAATGATTAATTGATAAGTCTATTGACGATCGAACCTATATAATAGACATCGATCGTAATTATTTAATTTTGAGAATTTCTCTTAGTTTTCCAGTCGAGAAAACTTACTAGCAATATCACTTCCTGTGAAATTGGCAACCCAACCTTCGGGATTATTAAAAAAACGAATAGCGGTAAAGTTAGGATTTTCTCCCATGTCGAACCAATGACGAGTATTCGCAGGTACACTGATTAAGTCGCCTCTGGTGCATAATACTTCAAAAACTTGGTTTTCGAGGTGTAAACTGAATAATCCTTCTCCATCGACAAAGAAACGCACTTCATCTTCACTGTGAGTGTGTTCATTTAAGAATTTTTCACGGAAGGCTTTTTTATTGGGGTTATCTGCGGTTAAACTCACCACGTCAACGGTTAAATATCCTTCTTCGTTGATTAATTGATCAACTTCCGATTTATAAGCCGTTAAAACTTCCTCTGGAGTCGCTACGGATGTTAAACTTTCGATCGTACCCCATTGTTCAAATCTTACGCCCACCTCCCTTAATCTATGGGTAATTTTATCAATTTTGTCAGTATCAGCAACAGTGTTGCTGTCAAAAATAGGGGTAACGGGGTTATTGTCGTTAAATATTTTTAAAGCTGTCATTTTTTTCCTTTAATTCGCATAACTTCTAACTCACATTGTATTAAATATTCGATCGCTTCTAAATGTCTTAAGGTTTCTGTCATATCTTTACCCCAAGTATAAACTCCATGCCCTCGAATCAGATAACCCCAACAAGGAATTTTTTTATTCAAATACTCTATAACTTCATCGGCTAAACTAGCTATATCTTGAGTATTAGCAAATATGGGGAGTTCGAGCACGAAGTGGCGCTGCGCGATCGAACTTTCATGGGTAGAAATACCATTAAACGCCTTCAATAACTCATAACCTGCTAATTTCCATGAGGAATTGTCTGTTACAAGAGTCAGCAAAGTACTATTAAGAGAATGAGTATGTAAAACCGCGCCAATATCAGAATTTTCAGCGTATAAACTGGTATGAAGGAGAGTTTCGGCGGAAGGCTTTTTCTCGTCTTGAGGTTTTCCTTGCAAATCCACCACCATAATATCATCAGGAGTTAATCTACCTTTATGTTTCCCTGACACGGTGATGGCACAATAATTATTATCTAACCGTTGGGAAAAATTACTACTGGTGGCAGGAGTCCAACCTTTACTATCAAGAAAATTAGCCGTTTCAATAATGCTATGAATTGCGATGTCTAAATCTAAGGGGGAATAAGTCAATTTTACTAATCCTTTTCTCAAAACATTACATTATATCAGTGATCTAAAATTTCTTGGAAAAAAAACGATATAGGAGACTAGGAGAAAAATTCTTAATTCTTAATTCTTAATTCTTATTGACTGCGAGTGAATGCGATCGTACTTACTTTGATAGGTTGTCCATTAATGATATGTCCATATAAAAATATTCTTACTAATCTATTTTGACTATGATTTTCATAAAGACAAAATCGAAATCCCCCTTTTTCGTTACTCTGATGAGTAATATAGCCATAAACTGTTGTATGACTTGACCAAGTAACACTATCTTGTGTACACAAAGTCTTGTTATTTATAGCATGGGTTTCGTTTTTCCCCAATAATCCATCTGCCACCACAATCCAATTTCCTTGATTTTTGTCACAAATAATTTTTCTACGCAAAATCGCAGGTTTTAACCAAATTTGGGGCGATTTACCACTAATATCTTGCAATCCATAATAAATTGTAGGATTATTAACACATCCTTCTCTTAATGGGGTTTTATGAGGATAGGTTAATACTAAACAATTTTGAGAGTCAATACCAGAAGAATTGCAATATCCTCCTACAGTAGCAGGTTCGATCGTCACAGATTTTGCCGTTTTTATATCTTCTTGAAGATAATTTAAGGCTTTGATTAATCCATTATGGCGAATAGTTTTCGATTCTATGTGTTGATTCGCTTTGAGTAAATTAATAAATCCACTGGCGGCGGCGGTTAATACCACACTCCCCATGACAACACTGACTAATAATTCTGTTATCGTTAAACCTCCACAGGAATATTTACCTTGACAAATTTTTCCCATCACCATGATTTTTTTTTTCATGGCATCGTTTCTCCTACTGATTTGGTAATTTTTTTATTAATTCATAGACATTCCTTTCAATTATGTTGTATTATTAATTGGTATGATGTTAAAATAATTACATTTTGAAAAAAAAACCGATTCAGAAGATAAATAGAATGACTTACTATTACCTAATGTCCACCCTATGCGTGGGTCGAATTTAAGTCATTTTTCAGTACTTTAGTACTGTGATATTTCTCCGAATCGGATTTTAAAAAAGTCTATACTTACTTATCAGTAGGAAAATGGGATTTTATGCAGTATTTTTTGAGAAATTTTAAAATTTCTTTTTTTTGTCAGCGTTAATTTTTTTTCAGCACAAGTTTTGTCAAATTTTCTGTTAAGTTAAGTTTTGCGAACAAGATCATCAATATATTAGGAATTTTTCTACCTGTCCACTTGTCCACTTGTCCACTTGTCTCTTGCCTTCACCGATAATTCTATCTTGAAATTAGGTATTACCTAACACCTTTTAAGTACTAATGCAAAATAGATTGTATATTTTGGAATTAATAAAATTTTCTCAATACCATGTTGCCTTTCTTAATGTAAACATACAATGAATTCTCCTCACTCATTTATTGATTTTTGCGATCGCCATGACCAAACCAAGACCTTTCCTCTTGATCTGTTGTATATTTTTCGGCTAAAACATTAGTAACGTCTTTCATAGTACCAGTAGCACTAACCCAACCATTGTCAATATCCGGGAAATCGATTTGACAGTTAGCACACTTTTTCTCAGAATAAAAACGAATAGGACACCAGAAAGATTCTACATTGCGTAACATTTCCGTTCCTAAAGACCAAACTCCCGTCATCCAATCACAATACAAACACCAGATTAGATCATAACCTACCAATCCCTCGAATTTTTGACGTGAGACATTAACCCAGTCTTTACCTTCATATTTAGGTAAGCGAATCAACCAAGTTAAAGGGGGATAAACAATTAATTCAGCAAAACGTACCACCCAAAAAACGGGGATAGCTAAACCCGTAATCCACACCGCCAGATGATTACGCCAACCGCCCACAATACCACTTAAAGTAGAATGTATTTTTTCACTTTTTGCCACAGGATGAGTTAATTCGTGAAGGATAATCCACACCCATAAAGCACTTAATTCTGCTAACAGAGCAATTCCTATGCCCAACCCACCACTAAAACTAAACCCCACAATCAGGGGTATTAACATAAAATATCCTAATGCCAAATCGATACCGGGAGCATAACAAAAAAAATCACTAATTTTCCTGCCCAATTCCCCACTTTTAGCGGTTAAATGTAAAAATCCTGCTCCTAATAATAAACTTATTAGTAAAGCTAAATATAATTGTGTTAGTTCGTTTAAGATCATTGTTTTTTACTGAGATGACAAATTTTTCACATCTTATCGAAAATTTTGAATAATAAGTTCAAATGTAACAACTCTTGACATCGAACAAAACTAAGAAGTACTTCATATTTGTTCTGTATATGCAAAATACTAGCAAAAAAAATCAAAAAATGGGTATGAAAGGGTACAATCTTTACGATATGATTAGGCACATTAGAAAAATTTACTTTATTTAGTTTAAATAACAGAGGAAATAAACTGTGGTTAGAGTAGCTATTAATGGTTTTGGACGTATTGGACGCAACTTTTTACGTTGTTGGTTTGGTCGTGAGTATAGTGGTTTAGAAGTAGTAGGTATTAACGACACTTCTGATCCTAGAACTAATGCTCATTTATTACGATATGACTCTATGTTAGGGATTTTTGACGCTGATATTCAAGCGGATGAAAATTCTATAACCGTTAACGGTAAAACGATTAAGTGTGTGTCCGATCGAAATCCTCTTAACTTACCTTGGGCAGAATGGGGTGTCGATTTAATCATCGAATCCACTGGGGTATTTGTTACCGATGAGGGTGCATCCAAACACATTCAAGCAGGGGCGAAAAAAGTTTTAATCACTGCTCCCGGAAAAGGTGCTAATGTCGGTACTTATGTTGTTGGTGTGAACGATAAAGAATATTCTCACGATAAATATAATGTAGTCAGTAATGCTAGTTGTACGACTAACTGTTTAGCTCCGATCGCTAAAGTACTTCATGAGAATTTTGGTATCATCAAAGGTACAATGACCACTACTCACAGTTACACTGGAGATCAGAGGTTATTAGATGCTAGTCACCGTGATTTACGTCGGGCGCGTGCTGCTGCTATCAATATTGTACCTACCAGCACCGGTGCAGCTCAAGCGGTGGCTTTAGTTTTACCCGAATTAAAAGGTAAGTTAAATGGTATTGCTTTGCGTGTGCCTACTCCTAACGTTTCTATCGTAGATTTAGTTGTACAAGTAGAAAAAAGCACGATCGCAGAACAAGTTAATCAAGTACTAAAAGATGCTTCCGAAGGTGCATTAAAGGGTATTCTCGGTTATAATGAATTGCCTTTGGTTTCTTCTGACTATCGTGGTACTAACGTATCTTCGATCGTGGATGCTAACTTAACCATGACAATGGGAGGAGACATGGTTAAAGTAGTAGCTTGGTATGATAACGAATGGGGTTATTCTCAAAGAGTTGTTGACTTAGCTGAAATTGTTGCTTCCAACTGGAAATAAGACAGGTGTTGGGCTGTTTTATTCTCAAATTTTTGGTTAAGAGAAAGTAATGAGTAAAAAGTAATAAGTAATGAGTATAGACTAGAAGACTGGGAGACTATGGGATAGTTTTAAATTCTCCATTCTCCATTTTCCATTCTCCATTCTCTAGTATTTTCGCTCTTTGGGTTCAAACATTGTGACGACAACGGGCATATAATCAACGGTTACGCCGTCAGGAGAATGGGAAGCGAGGGTGTGTTGTAAGAAGTTTCGATCGTCTCTAGTGGGATAGTCTTCTCTTGAATGCGCCCCTCGACTCTCTTTTCTTTGGATAGCGGAGGTTAAAATCATTTCGCCCACAATCATAATGTTTTGCAATTCGAGGGCTTCAACTAATTCCGTATTCCACTGTCTTTGTTTATCATCAAGGAAAATTTGCTCATATTTAGCGATAAGTTGCCGAATTTGTTTTAATCCTTCTTCCATGACTTCCTGAGTACGAAATACGCCACAATGCTCTGTCATAACGTCTTGAAAGTTCTGTCTTAGGCTTTTAATTCTTATATCCCCTTCTTTATTCAATAAGTCTTGGATTCGTTTTTCACAGGCTTGTAAGTACTTTTGTTCGTCTATTTGTGGCATAGCTCGATCGCCCAGCAACCTTTCACGATCGAGAACATAATTAGCGATTGAACGTCCTACTCTACGCCCATAGACTACGCATTCTAGCAGGGAATTACTACCAAGACGATTAGCACCATGTACGGATACACAGGCACATTCTCCCCCTGCAAAAAAGCCTTCCGTGAGTTGATTACCATTAATTCTCACTCTGCCATCGGTATTAACAGGGATGCCTCCCATACAATAGTGAGCGGTGGGGCGCACTGGCATCGGCTCATATACTGCATCAACCCCCACTAAACGATGGGCTTCTTCCCAACAAAAAGGCACACGAGACATGATTTTTTCTTTGCCCATGTGGGTTAAGTCCAAATGGACATAAATCCCCCCTGCGCTACCATCGGGATTGATTCCCCTTCCTGCTCGTATTTCAGTGACGATCGCCCTTGAAGTAATATCTCTTGGTGCTAACTCCATTTGATTAGGGGCATAACGTGCCATAAATCTTTCCCCTTCACTGTTGCGCAGATAAGCGCCTTCTCCCCTCACGGCTTCAGAAATTAACACCCCCACGGGATATAAACCAGTAGGATGAAACTGGACAAATTCCATATCTTCTAAGGGTAAACCAGCTTTTGCTGTCATGGCTAAACCGTCTCCACTGGAGGCATAATCATTGGAGGTGGTATTGAATACCCTGCCATAACCACCAGTAGCAAACATTACGGCTTTCGATCGAACTACCTCTAAATGTCCATCATTGATGTTAAACATGACTACCCCCTTCGCTTCGTTATCTTCGAGGATTAACTGCATAACATACCATTCCTCGTAGATTTTGACGTGATTACGGCGTAAATTATTAACTAATTCATGTAGCATTGCATGACCTGTCTTGTCTGCGGCGTAACAGGTGCGTTTATGGGAATGCCCTCCAAAGGCACGTTGGGCGATTCTACCGTCTTCTAAACGAGAAAATAATACCCCTAAATGTTCTAATTCGATGATTACTTCGGGTGCTTCTTTGGTTAAAAATTCCACGGCATCTTGATCAGCTAAATAGTCTGAACCCTTTACTGTATCGAAGGCGTGGGCTTTCCAATCGTCATCAGGATCAACATTTTGTAAACTAGCCGCAATACCACCTTGAGCGGCGACAGAATGAGAGCGAATGGGGTGAGTTTTTGCCACCAAACCCACATCCATACTAGGATTGAGCTTTTTAATTTCTAGTGCCGCACGACATCCTGCTAAACCACCGCCGATAATGATAACATCATGTTCTAACATTTTTTGATTATCCGTTAACAATAACTATCTATAACAATCCTAAATCATTTAGTGTATTGAGTGAATGTGTCGCCATGCTTTTAATTTACTGCCATGACGAAAGAGAATACAGGTGGCTAAACTAAAATTTTGAACACCATAGATTAAAACATCGGCTTTTTCCTTAATTATTTCCAGAAAATGTGGGCATTGTTGAAAATCAAGACACAATACGGTAGAGGAATCCCAAGTTTCTCGATAAATATGACATTCTGGGGGTAAAATATCCACGAGATAACGAAATCTACTTAATACTTCCTGCTCAAAATCATAACTGGTGGACTTGAGGATCGATCGTGATTCAGACATAGAGAATTACCCTTCAACTGCTTATATTTTAAAACTATCACTGTTTTTAGATTTCGATCGAAAATTTTATGAAAAATTAGTAAACCCATTGTTCGCTTCAATAAAATAGGATAATGGGTAAAAAAAGGTTAAAATCAAGACTGGATATACTGTTTAGTAAGAAGACGTAAAATAATCATTGCACATTGTACAAAATTATATAATAAAGTAAGGATTAGGAGGAAAAATCGATGAAATTATCTAGTAAAAATTTTGAAACCCGTCTTGATACCGTCTATGATGCCATTATCGTAGGGGGCGGTATGGGAGGTTTATCCACAGGTATCTATCTGGCTCGTTATGGTCTAAAATGCTTAATTATCGAAAAGGGTAAAGGTCGATCGCTATGGATGCAAGACCTTCGTAATTATTTAGGTATTGATCCCCATGCACCGGGTAGAGATATATTGAATCATGGCACAAAACAAGCCATTGATTGGGGTGCAGATCATTTACGGGGTTATGTAGAAGATGTTACCGATGAGGGAGACACCTTTGCGGTGAAGGTAAAAATCGGTAAAAAAGATAGTGTTTATCCTGTTTTTCGCAGTAAATATTTAGTGGCGGCTTCTGGAGTTATCGATGTTTTGCCTGAAATTGAGGAGATGCAAAACATTTATGATTATGCTGGTTATACCCTCCATGTGTGCATGATTTGCGATGGTTTCGATATGTGGGATCAAAAAGCGGTGTTAATCGTTGCTAGGGAAGCTCAAATTAATGCTGCTTTTGTTTTAAACTGGTTTACTCCTTATATCAGCGTTTTAACTCATGGTTTATGTGAGGTTGGGGAGGAAATGAGGCAAAAATTGGCGGATCATGGTTATCCTTTATATGAGAGTAAGATCGATCGTATTATTGGCGAAAATCATAAAATGCAAGGGGTACAATTAAAAGATGGTACTGTGGTAGAAGCAACTACGGGCTTAATCAACATGGGATCAATTTATCATAATCACTACTTGAAAAATATTGAAGGTTTAGAGTGGGATGGTGAAAATCTTGTTACTAATGATATGGCACAAACTAGCCACGATCGAATTTTTGCTTTAGGTGATTTGAAAAAAGGTTTAAATCAAGTTTCGATCGCTGTAGCCGATGGTACTTTAGCCGCTACTCAAATTTGGCGTAATATTCGCCGTCAATCAACCCCCCGCAAATGGGAAGAAAACTTGAATAATTAAAATTAACAATTAAGTTCGTAGTGAGGGTTTTAACTCTTATAATGACTAAAGTCATCACTACAAACTTTTAACCTTTTTAATGATTAACAATTTTTGTCATTAAATTTGATAAATCAGCTTCGGTAATATTGATATTTTTTAAAATATTGTTGGTGAAATAAGCTAATTTTTCGGCATCAAAAACAATAAAATCTTGGGGATTAAAAATTAAGAAGTTATCATAACGCATTTTTTCTACATATTTCCAAAATCGCTTCATTGTCAAATAACAAAAAATTAACGGTAATTGTTTTTCTATTTTTTCCGCCTCTGAATCGTTATTATTAATGGTGTTAATTTCCATAAAATAACCCTGTCTATCCATAAAAGTTAGACTACATTTTGGTTCTTTTTCATCAAAAGAAAGGTACATATTTTTCCAACAATCCCATTCAATAAATTGATATTGGTTTTGCTTTAAATCCGATACAATATCATCATTTTCTAAAATTAATCCTTGGGGAGTGAAAATTACAAAAGTCTCGATCGAATCTGTAACTACTTTTTGATTACCTAATTTTTCTCCTAATAAAACTTGAAAATTAGAACCAAAAAATAATACTGACTCACTTTTGAGAATGGAATTATTCAGAATACTGGAAATAGAAATATGTTGATTATTTTTATTGATCACAAAAGCAGAAAGAGGTTTATATTTAAGGGAATGTTCACGAATTTTAAACAAGGGAATTAATTGTTCACTTTCTAACACTAACAATAGCTTAACGATCGAACTAGGACACTGAGATTCATCAGGGAAAATAGAGGTAAAAAGATTATGAGTTACAGACTTAATCATAGTTGTCACTGGTTTTAATGGTTTCTATAGCTTTATCCAGTCACTTAATTTGATTTATGCCATTATCGAAAAAAAAATTTTGTCATTGTGAGGTAACGAAGCAATCTTAAAACCTTCTTTAAAAAAAATGTGATCTCGATCGAAATTCCCTATCTATAATTAATTGACTGACATTCCCAAACTCCGAACTATGCTACTACAACCAGATCAAAGAACCAAATTAGATGATAGTGAAGACACCTTATTCTATTCTTTCCCCCGCTTCGTTAACCATGTGGATGATCACTTTATCCGTCAATTAACAGAATTATATCGGCGAGAGTTACAAGAAAACACAAAAATACTGGATTTAATGAGTAGTTGGGTATCCCACTTACCTCCAGAAATGAAATTTAGTCATATAGAAGGACACGGTATGAATGAAGAAGAATTGAAGAAAAATCCTCGCTTAAATCATTATTTTGTTCAAAATTTAAACAAAAACCCTAAATTTCCCCTAGAAAATCAAGATTTTGATGCGGTTTTATGTGCTGTTTCCGTACAATATTTACAATATCCAGAAGCTATATTTAGTGAAATTGCTCGAATTTTAAAACCCAATGGAGTCGCTATCTTTAGTTTTTCTAATCGGATGTTTTATCAAAAAGCTATCTCTGTATGGCGTGATAGTTCCGATCGACAAAGACTACATTTAGTCAAATCATATTTTCAATCTATTCCTGATTTTGGCGCATCGCAAATAGTGGCAACTCAACCAGAATTACCTGCGATTTTACAAATGTTCGGTATCGGTGGAAAAGACCCTTTTTATGGAGTTTTTGCTCGTAAAAAATAAATTTTTTAATCTCTCATTTTTCGTTACAATTAAATTGAGAATAATCGGTAAATCTACGGGGTAACAAATACTTATGAATAGTGGCAAAATATCAGAATCCACTACTCTTTCTGATAGAGAATTAGAAATCTTAGAATTAGTTGCGATCGGTTTAACCAATAACGATATTGGCGAAAAATTAGAGATTAGTAAGCGAACTGTTGATAATCATATTAGTAACATTTTAACCAAAACTAAAACAGATAACCGAGTGGAATTAGTACGTTGGGCTTTACAATGGGGTAAAATCTGTCTTGATGAAGTAAATTGCTGTATTTTGCCTAACGTTGCTGAGTAATGTTCCTTAGTTAAAACCTTTTGATTACAGGAGGCTTTATCTGTTTGTTTTTAGCTTTTTCCCTAAGAAACCTCACACTGTATTTTTTAACAAAAAAAGTCTCATAAAATCAGTGTGGGATGAATTACGGTCAAGATTTAATGATATAATTTGGTTCATTATTAATTCTTTCCCAAACGTCTTCTAATAAATCAGCAGAATCTGCATTAAACCATTGAATATCTTGATTCGCATTAAACCAAGTCCGTTGTCTTTTGGCAAATTGACGAGTATGAATAACAATTAATTCTTCTGCTTGATTAAGGTTAATTTCTCCCATTAAATATTGTTTAATTTCTGCATATCCTAAAGTATTTAATAAGGGTAAATCTATCCCATATTTTTTGATTAAATTTTCTGTTTCTGTCACTAAACCTTGTTCAAGCATTTGTTTTGTACGTTGTTTGATTCTTGCTTCAATAGCAACTCGATCGCACTGTAAACCAATAGTTAAAATAGGATAACTAGGGGGATTTTCTCCTTGTTGTGCAGAAATAGGCTTCCCCGTGACATAATAAACCTCTAAGGCACGAATCGTTCTAATTTCATCGTTAGAATGGATTTTTTCGCAGGATTTACGATCGACTTGCTGTAAAAAATCATACCTTTCCTGTTGACTATAGTACTCTAATTGCGATCGAAGTTGCGGTTGGGGAGCAACCCTAGGAATTTTTAACCCCTTAGTAATCGAGTTAATATATAACCCTGTACCCCCTACCAATAAAGGGATAGAAGTACTAGAATTAATGATATTTTGAGCTTTTTCTTGATAATCCGCTAAAGTGAGAATTTCTGTTGGGTGACAAATATCAATGAGATAATGGGGTACTAAATTTTGTTCGGCAATAGTAGGTTTAGCTGTACCAATATCGAACTCTTGATAAACCTGCCGAGAATCCGCACTAATGATAATTGTATTCAATCTCTGGGCTAATTTCAACCCCAAAGAGGATTTACCACTAGCAGTCGCACCACAAATAACAATTAAACCCCATTTCATAAATTTTTTTAATTTTATTAAATACTCATGAATTATTCGATCGAATTTTTATAAGTTGAGACACATTTAAGTTAGGTGATTTCTAAGAATAAATATACCTGATTTAATTAAATTCATTTAACGATAGCTATTAACAATAAACATCTCCAAAATATAAATTTCCTATGACAAAACAAATACTATTTCATATTTTTCAATGTCTAAATATTAAGAGATAATTGACCTATCGTAATATTACCTTTTCTTCCCCGATGATATTCTAAATGACAACTATTGCATAAAGCGACTAAATTTTCTAGTCTATTATCTTCTGGTATTCTATTCCAGTGATGTACTTGCAAACAGTTTCCTCTTCTTGAATTTTCCTTAAAATCTGCACCGCATTTGGCACACTTCCAATCCGCTTTTTCTTTGACAGCAATCGATATTTCTCTCCAATCTTTGCTATATCTGCTCATCATTTATTCCTTTTATGCCCTCCCTAAGTATCACATCAGTTATTAACATACCGCCACAACTTGAACCACTTCCAGCAGTACAACCATAACAAAAATTAGCGGTTTGAATTTCTTTAAGTAAATCTAAATTATTTTGCTCTAAAATATCTTTTAAAGTAATTTTTTTCTGGTGAATATCTAAAGAAGGTATATTTTCCATTTGGTTAAAATCACAGTCATAAATATTGCCCAAATAGTCAACTGATAATTGATTTTTACACATTAAATGGGGTAAAGTGGCAAAATTAAAGTTAGTTTCTAAAAATTTTAAATAACTATCTTTTAAATTAAGTTTTTCTAAATAAATATTGGTTCTGCCGATAGGTAAATTAGTAATGGTAAATAAGTTATTAAATTTGATATTAAAATTATCTAACAAATATTGTTTATAGTCTTTTTCAAGATTTG
Source organism: Geminocystis herdmanii PCC 6308 (assembly GCF_000332235.1). Classification (NCBI taxonomy): domain Bacteria; kingdom Bacillati; phylum Cyanobacteriota; class Cyanophyceae; order Chroococcales; family Geminocystaceae; genus Geminocystis; species Geminocystis herdmanii. Next base: position 1,105,593 of record NZ_CM001775.1, on the reverse strand, counting down.
CTTGATTGGGGGTTAAACTAAAATTATTATCTTGAGGTAAAGGGGGATTATAAACTAAGTCAATGATTAAATTTTTATCTCTACCATAACCTAATTGATTAAGTTTCTGTAAGGATAAAATAGATTTATTATAAACTCCTTTTCCTCTTTGTTTATCGACATTATCTTCTAAATAACAAGGTAAAGATGCCACTACTTGCACCTGATTTTTAGCAAAATATTCGGGTAAATATTCGTAACTAGATTCAAAGAAAATAGTTAAATTCGATCGAACTATGACAGTTTTCTGATTAAGTTTTGCCGTTTCCACTAACTCCCTAAAACCATAGTGCATTTCGGGTGCTCCTCCTGTCAAATCGACGGTATCAATTTGAGGAAAATGATTAATAATTGTCAGTAACTGTTGACAAATTTCAGGAGTTAATTCTTCTGTACGTTGGGGAGATGCTTCCACATGACAATGATGACACGCAAGGTTACATTTTTTGCCTAAATTAATTTGTAAAACTGTTATTTTATCTTTAGTTAAAGGAGTTTTTATTTTGGCACTAAAGTTAGTCATTTTGTCAAGAATTAGCATCATTTTAACTGGTTTTTAAACAAATAATCATCATTGAAACTCGTCTATAATCACGAGCGATCGATTCAGGAATAGTACCTAAAGTGGGAGTCCCGACTACTTTATGATCACCGATGGACATAAGTAATAATAAATCATCGGGTTGAATTTCTTGTAAAACTCTGCGAGTAAAATTACCCTTTAATTGTTGAAAAGAAAGCCCCATTAAACGATTATCAACAATTACTCCTGAACTATTACCAGAAATTAAGAGAATGTGTAAATTAGCATTAAGTTCGTTTGCTAAAATTTTGGTTAAAGTTAATGCTTCCGCAAAACTAGAAGAATTGTACTGAAAATCAGAAATAGCAAAAACTACCCTTTGAGTGGTTTTAATGGGTTCGGTAAAACGAGTAATTAGTACCGGTACAGGAGATTTTTGCACTACATTATCAATGATACCACCAAAAAAGTTGTCTTGATAAGTAGAAAAACCTTTCCAACCGCAGATAATTAAATTAGCATCGCACTCTTGATATACATGGAGAATACCTTGTTCGATCGAACTTTCAATTCTAGCGATACTTTGTACATCCGTAGAAGTAGCATGAGCGATCATTTCCGCCGTTTCTAACAGTTGTGCTTGACGAGTTTTGTCTCCTTTAGAAATAACTTTATCATTATCGGTCAGGATGTGTAGAGGAAAAAGTTTGCCTTTAGTGGCATTAACTAATAATAAAGCCAAATTTAACAAGTTATCTTCTGTGTTGGGGTTAGCCACAGGTACAATTACTCGATAAAGAGGAGTTTGACTTGCCAAGGCTTCTTCATTTTCTTCCGTTTCTGGTGTTTGGGAAGCTAATTCTTCCGTCTTAATTTGATCTGCCCATTTTGTTGTTACCCAAGGGGATACAATACAAGTAACAAGAATCATGGCGATCGTACCATTAACTGTTAATTCATCCACTAAATCGATATTAAAAGCCACAGTAATCGCCGCTAAAGTTGATGCAGCTTGAGCTACAGACAAACCAAACATCACCATAATATTAGGGAAAGAATATTTAAAATATTTACCTACCCCCCAAGCAGGAATAAATTTCGCCACGATCGCCACTACTATCATAACACCAGAAACTAAGAACGATCGAGGTTCTTGAATTAAAGTAGCAGGATTAACCAACATTCCCACCGACAACAGAAACAGGGGAATAAATAAAGTATTGCCAATAAATTGGATACGATTCATTAATGGACTCAAAGGCGGAATTAATGGTCTAATACTGATACCTGCCAAAAAAGCTCCGATAATGGGTTCAATATCAATTAATTTAGCGACATAAGACACCATAAATAAGGTTAGTACTACAAAGGTAAACTCAGCCCCTTCATCCCTGCCAAAAGTACGGAAAAACCATCTCCCCAATTTAGGTACACCAAACAGAGTGGCAAAGGTATAAATAATTAAAGAAGGAATTAAGTATAACCAAAATCCTAAAGTTAAATCTCCATCATTGGCTCTCACGACGATCGTTAACACCAAAAGAGCTAAAATATTAACAATGAGAGTGCCTCCTAACGTCACCGTCATCATTTTCGATCGCATTAAGCCCCGTTTACTGACAATCGGTAAAGATAGCAAAGTGTGAGAAGCAAAACAAGAAGCCACCAAAATCGCCGCTAAAATATCATAACCAATCAACGTCATAGATACGACACCTAAAACCATCGGCACGGCAAAAGTACTTAATCCGAAAATCGTTGCTTTATCACCATTTTCCTTTAAATCATCCAAACTGGTTTCTAATCCAGCCATAAACATGAGAAATAATAGCCCCACTGTACCAAAGAGTACGATCGTTTTATCCCTCTCTAATAATCCTAAGCCATAAGGTCCAATAATAATTCCCGCAACAATTAAACCCACGATACCGGGTAATTTAATTTTCTCGAATAGAATAGGAGCGATCAATAATACTCCCATCATAATTAAAAATACAGCAACAGGGTCTGTAATGGGACCGGGAAGAAAAGAAAACAAATAAAAATTAGTCATACAGTAATGGAATTATTAATTAGGGTTTGTCTTATCGTCTTTTGGTGAAGGGGAGGTATTAGGCATTAGGTGAAATGTCAACTATAAATTTATAACAATTGCATTTTTAAAATTATCAAAACTATATATATGAAAGTTTTAAGCGATTATTTTCTTGTAATTTATCATAACTACTGTAGAAGAGCCATTCTTAATTCTTAATTCTTAATTCTTAATTCCATTAGCCACGATACCCAATAATGGTACACGAGATATTTTAAGCTGATCTGTCACTATCCGTAATTTATTGCGATCGCTCCTACCTAACCTCATCACTAAAATTAAACCATTAGTATTAGGGGCAATAATTTTAGCATCAATAAACCCCAGCAAAGAAGGACTATCATAGATAATCAAATCAAAAGTTTGACAATTATTCAACAGCTTAACAATCTCCTGCATTTTTTGAGAATATAATAACTTTGTCGGATCATCAGATACATTTCCTGCGGTAATCACAGACAGATTATCCCATGAAGGTACTTGTTGCATAACAGATTCCAACTTTAATTCTGAACTTAAAACTTCACTTAAACCTTGATTATTTTCTATACCTAACAATCGATGTAATTGAGGAAGTCTCAAATCAGCATCAATTAAAAGAACCTTGCGCCCCATTGCCACCGCCGTTTGTGCTAAATTAAGGCTTATAGTGGACTTACCCTCCATCGAATTAGGTGAACTTATCACGAGGGAATTTACCACAGAATTAGAATTTAATGAGTCAATATTCGTCAAAAAATTGCGAAATGACTCTATCCAATCAGAAGAAGTATATTCTTGAGGTTGAGAAGTTTTCGACATCCAACCAACACTAGATTCTGTGTTGAAAGAAGGTAAAACCTTCCCCATAACATCCTTTACAGAATTTTTGTGCCAAGGAATTTGCCCTAAAACGGGATATATTGTTACCTCTTTTAATTGAGATAAAGAGTAAATTTTCCCGTCTAATAAATCTATAATACTAGCGGTGATTGTTCCTGCAATTAATCCTCCTAATAACCCCATCATTAAGTTATTTAAAGGTACTGGATAAACAGGCTCTTCTTTTACCGAAGGTGGGCTAATAACACGCCAATTAACAATATTTTGAGCGTTTTCTAATTCTAATTTTTCTCTTGTTTCTAAAAATCTTTTTAAACTATCTGCATTTGCCTGTAATTCCCTTTGCAAATCTGTATATTTTCTGGTGATAGTTGGCATCTTACTAATACGATCGTTCACGTCATCTAAAGCAATTTTAAGATTTTCTATCTTAGTCTCTAACATCTTAATTTCATTACCTTTTAACAACATTTGCTCTGTTAATTTAGTGCGAATTTCGTTTGGTGATGATAAATTTATTGATTGTTGATTATTGATTTTTCCTGAATGTTGTGATAAAACTTTTTTGCGTTCTTCTTCTAATAATTTAACTAAATTTGCTTTCTTTTCATTTAAAGTAATCATTTGAGGACTTATATCGGTGAAAACTGCGGATTTTGTCGCTATTTCTATTTCTAAATCTTGTAATTCTTTCGATAAACTTTGATATTGTTTAGACTGGTTTAAATCATTAACTGCAATGGCTTGTTCGAGAGTTAAATTTAGTTGTTTTTCTAAATTTTCATAGGAGGCGTTTGCCTGTTTTAAATTAATTTGTGCTGATAAATACTCTTGTTCGATCGCAATTAATTGTTGAGTTAATTCCGTAGATTTAGCTTGAGGATCAATAAATTTATGTTCTTGTCTTAAATTTTGTAATTGAGTTTCTAAAGAGACAACTTTTTTCTCTAATTGTGGTACTTGATTTCTCACAAATTTTAAACCTTCATTGACATTATTTTCATTATCACCAAGATTTTTAGTTAAATAACTATCGGCAATTTTATCTAAAACAAATTTAATTTTTTCAGGATTTTGATTTTTAAATGCTACCTCAATTATCTTAGTATTTTCCAGTTGTTTAATACTTAAATTCTCATTATTAGGAAGGTTTATATCATCAAAAATATCGGGATATTCGATGGCAACTTCTTCTAAAATTGGCACTAAAACACTAGGACTTCCTAATATTTCTACTTCGGTATTATAATCAACAGTTCCGGGAGAAGTTGGGGATAAAGTACCATCAATATTAATATTATTATTAGTATTAGTATTGTTTTGATCTTGAGGTTTTTCGATTAATAACAAAAATTTTCCCTGATAAATAGGAGATAATTGATAAGTCCAATAACCTACCCCTGATGTGACACCTAATGTCATAACTAAAAATATTAACCATCGTCTTTTTAATACAGCAAAAAACTTGACAAAATCATTATCAGTATCCATTTCTTCCTGATTTGATAAAGTAAGTTCTTTTGTTCGATCGATATTTTGAGAGTTAATATCACCAGAGTTAAAATTATTTTTCTTAGTCATATTTTGGGTTTGTCTATGGGAATCAAAAGCCTTTTGAATTAATTATTTATATATATTACATCAACAAAAAAAGTGTCAATTTGAGAATTTTTATTCAAAACCTAAACTGTCTTCCTGTCTTCCTGTCTTCCTGTCTTCCTGCCCTCTTGTCTTCCTGCCCTCCTAATAATTCTGTTAAACTCCAAAAAGTTGTTGATGAGGGCAAGTAGCAAGATATACCTGATCTGTTAATGCTTCACCATGAGTGCCAACGGTCATTCCTCTTAATCTCTTTAATTTATTGATAGAGGTAGTACAATCGCACCCAAACATTTGAATCGCAGCGTCACTTTCCTCATCAGTGAAATTAAGCATATAGTAACCGTCTTCATTTTTTTCTAAACCTGAATATTCACTTATATTTCCAGAGTTAGGGCTAATAATGGTAATATCAATAGCCTTTGTTTCGGAAGCGTGGACTTTTTGAGGTTGTATAAAATTAAAAAAGAAAGAAGCCAAGATAACTGGTGTGGATAACAAACACCATTTTAAAATTTGATTAGTTTTCATAGTTGAATTTTTCATGGTATAAATTTTTTTGTGAAGGCATTTAGCTATTAGTATTAGGTCTTTCTAATAATTTCTAGTATCTAACACTTTATTCTTATCCATAAATTTTAAAACAAAATCAGGTAATTTAAAAAAGTACTGAGGTATTTAATCAGAAAAATCATCATAATAGTAAGTACAGTATTTAAGACAGACTAAGAATTGAGATCAATTCTTGAGTTATCATTTAACATCGATCGATCCTAAAAAGACGACTCTAATCTAAGAGGCAAATGCCCACAAGATGTCTAAAAATATCGGATTCGCAGTAAAAAGAATGAACTATTAAAACTCATTGGTTTAAAATAAAGAATTAATCTTAATCGTGTCTGTTTAGTGAAAACTAAAAACTGGTCATGGTCATAAAACTGCTTAATAGGTTATTAAAACAAAACCAACCCCTATTAAATAACTCACCATTAAATATAAAATTAAAAATCTAACTACTAAAATTAGTAAAAACAGTTATAATATAGTACAATTAGGGCAATTTGTGGATGAAAAACGGAAAAGTAAGAATATACGATTTATCAAAAGAGCTAGAGTTGGATAATAGAGACGTATTAGAAATATGTTCTCGTTTATCCATCGATGTGAAGAATCATAGCAGTACTATCACAGAATCTCAAGCCGACAACATCAAAGAAGTAGCAAAAAACTATCCTATGACCTCTGTCAATAACCAAGTCAAAAAAACGACTACCACCCACCATAAAGAACAAAAAAATCCTGCATCACCAGAATTGAAAACCAAGAACAAAAAGCAAGAAATCCTTGCCATATATAGCAGTAATCAGTCATCGACAGACGGTTCTACGAAGGACTCCCCCATGTTATTGACTCCCCCTCGTCCTCAAGCGCCTTCTGATGGCGGTAAAAATATAGCAGAAACGGGGGCAAAACCGCCTAAAATCGAGCCTTCGAGACCTCAAGTCAGTGCCAATAAACCAACAATCAAATCTCCCCCTTCCCTCGATCGGGATAATGTTGTCAATGACCCTGAGAAAGAGCAAAAATCCTCTCCCAAAGTCAAATTATCTTTTAATGAAGAGGATAAAAAACCTCGTCCTAAAACAGCAAATAAAACCAGCCCTCCTCGTCGAGGCAATAATAAAAATAATCGCAAAGATTTTGATACTCCAGACATCGTCAGCGGTGATTTAGATAATAATATCAAGCCCTCAAAACCCTCCGTAGCCAAACAAGAGACAGGAGAAAAAGAAAACTTTAAAGCGGCGCCTAAACCTAAACTACATAGACCGCCTCAACGACCGGTAGCGGTGGTTGAACCAGAATTAGATTTAGATGAGGATATGGATGAAACCGCCTTAACATCCTCTGATGATGATTTTGATGGAGAACCCATATTATTAGAAAAACCCAATCGAATTAAGCAGAAAATTAAGAAACCTTTAGAAAAAGGAGAGACTGCTGTATGGGATGATGATGACGATAGTAAAGAAGGTAAAAAAGCCGTCAAGAAACGTCGAGCTCAACTCATTGATGATGATGACGATGATCTAGTTGACTATTTAGATGGAGAAGATGGAGATAATGAGTTTCTCAATTTAGCCTTAGCACGTCCTGAGAAAGAAGTTAGTCAACAGCCGAAGCCTCCAGAAAAAACCCGTGCGCCTCGGAAACAAAAACCAAAATTCGATAAAACCGAACTTAAAGTTGATAAAAAACTTAAAGCGGAAAAAGAAAAACCACCAGAATTTATTGTTCTTAAACAAAGTCCTACCTTAAGAGAACTAGCAGATTTACTCAATACTCCAGATACAGAAATTATTAAGCTGTTATTCTTTAAAAGTATTGCCGTTAATATCACAGAAACCCTTGATATGGAAATTGCCAAAATAGTGGCTGCCGATTTAGGGGTAGAAGTGATTACCGAAGAAGAAAAAGCTAGTGCCAAGAAAACTGAGATGATCATGGAAACCGATCTTGATAGTCTTCAACATCGTCCTCCTGTCGTTACGATTATGGGACACGTTGACCATGGTAAAACAACTCTTTTAGACTCTATCAGAAATACTAAAGTCGTTCAAGGAGAAGCAGGAGGCATTACTCAGCATATTGGAGCATACCATGTGGATGTGGAGCATGAAGGCAAAACTCAACAGATTGTTTTCTTAGATACTCCCGGTCACGAAGCCTTTACCGCTATGAGGGCAAGGGGAGCAAAAGTGACGGATATTGCGGTGTTAGTAGTTGCTGCCGATGATGGTGTACGACCTCAAACCAAAGAGGCAATTAGTCATGCTAGAGCGGCGAAAGTTCCCATTGTGGTAGCCATCAACAAAGTTGATAAACCCGACGCTAATCCCGATCGAGTCAAACAGGAGTTAGTGGACTTACAATTAGTTCCCGAAGATTGGGGCGGTGATACCGTCATGGTGCCTGTCAGTGCCTTAAATGGTCAAAATTTAGACACTCTCTTAGAGATGATTGTCTTAGTGGCAGAGATGGAACAACTTTCCGCTAATCCCGATCGATTGGCAAAAGGTACAGTGATTGAAGCTCACCTCGATCGAGCCAGAGGACCAGTGGCTACTTTATTAGTACAAAATGGAACATTAAGAGTCGGAGATGTCATCGTTGCTGGTTCAGTAGCGGGGAAAATTCGGGCGATGATTGACGATCGAGGCGACAAAGTAGAAGCCGCTAGTCCATCTTTTGCGGTGGAAGTATTAGGCTTAAATGAAGTACCTGCGGCGGGGGATGAATTTGACGTTTATAAAAATGAAAAAGAAGCCAAAGCCATCGCCGAAAGCCGTGCCGAAGCGCTTCGAGATACCCGTTTACAACAAGCCTTATCCTCTCGTCGTGTTACCCTAAGTACCCTATCGGCTCAAGCCCAACAAGGGGACTTAAAAGAACTAAACCTAATCATCAAAGCCGATGTACAAGGTTCAGCCGAAGCGATTTTAGGCTCATTAAAACAACTTCCCCAAAAAGAAGTACAAATTCGAGTCTTATTATCAGGGGCGGGAGAAGTCACCGAAACCGATGTGGATTTAGCCGCCGCCAGTGGTGCAGTTGTCATTGGTTTTAATACGACCTTAGCACCCAATGCACGACAAGCCGCCGAACAGGAAGGCGTTGACATTCGGGAATACAACGTAATTTACAAATTGCTCGATGAAATTGAAGGGGCGATGGAAGGATTACTCGATCCTGAAGAAATCGAAGAAAGTTTAGGAGTAGCCCAAGTCAGAGCCGTATTTGCGGTGGGCAAAGGTGCTGTAGCTGGTTGTTATGTACAGTCAGGTAAAGTTCTCAGAAACCGCTTTATTCGAGTGATACGCAATGGAAAAGTTGTTTACAATGGCAACTTAGATTCCCTAAGACGGGTTAAAGATGACGTGAAGGAAGTTGCTGCTGGTTTTGAATGTGGTATTGCCATCAATAAATTTGCTGATTGGCAAGAAGACGATCGCATTGAAGCCTACGAAATGGTATTTAAACGTCGTACCCTCACTCAGTAGTGGAGATAGTGGAAGACAAGAAGACAAAAAGATAGGGAGACAGGGAGACAGAAAAACAGGAAGATTATATTTTTGTAAATAAATAGGGTAAATTTCTGTCATGAATAACATATTAGGAGATATATAAAATCGAGAAAAGATCAACAATCAATCAAATAACGTTTTTCTGATAAGCTAGATCGAGTTCTCAAAAATTTTTATAAAAACTATTTATATGACCGCAACTATTGAAAATGAACGTACTATAGTAATTGGAACGAGAAAAAGTCAACTAGCATTAGTACAAACTTATTGGGTAAAAAAAGAATTAGAAAGTCGCTTCAGTGATGTAGAGTTTGAAGTGGAAAAAATGAGTACTCAAGGGGATAAAATCCTTGATGTGGCTTTAGCAAAAATTGGTGACAAGGGTTTATTCACCAAAGAATTAGAGTTAGGAATGATTAACAATGAAGTGGACTTTGCGGTACACTCCTTGAAAGATTTACCGACTAACCTGCCCGATGGTTTAATGTTAGGTTGTGTTACCCAGAGAGTTAACCCTGCCGATGCTTTAGTTGTCAATGAAAAACATAAAGATAAACAATTAGACACCCTTCCCGAAGGTTCGGTAATTGGTACATCGTCTTTACGTCGTCTTGCTCAATTACGTCACCATTTCCCCCATTTAACTTTTAAAGATGTGCGAGGAAATGTGAATACCCGTCTTGCCAAATTAGACGCTGGAGAATATGATGGTATTATTCTTGCCGTTGCAGGTTTAGAAAGATTAGATATGGGAGATCGAGTTCATCAAGTAATTCCCCCTGAGATTTCCCTCCATGCAGTAGGGCAAGGTGCTTTGGGTATCGAATGCCGTGTAGGCGATGAATCTGTGCTACAAATTATCAAAACTCTGGAAGATGCTGATAGTCGTGATTGTACTATGGCAGAACGTTCTTTCTTGAGAGTCTTAGAAGGGGGTTGTCAAGTACCTATCGGGGTTAATAGTAAGATTGAAGGTGATAAGCTGACTTTAACGGGAATGGTGGCTAGTTTAGATGGTAAACAATTACTTAAAGATAGTGTAACTGGCGATCGAACCAATCCTGAAGAAATTGGCTCACAATTAGCTGAAAAATTGAAACAGCAAGGTGCAGGAGAAATCTTGGCGACGATTATCGCTGAAGTGAGATAAAAAGAAGTAAGAAGTAATGAGCAATTAAAATAATAAGCATTTCCAAAAATTTGTGAAAGAAGGGTTAAAACCCAGTAGGGGTGAATGGTATTCACCCTCTACAAATTCATTGTTAACTATTAAGTGTTCACTGTTAGTATATGTCGGAATTACAAAAAATCGCCCAAAAAAACCAAGTTGCTGCCAGAGAATTGGCGATATTGTCTGAGAAAGATAGAAATGAGGCTCTAAGCTCGATGGCATTTGCCCTCGAAAAACATCAAAAAGAAATTATTACAGCGAATGAAGCGGATTGTCGTGAAGCGGTCGGGGTAATTTCTGCACCTCTCTATGCTCGTTTAAAAATGGGAGAATTTAAGTTAAAAAGTGCGATCGCAGGAGTGCGAGATGTGGCAAAATTAACTGATCCTCTTGCGATGGTATCCTTAAAAAGAGAGTTAGATGAGGGGTTAATTTTACAACGCATTAGTTGCCCTTTGGGAGTCTTAGGAGTCATTTTTGAAGCGCGCCCCGATGCCTTAATTCAGATTACCAGTTTAGCCATCAAGTCAGGTAATGGCGTTATTTTGAAGGGAGGAAAGGAAGCTCTCCAAACTTGCACAACTTTAGTTAAGATTATTCAAGATGCCCTCAAGGAAACGAAAGTTAACCCCAACGTCATACAGTTGTTAACCACCAGAGAAGAAATTAAAGAATTGTTATCACTGGATAACTATGTGGATTTGATTATACCTCGTGGCTCGAATGAATTTGTCCGCTATGTGCAGGATAACACCAAAATTCCCGTTTTAGGACACGCTGACGGTATTTGTCATCTGTTTATTGACTCTGACGCTGATTTAGACAAGGCGATTAATATTGCTGTTGATGCAAAAACTCAGTATCCTGCCGCTTGTAATGCGATCGAGACTTTATTAATTCATCATGATATAGCCGAAAAATTCTTACCAAGTATTGCCCAAGCATTAACAGAGAAAGGTGTGGAGTTAAGAGGAGATGAAGCTACCCAAAAAATTATTATCTGTAATCCTGCCACAGAGGAAGACTGGAAAACAGAATATAGTGATTTGATTCTATCGATTAAAATTGTCGATGATTTAAGCAGTTCGATCGAACATATTAACTATTATGGCTCAAAACATACCGATGCGATCGTGACGAATAATCAACAAAATGCTGAAATCTTCATGAATAAAGTGGATTCCGCTGGAGTATATCATAACTGTTCCACTCGTTTCGCCGATGGATTCCGTTATGGATTTGGAGCGGAAGTAGGTATAAGTACTCAAAAAATGCCCCCCAGAGGACCTGTGGGTTTAGATGGTTTAGTTACCTACAAATATAAATTAGTGGGCAATGGACAAATTGCGGCAACCTACAGCGGTGATAATCCTAAACCTTTTACTCATGTAGATATATCTGAGTGAACTATAAAAATAGATGAGGGCTAACTTGGAAGACAGGCAGACAGGCAGACAGGAAGATTGTATTTCTTGTGAATAAATAAAATTCTCTCAAAAGTACATCAAATATTAAGAATTTTTCTCCCTGTCCACTTGTCCACTTGTCTAGTTTTCATCATTTTCTTTATGGTTCACTGAGGTAGATATACTGGGTTAAGTAAAAAATCCCCCTTTTTTCTTAACTGAGCAGTATTGGATGGGATAATTCTTGATTATTATTGCTGACTCTTTTAATATACGCTAAAATTTGTAGATAGTTATTTAAGCAGGACTGGCGGAATTGGCATACGCGCTAGATTCAGATTCTAGTGTTCGCAAGGACTTCCGGGTTCAAGTCCCGGGTTCTGCATTTTTTGTTCTCTTTAAACTATATTATACATCAAACATATTTTAGTTAAAAATTTAATTTCTGGAGAAGTCTATTGTATGGGTATAGAAATAATAAAACGATACCCTGATTCTGACGAACCCTGTAAGGAAATATCTCCTGCTTGAAGATGGGCTAAATAACCACTAAATAAAAGGCAAATTAGATCATATTCATAAGTATTTTGTTTACTGGTTTTTTTGTTTAATTTATTGTCTAAAGATAAGTTATAATAATTATTTAATACCTCTTGATAAAGGCTTATTTTTTCAGAGGAAATACCTTCCCCTAACCAAGGATGAGTTACTCGACAATTAATTTTTAAATATTCCTTTTTTTTCGAGATATGAACTTGTATTTCACTCCCTGTTCTTGATGATTCAATGATAGTAATTAGAAGATAATATAAGGTTTTTTTGACTTTTTCTCGATCGAGCTTCCAGACTTTTTGCCCCGGTTCGATCGATAATATTAAAGTATGATCACGGCTATGGGCAATGGTTTCTAAACTTTTAAGAACTTGTTTACCTAAATTTTCTAAATCCACAGGGACATATTCTAGGTTAACTTCTGCGTTAAAAGTAGCTAATTTATTAATTTCATTGACTAAAGTCACCATTTCTTGTCCACTATCATGGATAATTTGTAAATACTCTAATTGTTTAGAGTTAAGTTTTCCGTAAATTTCTTGCTTTAATACACTAGACATTCCGATGACAGAAGTAAGGGGAATAGATAATTTTTGAGTTAATTTATTGAGTAATTGATAACTTAATAATTTAATATATTTTTCTTGATCATTATTATTATTTTGAGGTATAACTGATGAGATAGGGGAAATATTAGCAACTTTTTTTGTTAAGCTACTTTGATTAATATGTTGTGCATTATTCAAATATTGAGCAACATTATTGTTAGAAGTCGTTAATAAATTTCTTTCATATTCTGCCATACACCATCTGGCGGTTATCACCATGAAATTAATCTCTTGAGTTGTAAATTTTCTCGCTGTTGTATCCATCACTTCTAAACAACCAATACACACCCCATTAAATAGAGTTAAAGGTACACCTAAATAAGAAACAATACCGTAGTGTTGAGTTAAAATTGCCCTTGAAAAAAAAGAGTCATTTAAGGTATTTTCCATGACTAAATAACTTTCAGAATCAATCACATGGGTAGCAAAAGCATCGTCTCGACTAATTTTTCTGGTTTTGGCGATGGTATTCATTAAACCTAAATTTGATAACCCATAGACTGATTTAATCTGATATTCGGTTTCTAATAATAAACCTAAACAAGATACGGAAATATTAAGACAATTTGCCACAGTTTGAGTGGCTTCTTCAAAAACAGGGATGATTTTTTCCTGTGATAGATTAAGATTTTGAATCGCCGAAATTCTCTTATTTTCTCTTAACTGAATTGACTCGTTATTCCAAATACAAAATAGAGGTTTTCTCATCTTAATCCATGGTAAATTATTTTGACGATAATCTTTTCTTTCTTCTTGAGACGATCGAACCGTTTTATCTTACAATAAAAATGATTAAAGTAGTGAGATCGATCGATAATGGAATCAATTATACCTGTATCTTTGCCCAACAATTCCTATAATATTCACATCGCTAGTCATGGCTTATCAACTCTAGGAGAAAGAATCAAAGAGTTGAATTTAGGGAAAAAAATTTTAGTAGTATCAAATCCCGAAATCTTCGATTACTATGGAGATATTGCCGTCAAATCTTTAGAAAACGCAGGTTTCACTGTCAATTATCACCTAATTCCTGCGGGGGAAAATTATAAAACCCTAGAATATTTAGCTAAAATCTATGATAGCGCCCTCAAGTTTTCTTTAGAACGCAACTCGACTTTATTGGCTTTAGGAGGAGGTGTGGTGGGAGATATGACAGGATTTGCGGCGGCGACTTGGTTAAGGGGAATTAATTTTGTACAAGTGCCAACTTCTCTTTTAGCGATGGTGGATGCCTCCGTTGGCGGTAAAACAGGAGTGAATCATCCTCAAGGCAAAAATTTAATTGGCGCTTTTTATCAACCCAAATTAGTATTAATTGATCCTACAGTTTTGAAAACATTGCTCGATCGAGAGTTTAGGGCTGGTATGGCGGAAGTCATTAAATATGGAGTAATTTGGGATAAAACTCTTTTTGAAGCCCTTGAAGACGCAAATAACCTTGATAGCTTAAATAATTTTGATGAGATGCTATTAAATGATATTTTAGTTCGTTCTTGTCACGCAAAAGCCGAAGTCGTCAGTCAGGATGAGAAGGAGGGAGGATTAAGAGCTATTTTAAATTACGGACACACCATAGGTCATGTTATCGAAAGTTTAACGAATTACGAGACTTTTGTTCACGGGGAGGCGGTAGCTATCGGTATGGTAACGGCGGGTAACTTGGCGGTTAAAATGGGTTTATGGAGTGCATCGGAGGCAAAAAGGCAAGATTTATTAATCGAAAAAACTGGTTTACCAACGGCTATTCCTGCTAATTTGGATGTGGAAAGTGCCATTGCCCATTTACAAACCGATAAAAAAGTTCAAGCTGGAAAGGTGCGTTTTATCTTACCTAGTTCGATCGGTAAAGTGATTATAACAGATCAAGTTACCGATGATTTATTAAGAACAGAATTGAATAAATAATAGTTTTATTTATTTGTTCGTAAGGGGTGAATATTATTCAACTTTAAGGGTTTTTGAATATTATTTTTTTAATTTTGGGAGATGCTTCTTCTTCATGATGCCGAAGGATTTTTATGGTCAAAAATGTTAGTTTTTAAAACTAATTAAGAGTATGAAAAGCAGAAGTTTTCAACTAATAATTCATCAATTAATAAAAAAACTTAATATTTTGGAGAAAAGTAAAATTATGCTCTTTTTTGCTACTGTTTTCAGCCCTCATCAAAAGACAATGAGGTAAATCCTCGATCGATTCAAGTGAGGTGTTAAGATAGTCAAGGTATGATTTAAGATAAGATTAAAATTGAAATAATGTAAATGTTAGAGTAGAAGAAAAGGTTAACTATTATGGGAATATTCGATCGCATCAGTAGAGTAGTACGAGCTAACGTCAACGACATGATTGATAAAGCTGAAGATCCAGAAAAAGTATTAGAACAAAGTATTCGAGAAATGGGTGATGATCTCGTTAAAATGCGTCAAGCAGTAGCACAGGCGATCGCATCCCAAAAAAGAACCGAACAACAGTATCAAAAAAATATGTCCGAAGCCAATACATGGCAACAACGGGCGCAATTAGCTTTAACCAAAGGTGAAGAAGGTTTAGCCAGAGAAGCCTTAGTGCGGAAAAAAACCCATGCCGACACTGCCGCCAGTCTAAAAGCTCAATTAGACGGGCAAGTAGGGCAAATTGACTCTTTACGCCGTAACCTCACCGCCCTAGAGAGTAAAATTTCTGAGGCAAAAACTAAAAAGGATATGCTCAAAGCTCGATTTAGTGCCGCTAAAGCCAATAAACAAATCCAAGAGAGCATGAGTAGTATTCAAAGTAGTTCAGCTATGTCTGCTTTTGAACGCATGGAAGACAAAGTAATGCAAATCGAAGCCGAATCCCAATCCGTAGGAGAATTAGCGGGAATGGGAGAAGATGTAAAATGGGCGCAATTAGAAGGTGGCACTGCCGTTGACGATGAATTAGCCGCTTTAAAAGCTCAATTATCAGGCACTCCCCAACCTAGTGCATTACCCCCTAGTACCACTACTTCAACTCCCTCTACTTCAACTCCTGTGAGCGCTGTTGATGACGAATTAGAGCAATTGAGACAACAATTAAATAAAGGCTATTAATTAATTAGGGTTTGCCTCATAGTCTTTTGATGAGGATAGGTATCGGAAAGGGTGTTAGGTATTAGGTTAAAGAATGAAAAATCAAGGTTTTGAGACTTTGTATAATACAAAAAAATATAGAGATATTATTAAAAATAAGGTCAAAAGTGTCGAATTTTTGAATAAAAATCCTTAAAACTGCGCACTTTTTTCTTAATGTATGATGCCTAAACCCTTGATTTTAATAGCTTTCTGAGTTATTCAGCAAACCCTAAATATTTTATTCCCTTGATCAGACATTTAAACTACTTTTAAGAGACTATTTTAATTAATGTATCTACAAAAGTAGGATAAGAAATTGAGGCAGCTTCGGCACGGTTGATAATGGTTTTGCCCTGGGCATTTAAACCTGCAATGGCTAAACTCATAGCTATACGATGATCAGTATAACTGTCCATGGTCGAACCTTTGAGGGTGACACCGCCATTAATTTCTAAACCGTCTGGTAATTCAACAATATTGGCGCCCATTTTATTCAATTCTGTCGCCATTACCGCCAGTCGATCGCTTTCTTTGACGCGCAATTCTTCAGCATCTTTGATAACAGTTGTACCTTCTGCAAAACAAGCAGCCACGGCAAGGATAGGAATTTCATCGATTAAACGAGGAATGATTGCACCTTCGATGGTACAAGCCTTCAGTTTACTTGATTTTACCCTTAAATCGGCTACGGGTTCTCCTGCGGTTTCCCGTTGGTTTTCGAGGGTGATGTCTGCATTCATCATCTCCAATGCTTCTAAAATGCCCGTGCGAGTCGGGTTTATACCAACATTTTCGATGATTAACTCGGCATTGGGTGTAATTGCTCCTGCTACTAACCAAAATGCGGCTGAACTAATATCACCGGGTACTATTACTGTTTGCCCTTGTAATTTTGCTCCGCCTTCAATGGTGACGCTATGGGTATCTGTATCAATTTCGAGGGTAGCACCGAACGATCGTAACATTCTTTCACTATGATCTCTCGACAAAGCTGGTTCAGTGACAGTGGTTTTGCCTTCTGTCATCAACCCTGCTAAAAGGATACAAGATTTGACTTGGGCGGAAGCGACGGGGGAATAGTAGTGAATGGATTTGAGTTTTTGCCCGATAACTGCTAGGGGTGCGTTTTTGTTGTCATTTCTGCCGTAAATTAATGCGCCCATGTCTTGTAATGGTTTGATTACCCTTGCCATGGGGCGACTTCGGAGGGAGTCATCTCCTGTGACGGTGAAAAATTTGCGAGGTTGTGCCGCTAACAATCCCAACATTAAACGCATGGTTGTGCCTGAGTTTCCTGCATCTAAAACGTTTAAAGGTTCTTGTAATGTTTTTTGTCCGATTCCTGTCACTGTCACTTTTTTGCTGTTTAACTCGGAAATTTGCGCCCCCATTGCCTCAAAACATTTTGCTGTACTACGAGGGTCTTCTCCTAATAATAAACCTTCGATCGTCGTTTCTCCAGATGCGATCGCACCTAACATTAAAGCACGATGGGAGATAGATTTATCCCCCGGAATAGTGATTGTACCATGTAAAGAATTGGCTTTTTTTTCAATAATTAATTGATGATGTTCGTTGGTTTTAATAAGATTAATCACGGGTAATAATTATAAATTTTATGATGCAATAAATTAGGACTTATTATATCAGATTATGGCTATTTTAAAAATATTTATTTAGTGATTATCTCAATTAGATAATGCTAAATTAAATAGTGAAATATTCATCTTTTTCGTAATCATTTAATCTAAATTTGAGGGTAAAACTTTCGCCATAGTTACCCCAGAATTTATATTGAATAATAGCATCATTATTATTTGTGTTAATTTCTTCAAAAATGTCGTTATTATCATCGATTATTTGTAACTGTAAGTCATTTGGTAAATAACTATTATTACTTAGGTTATAAATTCTAATAAAAATATCAATTTGCTGATCAAATTTAGGTAAAATACCGATTAATAAAGCAATATTTTCTGTCTCTAAATTGATAATTTTTCCTTGCCAAATAGCACAAGCAGGATGATTAGCATCTAATGTTTGTAAGGCTAAAACTGCATTCCAGCGAGTTTCTTCATCTTCTTTCTTGTCAATAAAACTAGGTAAAATTTTAATAATTTCTGGTTTTAAATTATCTTCAATTCCTTGGTTAATAATACTTTTAAATATGTTATTAATTGCAGTTCGATCTTGAAACGGCACTGCTCGATCGAACCTATCTTCATCGAGATTTTCTTGTAAAATTTTAACATAATCTATCCTAGAAATCGATCGAGCTGAAAAAGCAGGAGTTAAGGAAAAATCTGGAATAGAAAATTGTTGTTGTAAATCATCTAAACATTGCCATCCCTTAGTTAAAGCCGAAGAAAATTGACGATTCAACCAGATATTTAAATTCACACCTTGACGAGAAGAAAATAACTGATGACGAGTAATATTATCACTGATTAGGCTTAACCATTGTTCAAAATTAAGCAATAAACGAGGAGAGGAATAGTTTTGAATTTCTTGAATTAAACTCTGTTGCTTTATAGTTGATAAAACAGGTAAAGGGGAAATTTGAGGAAGAGAATTCCAACCATATTCATATTCTAAACAGATTAAATTTAAGTCAGTTTCTAAAGACTCAAAAGGAAAATCAACACAATGATTAAAAGAATCTAAATTACCATAATTTAAGACATCTTGATAGGAAGTGTAACCCCAAAAACTCAAATAATTTTCTTCTAAATTTACTTCCACAGGGAGATAGTAATTACCTACCCAAGAAGGAATTTTTAACCATTCTTCGGGGATAGAAAATTCCGTTTTATCTTGAGTTTCTACAGGGATTAAAACAATGCGACTCGAATCAATATCAGTAGCATTACCATTAGTAAATTCCCAAATACTCAGGTTATCTTCTAAACTAATGTTATCAACAAAATTAGAATCTAACATTAAATTGAGCCATGAAAGAAAAGTTTTTCTAACTAACAAATTAAGATAACCTCGAAAACGGCTAATTTCATTACTTAACTTATTTGTTTGTTGCCAAGTTTCGGTTTTAATTTTATCTGTTAATTGTATTTTTATCTCATCTATGGAAGTATCAATAAAAGAAAGATTAGTCATATTTTTTAATAAAAAGTAATGGTTAATAGACATATGGTAAATATACAGGCAAGATGCCTATTTTATGAGGTAAAAATCATAATTTTTGGAGATTTCTAATGAATAAAAAGTTCAATTATCCATTCTCCATTCTCCATTATCAATTCTCCATTCTATTAAAATATTCATGAAAAAATTTCTCTAAGCACAGCATTAAACTATTATTAATCATAGCCTCGTCTTTTAACTGAAGGTTAAGTTTTTTGTTAAAATTTTCTCTAAGATTGTTAAGAATTTCTGAGGGAATTTTTTCAGTCAAACTAAAGTTATCGGAAGATAATTGAAAATAATTTGTCTTGAGAGAAGTTTGTTGATTGATGTCAATTTCAAGAAAAGATTTTTCACATAATAATAAGATTTCCGATTCAATATATTCTGTTAACCAAGGTTTTAAAATAGCAATTAAAGATTTAATTTTATCTTTGTCTATTTTTTCCTTTTTTCCGTTTAAATTTTGAATCACTTTATCTAATAAAGATTTTCTAATTCTATCTATATTTTTAGAGAGTTGATATTGTTGACAACTAAAATCAGGATTACTTAATTGAATAGTTGTGATAATTTTTTGTTGAGTAAAATTTAACCCTTCCCCTAAATAAAAAATACTTTGGAATATTAAATTTAGGTTATTAAAACTACTGGTAAGAATCTGATTTATTTCTTGATTATATTGATTTTTCTCTAAAGTGTTTAAATAATTTTCGGGATTATCATTACTATTAATTTCTTGATCTTGAGGAAGCTCGATCGTGCTAATATTAACAAATAATCGGGCTTTTTCTCCACAAAATTCTATTTTATTTTTAAACTGCTCGATCGACAACTCAGAAGGAAAATTAAGTCTTTTTTTTGCTAAAATATTATAATCGCTAATCATGACTTTCAATTGAGATAAAGAAGGAGGAGATAAAGATTTATTTTTATGGGGTGAAGCTGAAACATAATTATCAACAAAACATTCCCAAACTAATAAATATTCTGCTAAAGTATCTCCCGTTAATCCTCCTATTTTTTTTAAAACTTGTTGCCGTTGTGACTTAGCAATTTTTTTGAGTAATCCCCAATTTGTCAATAACTGCCAACCTCGACTAAGATAAACTTTATCTTTAATGATAGTTTTTAATCTAGTTTGAGCATAGGTTGTAATTTTACTTCCCATCTCATTGTGATACTTTCTTAAAATTTTTTCGGGTTTAATAATAGCTTCATTTCCCCATAAAAAACATTCACTAAGGGTAAGAGAATTAACTCTATTATTGACAGAAAGATAAACTTGTTTTGTCGCCCAATAACAAACCTCTTGCAGATAAGATGTGAGATGATAACTATAAATTTGTTGAGGTTTAAACCTAATACCTTGTAAGAATTCATAGGCTAATCTTTCCTCATCAATCTCACACTTTAGTTGATTAACTATCTTTTCAAGATGAATTTTTAAGGGATAATCTCTTTGCCAATGCAAGATAAATCTATGACTATCCCTAATAGATAAAAAGGTAGAAAATCGATCGAGCAAATTGGTTCTAGGAATCATATAATTAATAAAATTAACGAATTAAATGATGAATATAATTAGTGGAAATGGGAGAAAAAGATTTTCTTTGAATAGTAGCTTGTATGCGTTGCTCGTCAATTATTTGTCTTTCTTTTCTATTAGCTAATGTACAGATATTCATCGCAAAATTATAATCTTGATAGTATTGAAAATGTCCTTTTGGCGTAAACTTAAAATGACGACAAAAAATACGATTATTTCTAATATCAAAGACTAAGTATAGTTTACCTTTGACAGTAATAGCATCACCAATATTAATTTTTCTTTCGTTCATTTGTACTATTATTTCCTCTTAATTTTGACTAGGGTTTTCAATAGTACATCCAGAGGGTATCTTTAAATTATGCAAAATTCTTAATTTTTCTTAAAATTTTGTGTGTAAGTTGAGGTTAATTTTTGAATATCAACATTTGAGATAATCAATCTGCATCCGCAAAATTGACAAAATAAGGGTTGAATAATATTCAACCCCTACCTCTATCCGAAAAAATTAGGGTTAAAACCCTTACAACAAACAAATAATTTTGGCTAAACCAACTCTTGCTCTGCACGAGAAACCATGTTATCTTGTAAATTGTGATCATGGTGACGATTTTCTGCTAATAATTCCCTTGCTTTTTCTTCCACATCCGTTGCGTGGTGTTCGTGTAATTCTTGTTCAGTTAAAGATAACAAATTTTCTTCATTATGTTGTTGATGAAGTCTTTGTTTCGCCATTAACTCTCTTGCTTTGTCTTCTGTACTCATTTTGATTGCCTCATTATATTTATATCTATTCTCATTTTAAGGTTTTCTGGACAATTTTCGGAATTTTTGTAAATTTAGTCACAAAAAATTTTTAATTCTTCAAAAAGTCAAGTTTTGCTGAAAATATCAAGATTTAATCACTTATATCCGATATATCGGAAGATTTATTATTTTTGTTATTAAAATATAGCCTCATTGTCCTTAAAATAATTAAAGATAGTAAAAGTAAGGCTAAAGCTAAACGCCATAAACCAACACTACAGGCTAAGCCCATAGCAGAAGACACCCAAATTTCTGTAGCTCCCGTTACATTTCGAGCATTTTTTTCAGCTTTAAGAATTAAACCACCGCCGATAAAACCGACACCTTGTATAATTCCCGTCATAACTCTAGCAGTTTCAGAAACATCTACTTGTTGAACAATTAATACAAAAGCACAGGAAGCCATAGAAACTAAGGCATTAGTTTTGACTCCTCCCGGTTTATGTCTTAACTCTCTTTCTAATCCTAAAATTGCCCCAAAAATTGCTGAAATAAATAACGGTAATAACATTAAAAATTTATAATTTATAATTAATTAACACAAAAAAATATAATAATTCTATTTATAGATAAATTTTAAGTTTAATAAAAAGTCCATTTCTTTTGTCTTGCTCATGTCAAGCTCAAATAATCATCACCCATCAAACTTTGCTTCTTTGCGTGAGACACTCCTATAATTATTTAATCAAATCTGATATTAATTAATTTATTTCCAATTTATAAATAGGATAAAGATAAAGAACTTTTTAAACTAATAAAAACGCTATTTTTTCAATTTAATAATATACAGTAAAATAGACATAAAAACTAATCCCATTATTCCAGCGATCGGATTCTTGTCTATACCTGTAATCCATTGAGGTACTCGATCGAGGTAAGTGATCATTTCTCCGACATTAAGGACATAATAACCCCAAACTAAACCACTGTGAAGACCGATACTAATACCAAGTAGATTTTGGTGCGATCGTTTTGCTACTACGAGGGTATATCCTAATAATAATAAAGCTGGAAAAGTAACTATGGTTCTAATAATTTCTGAGATGGGCTTAATAAAGTGAGCAATAGCAAACATTAGGGTACTTAAAAAAGCAGAAGTGGATAAAGAAAAATCCCTTTCTAACTCCGATAATAACCAACCCCGAAAAAATAATTCCTCAGCAAATCCAATGGCGATCGCACTAATAAAACCCTCTAAAATTAGACGTGGAAAAGCCATAGCAGGAGGTTGAAACGTTACCCAACCTAATAAACTTTCTACGGTAAATAATAGCCATGTAAAAGTAAACCCTATAGCCAACCCCTTAAATAAATTTTGATAAAATTTTTGACTATTAACTAAACCATAATATTTAAAAATATGAGAATTTTGATAAATATATTTACCCCAAAACTTTACTAAAAATAAGAAAATGACAAATAAAATTGCCATAGTAATAATAGTAGTGAAATTGGGGTCTTTTTCTCCTAAAAAATAATAAATAGGCACGGCAAAGGGTAGCCAAAATAAACCTAAAGTTAAGATAAATATTCCTAACCTAATAATAAACGGATAATTTTTAATTCGATCGAGCAACAATGTTTTTTCATCCATGAATTTTAGATCAAACGGAGGTAATTGAAGAGAATCTCAAACTATGTTAAAAATCTTTCCAATAAAAAACCCCCCAGATTATTCTAGGGGATTTTCGAGAATTATAATCCCCATTAACAAGAGGATTATAATAATTAGTGAGATTAGGAATTAAAGGTAGCACCCATGATATTATCCTGAGTTAGTCCCACAATGCCATCTAAAGTAGCAAGTAGTTCACCACTATTATCAGTACCAACATAGATATTAGTCTGAGTAATGATATTAAATACGTCAAACTCTTCAACAAAAACATTTGAGATACCCGTAAAGGAGAAGATATCAAAAGCAGTTTCAAAACCAGTAACAGTATCAGCACCATCTCCATTAGTATAATAGAGGTAATCTGCAACACTGTTTGCGGTTAAGGTGATATTATCATTACCAACTCCCCCAGTAATACTGTCTAAACCAGAACCGGCAACAATGGAATCATCCCCTGCACCACCTTCAATCCAGTTATTACCACTAACTCCGAGAAGAGTGTCGTCTCCTTGTTCACCGTAAATGGTGTCATTCCCCGCATCGCCAAAGATTAGATCATTACCTTCCTCACCAGAGAGAGAATCGTTACCCTGTTCACCGTAAATGGTGTCATTACCTAAACCACCGAAGATAGTATCATTACCATCAATGATGGTAGCATTTGCACTACCACCATAAAGAAGATCATCACCATCTTCACCATAGATTAGATCATTATCTTGGTCACCACGGAGGGTGTCATTACCTGCTCCACCATAAATAGTGTCATTATTCTGTCCGCCACGAACGAAGTCATCATCGTTGCCTCCATCAATGAAATCATTACCTTGATGTCCTTGAAGATCATCATTACCGTCATTGCCAAAGAGACTATCATCTCCTTGATCTCCACGAATAGTATCATTACCGTTTCCGCCAGAAATAGTATCATTTCCATTATCACCTCGCAGAGAGTCATCACCGGCACTGCCATAAATCTCATCATCACCGTCATTTCCACGAATAGTATCATTATCATCGCCACCGCCAGAAATAGTATCATTACCAATACCACCTAAGATAGAGTCATTACCTTCCTCACCATAAATCTCATCGTTACCTACACCCCCATCGATCGTATCATTACCATCACCACCGTCGATATAATCGTCACCTGTTCCACCTAAGATAGAGTCATTACCCGATCCACCGTTGATGGTATCATTACCATCACCACCTAAGATAGAGTCATTACCATCACCACCGTCGATATAATCGTCACCAGTACCACCTAAGATAGAGTCTGCACCAGTACCACCGTAAATCTCATCATCACCAGCACCACCGTCGATGGTATCATTACCAGTTCCACCAAAAATGGTATCATTTCCATTTTCTCCGTAGAGGAGATCATTATCGTCATTCCCGTCTATGTAATCGTTACCTTCACCACCATAGATGGTATCTTGATCATTCGAGAAACCCAAATCACCTCCATCAAAACCAAAAAGTGTATCATTACCATCACCACCATAAATCAGGTCGTTACCAAAGTCACCATAAATCAGGTCGTCACCGGCACCACCTAAGATAGAGTCTGCACCAGAGCCACCACGAATTGAATCATCACCAGCACCACCTAAGATAGAGTCATTACCCGATCCACCGTTGATGGTATCATTACCAGTTCCACCGTCGATCGTATCATTACCATCGCCACCGTCGATAGTATCATTACCAGCACCACCTAAGATAGAGTCTGCACCAGTACCACCGTAAATCTCATCGTTACCAGTTCCACCGTTGATGGTATCATCACCATCGCCACCGTCGATATAATCGTTTCCTGTATGACCAATGATCGAGTCATTGCCAATGCCACCGTAAAGAGTATCGTCTCCTGCATCACCGAAGATACTATCATCTCCGTCTCCACCGTCGATAAAATCCCCACCGATGGTACTATCACCAAGAGTGATAAGACCTCCTAAAATGAGGTCATTACCCGCACCACCATAAATAGTGTCGTTACCTAAACCCCCAATTAAGAAGTCATTACCCAGTCCACCATCGATATAATCATCACCATCGCCACCGTCGATGCTGTCATTGCCTTCTCCGCCCTCAATCCAATCATTCCCTATACCACCATCGATTAAATCATCACCTTCTCCACCATCGATCGTATCATCACCAGCTCCACCTTGGATGGTATCATTACCTTCTCCGCCTTCAATCCAATCATTATCTATACCACCATCGATTAAATCATCACCTTCTCCACCAAAGATCGTATCATTACCAGCTCCACCTTGGATGGTGTCATTTCCACCTTCGATGTCATTGTCATAGGAGTCATCTCCAAAGATTAAGTCGTTACCAGCTCCAGCTAAGATCGTGTCATTCCCAGACCCACCTTCGATCGTATTATTACCATCACCACTATTGATCGTGTCATCTCCACTATTGCCAAAAATATTATTATTTCCAAATTCACCAAAGATAAGATCATCGCCACTATTGCCAAAGAGGGCATCATCACCATAGCCTCCATAAAGGGTATCGTTACCGCTATTCCCTTTAAGAACATCATTACCCCCGAAACCATAAATGAGATCATCACCTTCATCACCTGTAAGACCATCTTCCAGATTACCACCTCCGATGGTATCATTACCTTCAAGCCCGATAGCAACGAAGTTGTTGTGTAAAGTATCATATCCCGTGAGACTTGCCATCAATAAATCGTTTCCTTCCGTACCAATCATTGGAATTATAGCCATAATAATAAATAGATTTAGAATTTGTAATGTTTAACCATGATAATAGCATAGAAATTTGAAAAATCAATATAAACTTTAGGTAAACTCTCAGTGAAATTACTTAGCTCTCAAATTTTCCTCAAATCTGCACTCTGGAAAGAGTTGATCGAAAAATACAGACACTACAGAGAAGAAAAAGAACAAGAATTCAAAAAAGTGACAAGTGAGAATTGTTGCAATACAAATTGAGCCTTATTTAACCTGAGTGAACCATAAAATTATTGGTGAAAACTGACTTGGAAGACAGGCAGACAGGCAGATAGGGGGATTATATTTCTTGTGAATCAATAAAATTCTCTCAAAAATGTACAAATATTGAAAATTTTTCTTCCATTCGACTTGTCCACTTGTCCACTTGTCTCGTTTTCACCACTTTTCTTATATCGAACTGAGGTATTCACCTGTCTTCCACCCTCATCAGAATACTTTTTGATCAATTCCTCTTTTGGGGTAGAATATAACGGTTGTATTTGCAAAAAAACTAAAATTGCAGTGATTGAACGCTATACCTTGCCCGAAATGGGCGGAATTTGGACAGACGAATATCGTTTAAAAACATGGTTACAAGTTGAAATTGCGGTGTGTGAAGCCCAAGCTGAAGTGGGCAACATTCCTAAGGAAGCAGTAGAAGAAATTAAGGCAAAGGCTAATTTTGATGTTCAACGGGTATTAGAAATTGAGGCTGAAGTGCGCCACGATGTGATTGCCTTTTTAACTAATGTTAATGAATATGTGGGAGATGCAGGACGATATATCCATCTGGGGATGACTAGCTCTGATATGCTTGACACTGCTTTGGCATTGCAGATGGTGGCTAGTTTAAATCTGATTCTCGAAGCTGTGGAAGAAACTATCCAAGCCATTCGCTATCAGGCACAGCAACACCGCTATACTTTTATGGTAGGTCGATCGCACGGAATCCATGCAGAGCCTATCACCTTCGGTTTTAAACTAGCAGGTTGGTTAGCCGAAATGCGCCGTAACCGTGATCGTCTTGTCAAATTACGTCAAGATATAGCCGTAGGTAAAATTTCTGGGGCTGTGGGTACTTATGCTAATATTGATCCTCGCATTGAGTCGATCGCCTGTACTCTTTTAGGTTTAGAGCCTGATACCGCATCAACTCAAGTTATTTCCAGAGACAGACACGCTGAATTTGTCCAACAAATCGCCTTAGTCGCCGCCTCCCTCGAAAGATTCTCTGTAGAAATTCGTAACCTACAAAGAACGGATGTATTAGAAGTTGAGGAGTATTTCTCAAAAGGACAAAAAGGTTCATCGGCGATGCCCCACAAGCGCAATCCTATCCGTAGTGAACGTATAACGGGTATGGCTCGTATTATTCGGGGGAATGCGATCGCCGCTTTAGAAAATGTGGCTTTATGGCATGAAAGAGACATTTCCCATAGCTCTGTAGAACGAGTGATTT
Organism: Geminocystis herdmanii PCC 6308; assembly: GCF_000332235.1. Lineage (NCBI taxonomy): Bacteria > Bacillati > Cyanobacteriota > Cyanophyceae > Chroococcales > Geminocystaceae > Geminocystis > Geminocystis herdmanii. The sequence goes on along the minus strand of NZ_CM001775.1, from coordinate 1,078,258 downwards.
TACCTGATACTTGTATTTTGATTCATTTTATGTTGAGAGAAACCACTAATTTGATTCAAAATTTGTTAGTATATCCTGACAATATGGCAAGGAATATGAACGTTTATGGCGGTGTTATTTTCAGTCAAAAAGTTTTACTTGCTTTAGTTTCTAAGGGGATGAGTCGAGAAGACGCTTATCGAGTAGTGCAGGGGTGCGCTCATCAGGCATGGAATACCAAAGAGGGCAATTTCCGTAATTTAGTCGAAAATCACCCTGAAATTGTGGAATTATTGACAGATTCTGAAATTGATACTTGTTTCGATCCTCAACAACACTTAAAGAATCTTGATACAATTTACCAAAGGTTGGGAATTTAATTCAATGGTGGAGTTTTTTTATCACGCAAAGACGCAAAGACGCAAAGATATTTTAAGATTGTGTCTCCATAGGCAAAGCAAGACAAGGTAAGGCGGTTTCCAAGAAAGAATTTACCAATCTTCTTTATAATTCTCCCTTAATAAAGGCAGGGCTGTTTCATTTTCAAATTTTTGGTTAAGAGGGAGTAATGAGTAATAAGTAATGAGTTTCGATAATTTACTATTATAAATTGATTATTTCAAAATTTATTATTATTACCTAAAATCTTAAAACAAAAAATCACCCTAATCCCCTAATACCCTAACACCCCAACATTTTTACCAACTTACTTTGAAACAGCCCTGCTTTGAAAAACGGGGAAATATTATACAAAGTCCCGCTTTTTAAGGGGGATTTAGGGGGATCAAAAACTTTTAAAACAACTTCTAACATCTAACAACAAGGAGAACTTTATGCGCGCTGTTTTAATGGCTGGTGGTTCGGGGACTCGATTACGCCCTTTAACTTGTGATTTGCCTAAACCAATGGTACCAGTCTTAAACAGACCCATTGCTGAACATATCGTTAATTTATTAAAACGTCATGGTATTAATGAAATAATTACCACTCTCCACTATTTACCTGATGTTTTACGAGATTATTTTCAAGATGGTAGTGATTTTGGCGTGACGATGAAATACTCTGTAGAGGAAGATCAACCCCTCGGTACGGCAGGTTGTGTGAAAAATATCGAGCAAATGTTAGATGATACTTTTATTGTAATCAGTGGTGATAGTATCACGGATTTTGATCTACAGGATGCTATTCGTTTTCATCGGGAAAAAGGTTCAAAGGCGACTTTGATTTTAAAACGAGTGCCTAATCCCATCGAGTTTGGGGTAGTCATTACGGATGCTAATGAAAAAATACAAAGATTTTTAGAAAAGCCTTCCACTAGCGAAATTTTCTCGGATACTGTCAACACGGGTACTTATATTCTCGAACCAGAGGTTTTAGAGTATTTGCCACTTCAAGAGGAATCGGATTTTTCTCAAGATTTGTTTCCTTTGTTGTTAGAGATGGATGAACCTATGTACGGTTATATTGCCGATGGTTATTGGTGTGATGTGGGACATCTGGAAGCCTATCGGGAAGCTCATTATAGTGCGCTCGATCGAGATGTTCTTTTAGATTTTCCTTACCATGAAAGTCAGCCTAGTGTTTGGATTGGGGAGAATACTTATATTGATCCTACTGCCCTAGTGGAAAGTCCTTGTTTTATTGGTAGTAATTGTCGCATCGGCGCACGGGCTAAAATTCGTAGTGGTGCGGTGATCGGGGATAATGTCACCGTAGGGGAAGATGCAGAACTCGATCGACCCATTATTTGGAATGGAGTTGTAGTTGGCGATGAAGTCCATCTTTCGGGTTGTGTGATCGCAAGGGGAACTAGGGTCGATCGTCGATCGCAAATTTTGGAAGGTGCAGTAATTGGTCAACTGTGTAACATCGGCGAAGAAGCGCAAATCAATACAGAAGTACGAGTGTGGCCTAGTAAAAGAATTGAATCTGGAGCTATCCTCAATATCAATCTGATTTGGGGAAATATGGCTCATCGCAATCTTTTTGGACAACGGGGAGTAACGGGGTTAGCTAATATTGATATTACCCCAGAATTTGCCGTAAAATTAGGGGCGGCTTATGGTTCAACTTTAAAACCTAAAAGTTGTGTAGTAGTATCCAGAGATCAACGCAGTGTATCTCGCATGGTGAGTCGTTCCTTGATGGCAGGTTTAATGTCTGTGGGGATTGATATTCAAAACCTCGAATCAACGGCAATTCCTATTTCTCGTACCATGACTCCCCGTTTAGGAGTGGCAGGAGGGGTTCATGTAAGGCTACACCCCGATCGACATGACTATATATTAATTGAATTTTTCGATACTAACGGCATTAATCTCTCCAAGGCAAAAGAGAAAAAAATTGAGGGCGCTTACTTTAAAGAAGATTTAAGACGAGTTCAAGCTATGGATATTGGCGATATGTCTTATCCTTCCCAAGTACTAGAAACCTACAGAGATACTTTTGAAATACAACTAAACCTTGAGGCGATTCGCAATAGTAATACTAAAATCGTCATCGACTATGTTTATTCGGTTTCTGGGGCAATTCTACCGCAATTATTAGCAAAATTTGGCTGTGATGCGGTGGTTTTAAATGCTAGTTTGCGACAACGGGCAATTTCTACCGCCGAAAGGGAAAATCTCTTGTATCAACTTGGTCATGTGGTGGAAGCCTTAAAAGCTAATTTTGGGGTACAAGTATCAGCTAATGGGGAGTTATTAATTTTGGTGGATGAATCGGGTATTCAAATTCGAGGAGAAGAATTAACTGCTCTAATGGTAAACACCATCTTAACTGCCCACCCTAGAGGTACGATCGTTGTTCCCGTCAACACTTCCTCCGCCGTAGAGCAAATAGCGCGCCGTCATGATGGTAAAGTGATTCGTACTAAAGCTAATCCCACAGCTATTATGGAAGCAACTCAACATAATCCTAATGTGGTATTGGGCGGTAGTGGTGATATGGGTTTTATTTTCCCGAACTTACATCCCGGTTTTGATGCTATGTTTACCATCGCTAAACTAATTGAAATGCTCACGGTGCAAGAACGATCGTTAACTCAAGTTAGAACAGATTTACCTCTTGTCTGTCATAAATACCATTCTTTAAGATGTCCTTGGAAAGTAAAAGGTGCATTAATGCGCCATTTAGTAGAAACAGAATCTCAAGAAAACCTAGAGTTAATTGACGGGGTGAAAATTATACAACGTCATACGGATAACTGGATTTTAATTTTACCCGATGCTGGAGAGCCTTTAATTCATATTTATGCTAATAGTGACAGTCGAGAATGGGCAGAAGAACATTTGCAGACTTATCGCACTAAAGTCCAAGAATTTATCATGACTCAACAATCAATGTAGTTAGGGAACTGCGTGAAAATACAATACCAGTTACAAATCAAGTTCCCCCTTTATTTAAGGCAGGGCTGTTTCATTTTTAAATTTTTGGTTAAGAGGGAGTAATGAGTAATAAGTAATAAGTAAAGAGTAATGAGTTTTGATAATTTACTATCATAAATTGATTCTTTTAAGATTTTTTATTATTATTTAAAATCTATAAGTAAAAAAAAACCCTAATCCCCTAATACCCTAACACCCCTATATTTACCTCAGTTCGACATAAAGAAAATGATGAAAACTAGACAGGTGGACAAGTGGACAAGTGGACAGGGAGAAAAATTCTCAATATTTGATGTACTTTTGAGAGAATTTTATTCATTCATCAGAAATACAATCTTCCTGTCTTCCTGTCTTCGGAGTCTTCCAAGTCAGCCCTCACCTATTTTTATATCGAACTCAGGTTATATTTAGACTACCCTAAGTAAAATTTAGTAATTGGGCAAATTCTGTTTTAACTTTGTCATAACATTCACAGGCTTTTGATTTCAGAATATCTCGATTTAAAATAGTTATATTTCCTCTTGTATAACGGATGATACCTTCTTTCTGAAATTTTTGAGCTACTTCTGTGACGCTCGATCGTCTTACGCCTAACATTTCGGAAATAAATTGTTGTGTTAAAGGTAATTCTTGTTGTTGAACTCCATCATAGGCAAAAAGTAACCAACAGGCAAATTGATTGCTAATGGGGTGATGACATTTACACACAGCATTTTGAGATATTTGAGAAATTCGGGCTTGAGTATATAGTAATAAAATACGCTGAAGTTCTCCACCTCGATTAAATTCCGATCGAAATATATTCGCATCTAATTTCATGGCACTATCAGGAATTTGCACAATAGTATCACAAATCGCATGATTTCCTCCTAAAAAGACAGGAAGCCCTACAAATCCTTCATTGCCAATTAAACCAATTTCCGTGGTATTTTTATTAGAGACAGTTGACACAAGGGAAATCATCGAGTGAAGTGGAAAATAAACATACTCAATCTCTTGATGTAATTTATAAATAATTTGTCCTGATGTTAAAGAAATCTTCTCTAAATTAGAAAAAAGTGTTTTATAATTGTCTTTAGATATAGATGCTAATATTTGATTATTAAAAATTGTATTTTCCTTCAATTATATTTTGAATGTATAATGTGTTAATATTACCTTAAAAAACTGTCAACAACCCACCACTAACATCCGACACAAAACCTAACTTAGCAATGATACATAGAATACAGTTGTCCATTTTGTTTTGCCTGATACATGGCAATATCCGCTTGAGATAAAAGGTTAGAGAAATTTGCCGTTTGAAAGTCTCCGATGACAATGCCAATACTAACGCTGATCATGATTTTTTGTTCATTTATTTCAAAACAATTAGATAATGATTGTTGTACACGATGGACGCAATCTTTTGCTTCTTGAGCGGAATGAATGTGAGTTAAAATAATTATAAATTCATCACCGCCTAATCTCGCAACATGATCACATTTTCTAGTACTGCTGATTAATCGTTTGGCGAAATTAATTAATAGTTTATCTGCTGTTAAATGTCCAAAAAAGTCGTTAATGTGTTTAAATTTATTGATGTCTAAAAATAAGACGGCAAATTGGGTAGAATGATTTTTTTCTCCTTGAGTTAAGATATTTTGTAAAAACTCGATTAACGATCGACGATTTGGTAAATTAGTTAGGGCATCATAACGAGATTGATATAAAAGTTCGTTTTGAATTTTTTGCCATTGTGTCATGTCATGAAGGGATAAATACCAAGCGATAATATTATTTTCAGCATCTTTAATACTAGATACATTTAAGCTAACAGTAATGAGGGATTTATCTTTTAAGACTAAATTTAAGGAAAAAAATGACTGTTTTTGTTTATTAATAGATTCTGTATTTGATAGACCTAATATATCAAATAATGATTGTTTTTTATTTGGTTGAATAAAAGAGTTAAAAGATTGATTAATTAGTTCATTTTCTGCAATTTTTAAAAGATTTGCTCCATTTTTATTGACAACTTTAATGACACCATTATTATCAATGATAAAACAACTATCGGGAGAATATAAAAATAAATTTTCAAAATATTTTTTCTCTTTTCTTTCATGCCATAAATTCCCCCAAAGTTCTTCATTTTCTTGGGTTAAATCTTGAGAATCATTAATAATTGTTAAAGATTGTGGATTGGTTAATTCAAAAGAATAAGTAATATTTTCAGCTTTTTCTTGTTCCAAATCTTCTATATAACCATGACAATTTTCTTTTGCTTCAAAAATACTGTCAAAAGGACCAAAATAATAGGTTGCATAAGGTTTTGTTGTTTCTACTCTAATCCACCAATTTATTACTGAAGATTCATAGGGTTTTTTTTGTCGATTATTATGAGTAATATTAAATTCAAAAAAATCTTGTACTATAGTATCTATATTTTTAGTTATTTGAGTATAAATTACTAATTGTTCAGGGCATAAATTAAGACAACAAATTAAATCATCAAAAAAATGAGAAGATTCATCAACCAAAATATGATTGTTAGGGATACTATTTAAGACTTTTGTAATTAATTTTTGACGAAAATAAGGTATCGATAATGCCATGTAATAAGGATGATCAGTATTATATTCTTTCAAAAACTCATGAATTTCTGTGTTGACGATCGACAAGGTAGAATTAAAAACTTGATAACCCATGATCTAAATCTCCGTTAAGTTAAGGACTCGATCGAAATTAAATTTTATTATTTACCCAGTTTTTTTATTTTTTATTTGTCTTTGCAAATAAATAGAATTAACTGTGGTTAATTCCATCTTATAATTATTTTCCTTGTTATTGTGTACGGTATAGTACATTGTTATTATAATGTTATATTTAACCTCGACGAGAACCTAATAATCGGATAAACTCATTTTGAACAACTCGATAGCATTCACAGGAAGTCTCTTCTAGTTTTTTGTGATCCAAAATTACTATTTTCCCTCGGTTATAGCGAATAATGCCTTGGGCTTGTAAGGCATTGGCGGCGATCGTAACTCCTGCACGGCGTACTCCTAACATATTAGAAATAAATTCTTGAGTTAAGAGTAATTCATCACTTAACACACAATCATAGACAGATAATAACCATCTTGCTAATCTTGCCTCAATTTTATGTTGACGATTACAAGCGGCACTTTGAGCAATTTGTGTTAATCGGGCTTGGGTATGAAGCAGTAATATTTGTTGAAATACTCCTCCTTTATGAAATTCATTGAGTATGATACTGGCTTTTATTTTCAAACTTGTGCCAGAAATTTGTACGATCGCCTGACTAAGAGTATATTCTCCCCCCAAAAAAATAGGCACTCCAATCATGCCTTCATTGCCGATTAAACCAATTTCTGTGGTTGAACCATTATCCATAATTGACACTAAAGAAATCATTGCCGTTAAGGGAAAATAAGCAAAGTTAATCGGTTCATAGGCATGATGTAAAATCGTTCCAGCTGTTAAAGTTTCTTCCCGTAAATATGGAATAATATTGTCGTATTCAGACAATGGAAGAGCAGCTAGTAATTTATTTAGAGAAATTAAATTATTATTAATCAAAGGCTTTTTAAAAAAAGTAGTATTAAAACTATTATAAAAGAGTTATCTCTTGTGTCTGTACGGTAACGTACAAACTTTTGCCTAAGATGTCAACTCCCTTCTCCCAAGTCTTCCCTTTACCGAAAATTTAACTCTAACTGAGGTAAAATCTAGGTGAGATTTGCTTTAAGATGAAAATGGAATTATGATAAATCAAGAATCTGACATAGATAATCAATTTCTGAATCGAAGTTTAACCACAGGAGAATGTATTTTCACAGAAGGAGATAAGGGAGATTTTGCTTATATCATTGAAGAAGGGGAAGTCGAAATATCCACTGTTACCCCAGAAAATAAACGTCTCATTTTAAATGTTCTTAAATCGGGGGATATGTTCGGAGAATTGGCTTTAGTTGATGGTAGCGCTCGATCGGCTTCTGCTTATGCTAAAACTAATGTAATATTAACGGTGGTGACAGGCGAACAAGTTAAGAGTAGAATCGAATCGGCTGATCCTATTTTAAAGTTATTATTAATGGTGGTAATGAATTATTTTCGTTCCGAAACAGGACGACTTCGAGCGAAATCAGAACCAGATTTTTCTTCTTTAGATAAGACAAAAAAAGAGTATCAAGAAAAGATTTTTCATGCCATAGAATTAATTAGATTAGAAAGTGATTTAAGAAACGGTTTTAAACGAGAAGAATTAGTGCCATTTTATCAAGCTATTGTGGACTTAAATACTAATTCGATCGTCGGTTTTGAGGTTTTATTACGATGGTTTTCTCCCACTAGAGGTAATGTATCCCCATCAATATTTATTCCTTTAGCGGAGTCAACTTCTTTAATTATTCCTATGGGAGAATGGTTATTAGATCAAGCCTTGAGTGCGATCGAGCAAGTCAAAAAAGAAACAGGAATTGATATATTTTTAAGTATTAATATAGCGGAAAAACAGATTCAAAGTCAGGAATTTTTAACCGTTATGAAACAAAAAATTGACTTATCCTCAGTAAAGCCAAAACAAATAAAATTAGAGATATTAGAAAGAAGTTTATTTGAAGGAGAAAAAGCCTTATCTTTAGTGCAAGAATGTCGTGAATTTGGCTTACCTTTAGTTATCGATGATTTTGGCACAGGTTACGCTAATTTATCCTACTTAAAAAACTTTCAATTCGACACCTTAAAAATAGATCAATGTTTTGTAAAAGACTTAGAAAATAACGTCAAAGATCAAATTATTTGTAAAACATTAATTGATTTATCCCATGGTTTAGAAATGACGGCAGTAGCAGAGGGCATCGAAAATCAACAACAATGCAAAATATTATCCTCTTTAGGATGTAATTATGGACAAGGATACTTATTTTCTCCCCCCGTACCCCTCGATCGTGCGATCGAATTAATGAACACTTCAATTACCCTTACCTAAAGGGATTAGAAGATAATTGATAATTCTTAATTCTTAATTCTTAATTCTTAATTATTAACATCTAAAATGCGAGAATAAGTAAAACGATTCATCCATTGTTCTAAATATTTACGGTTGGCTTGTTTTTCTTCAGGATTTTCTGTAGTTAAGCCATAGGGTGCTAATCCTTGTAAAGCCGCCGTTGTTACACAATACATAGATTTTTGAAAACTAACACAAATTTTCACTAATAAATCATCTTGCCCTCGCTCACTTTCATCATAAATCTTTTGTAAATATTCAGGGATATAATGACGCATATCTTGCATTAACAAAGTGGGAGGAATACCAGCACTTCCAACAGGTAAAGGATCGGCGTATAATGCACCATAGGCAAATTGAGATTGATCAAAGGATATTTGATTAGCTTGAGCGTTAAAAGATACTGTACCAAGAAAAGGCGTACCTCGAAAGAAAACCGCTTCCACATAGGGTACTGCTGTATCCATCAAAAAAGTTAATTCTGCACTTTTAGGCAATAAATCATAGGTTTTGCCGTTAATTTCTACACCGTAGGTAATGGGTTTACTGGCATCGGCTACTAATCCATCTAAGATATGTTTTACTACTTCTTCGATCGAGTTTATCTCCCCTTGGTCATATCTGTCAGAAAGAGAAATAAAAATATCACTCATCACTCGCCAAAATTGCCCTAAAGCGGAATAATAAGCTAACATTTTGACTTGTTCGGGCAAAAAATCGGGAAATATTTTATTTAACGTACCCATAAACAGATTTCCTTTTAATTTAGCGTTAATAGCTCGTTTTGTTATCTCTAAAAATTCAGGACTATCTACATATTCATCTAATTTACCGCCTCCATGCCACAACATAGCGCGCATACAATATTCAGCATATTCAAAATTAATTCGATCGTGCCACCAATGACGCAAAAGTTTCGAGAAAGTAAATTTACCATCGAAATATTTAAAAAAAGGAAATATTACGAGGAATTGATGTTCAGCAATATAATTAAGATTATTAGAATAGGCATCTAAAACCACACCGTAGGATTTTAAAATACCCACCACCTCAATCAAATTTTGTGAAGTATCTTTTAACAGACTTTTTCCCGATTCTAAACGGTGGACATATTCAGCTAAAGGATGTTTTGATGGTTGGATGGGTGTTGTTACCATAATTTTTACTAATAAAAACGTTAATTAAAATATATTACCTGACGAGGTAACGCAAAGGAGTTGGGCTTATAATGTTCTAGTAGAGACGTAAAATTTTTGGTGCTGTAAAGGTTGCGGAAAGGGTATCGGAAAGGGTTAAAGTATTGACAAAAAATATATCCTAATTGATTTTTTTATCTTCAATTCTTTGATCGAATTATATAACCTTCTAAAAATTACACCTGAAACCTGCAACCGGCAACCTGCAACCTGCCCTTATCAAACATTCTTGCATCGAACTGAGGTTCTAATGTATGAAAGAGAAATTAATTCTTCAGAGATTTATAAGCAAAAGAACCACCAATAAAGGCTAAAATAAAGATAATCGGATTAAGACTGAGTTGCACTAAGGAAACCACCGCAGGACCGGGACAAAACCCCGAAATTCCCCAACCAATGCCGAAAATCACCGCTCCTAAGATTAATTTCCCGTCAATATCATTACGAGTTGGTAAGTAAAATTGTCGATCGAACAAAGGATGTTTTAAAGGTAGAATAAACCGAAAACTAATAACCGTAACTCCTACCGCTCCACCAAGCACAAACATAAGAGTTGCATCCCATTTGCCCACCACATCAAGAAAACCTAAAACTCTTTCTCTATCTATCATTTGCGAAACAGCTAACCCTAAGCCAAATAATAAACCACTAAGTAACGCCACTATATTTTGTTTATTGTTCATTTGCTAATTTGTTGTAAAAATATTTTTCAGTATTTCTCCTATCTCCTATCTCCTGTCTCCTAATTCTTAAAGATGTCGAATTACAAATACTGTAATCATTCCCGATGCTAAAAAACTGATTACCGCAGTAAGCGATCGAACTGATAATCTACCTAAACCACAGACACCATGACCGCTAGTACAACCGTTTCCCATTCTTGTACCAAAACCCACTAAAAAACCGCCTAAAATCATAGGAATTATGGTGACGGCATAACGAGGAGTTTCAGGTAAGGGTAATAAATATTCATAGATAATCCCCCCCAATAACATCCCCCCCAGAAATAAAACGCGCCATGTTTCCGAAGGCTTAAATTCTAACACTCCGTTAATCATGCCACTAATCCCCGCAATTCTACCGTTAAAGGCTAATAATACCGTGGCACTTATACCAATTAAAATACCGCCTATTAATCCGTAAATCCAACTAGGTTCGATCGTCATTACTTTATAAAAGTTATACTGATTAAGGTCATAATAATTACTATAGCCTATTCGATTTTACCTCAGTTCGATGCAAGAATGTTTGATAAGGGCAGGTTTCAGGTTGCCGGTTGCCGGTTTCAGGTGTAATTTTCAGAAGATTATATAATTCGATCAAAGAATTGAAGATAAAAAAATCAATTAGGATATATTTTTTGTCAATTCTTTAACCCTTTCCGATACCCTTTCCGCAACCTTTACAGCACCAAAAATTTTATGGTTCACTCAGGTGATTTTAGCCCAATAAGTGGTCAAAAAATTGAAATAAATGGGATGTCAAAATGTGAAAATTTAACTAACTTAAGCATTTTTTCATAACAGAACTATAATAAAGAGCAAACTTGATGTAATTATTAATGGTGCTTTTAAAAATACATTATGACTGATCTTAATTTACAATATCCTATTTTCGGAGCGCAAATAAAATGTCCCCATTGTCGTCAAGTAATTGAAGCCTTAACTCTTACAGATAGTTATTTATGTCCTCGTCATGGTGCTTTTGAAGCTGATCCAAATACACAAGAACTGGTACATTTACAATCAGGCAGACATTGGCGATTATGGGAAAATAAATGGTATCGACAACATAATCACCCCGACGGCATCAGATTTGAAATTCATGAAGCCTTAGATACCCTTTATACTGAAGGCTATAAGGCGACAAAAGTGATTATAGCTCATAGATATTATCCCTTGATTAGTTCTTATTTAGAAAAAGGAAATAGTTGGCAGGATAATCAAGATAGTAAAATCTATAAACTGTATGGTTTACCCGTAGAATTTAGTGATCAATCTGATCCCGAACCTTTTTGGAATATAATTAATTTCATGTTAGAAAAAGAAAAAGGTACTCCTTCTCGTTATCCTTATTTTCGTTTCTTTGAGTAAATTATGATACTGCATCATGTGGCTATTCGCACTGCGGATATAATGAGATCGATCGAATTCTATCAATTATTAGGATTTACGGTGAAAGAAAGATTTACCGCAGGTTATACCCTAGCCTGTTGGTTAGAAGGATTAGGAGGGCGATTGGAGTTGATGCAAATACCCGAACCAAAACCCGCCCCCGATGCCTTTTTTGATGAACATTATGTGGGTTATTATCATCTTTCCTTTGACATTACCAGTGAGGGCATTAGTCTCCCCATGTGGTTACAACAATTAGAAGATAAATTTATCCAAGCCAGTGAAGAAAATCCTGCGGTTTTTTCCCCTCTTAAAATCTTATTACCTCCTCAACAACAGATGATTGTCGATCGAATTTACGAAGTAGCTTTTATTGCTGATATAGATAATTTGCCTATTGAAATAATCAGAAAAATTAACAATTAACATGCGATCGTAAAGGAATAGGATCAAGATAATTGGAAGGTTTTGGTAAGTAAGATCAACCTTACATGAAAATTAGAATTTTAATTAAAGCTAATTATGAATTTAATATCCACATTTCAAAATGAAAAAACACAGATTATTTTAGGGGAAGCTATCAAAGTATTGAATGAATACATTGATGACGAATCGATCGATTTAATATTTGTCGATCCTCCTTATAATATTGGCAAAAAATTCGCTAACTTTCAAGATAAATGGGAAGATGAAGAAAACTATATATTATGGTGTTATCAATGGCTTGATTTATGTATTAATAAACTTAAAAAAAATGGGTCAATTTATGTGATGTCAAGTACGCAAACAATGTCATATATAGATTTATATTTGCGTAAAAAGCTGACCATTTTATCAAGAATTGTATGGTGTTATGACAGTTCAGGGGTTCAAGCAAAAAAATATTATGGTTCTTTATATGAGCCTATTTTATTTTGCGTAAAAGATAAAAATAATTATACATTTAATAGTGATGATATTCTGGTAGAAGCCAAAACAGGATCACAAAGAAAATTAATAGATTATCGAGGAGATAAACCAAAACCTTACAATAGTCAAAAAGTACCAGGTAATGTGTGGCAATTTCCTAGAGTTAGATATAGAATGCCAGAATATGAAGAACATCCTTCTCAAAAACCAGAAATTTTACTAGAAAGAATTATTAAAGCTAGTTCTAATCCTGATGATTTAATTCTTGATCCTTTTGCGGGTACTTTTACCACTTGTGCCGTAGCACAAAAATTAAATAGAAGATCAATTGGTATAGAAATGCAGGAAGAATATATCAAAATAGGTTTAAGAAGACTGGGAATTGCAGAGGAATATAAAGGAGAAAAATTAACCCCATTAAATAAAGTATTTATGAGGGAAAATACTTGTGAGTATAATCAGTTGAGGATTTTCTAATGTTAGAGCATGAATTTACATTTACTATCAAACAAATATTAACGGAATTATTTGGCAATAAAAATAATGAAATTTTTGAAAAAAGCTATTTAATCCAGTATCTAAACAAAAAAACAAAAGCTGCTAACAGAGGAAGTAAATCTCGTTCTTCTTTTGCAAACCATTATGCAATATATGTGTTAGTAGAAGATTATATTCTCAAAGGATTTTTACAGCCAGAATTTGATTATAGTGAATATGAAGGAGCAAAATATACTGATATTTTTCAGAGAATGAGAGAATTACCTTTCGGTAATAAACTTCAAAATCATGCTTTAAATAGTAGGATAAATGAGGAATTTAAAAAATTTTTTCCCGATATTCTATATCAACCTATTTTAAGAGATATTCAAACAAAACGTTATTGGATAAATGAAAAATTATTAATTATTCGTTTATACGATGGTCAAAAATTAAATATTGCGAAGGCAATTATTAAAATTATTTCAGCTTATGTAGAAGCCAGAAAATCAGCTTTTGATCAGTTTATTTCTTATTGTTCATCTTTAGCTAATATATCTAATGAAAATTTAGAAACAGTTATAGAATTTATCAATTCTCAAATCCAACCAAATGTGGACGCAAGAATTTTTGAAATTGTTAGTTATGCTATTTTAAAGGCTTATTATTCTGACCAAATTATTTATTGGGGCTGGAATATTAACGATTTAACAGAAGAAAATTTAAAGTTATATAAAACAGGAAGAACGAATGCAAATGACGGAGGTATTGATTTTGTAATGAAGCCTTTAGGTCGTTTTTTCCAAGTGACGGAAACACTGGATATTAATAAGTATTTTTTAGATATTGATAAGATACAACGCTATCCTATAACTTTTGTGATAAAAACAGAAAAATCAGAGAATGAAGTATTAACAAAAATAGAAGAAAATGCTATTAATACTTATATAGTAAAAGCTATAGTTAAACGATATATGGAATCAATTGAAGAAATTATTAATATTCCCTATTTACGAAGAATTTTGAATCAATTAATACAAGATGGAAAAACAAAAGAAATCATGAATGAAATTATTTTACAGAGTAAAGTTGAATTTAATTACGATGAAAATGATGATTAATTAATTTTTTTTGTTATCCAACCTATCTGAATATGTAAGAGCAGTATGTACAATTAAATTTACTAGATGCAAAACAGATTGATATGTAATAGGTCGTCATCAGAACAAATATACCCCGAACAGTCCACAAGTGCCTTGCCAAGAGTATCGGCTAAACTGTACGTCTGTTCTTATCCTCTAGCTAAATAAGCACAGTTTGAGGTGCGGAATGTGGGCTAAGAATCACAGGCTACTCGAAAACCGATCAATTTCCCCTTGAATTGGGGTAACGTCCATAATCTTACCCCCGATCGACAATAATAAGCAGTATCATCCCACGAACCACCCCTAATTACTCTGGGTAAATCGTCATCTTCATCGGCAGGTATATCTAACCAAGCACTACCATCTGTCGGACTTCCATTATAATTTTCGTGCCAATGATCTTGACACCATTCCCACACGTTACCATGAAGATCATATAAGCCAAAATCATTAGCGTAAAAACTGCCTACCTCTGTGGTTTCCTGTTTCCACTTTCCGCCACTACCGTCTCCATAACCATAATTAGCTTTATAATTAGCTAACTCTGGGGTGATACTTCTGCCAAAAGAAAAAGGGCAGTTAGTTCCTGCTCTACAAACATATTCCCATTCAGACTCTGTTAATAAACGAAATTTTTTCTCTGTAAGGGAAGATAGTTTTTCACAAAAATTCTGCGCATCAAACCAAGAAATATTTTCTACGGGTTTATTCTCTCCCTGAAAAAAAGAGGGATTTTCCTCCATCACCGCTAAATATTGTTTCTGAGTTATGGGATATTTACTCACAAAAAAAGATTCGATCGATACTTCATGTTGAGGAGTTTCGTCTTTACTTCTTCCCTGTTCAGTTTCTGGAGTTCCCATGATAAACTGTCCTTGAGGAATATGTACCATTTCTAATCGGTTATTTTCCGATAGTTGTACCTCAAAAAAATCTCCTTCCTTTTCTACTTTATTTAAACTTAAAGTATTAGAACTATGATTATTAAATGTGGTTAAATTTATCGTTACAACCTGATACTTATATTTTTGACAATTATTCATAACTTTCAGGGTTTTTCAGTCTTTACAGAGGTTTGATAAAATAATTATAGCGTAATTTGAACATTAAATTTTAGAAATATTCTTAAATAGTTTTTTCTAAATCTTCTTAATTGATGATAACATTTAGAGTGAATAAATTTAGCTAAATATTCCATCAATAACAGAAACAATCTTGATTAAAACAGGGTTTTATCTCTAATTTCGTTAAATTATTTTCAGGTTAACTTTAATTAGTTTATCACAGTTTTTTAACAATTTAGATACAATTATAGCAGTCAGTTATGAGTTGTGAAAATTATCTTATCATCAAAGGCAAGAGGCAAAAGGCAAAAGGCAAGATTAGTCGTATCTTCGATATTTTTTCTAATAATTTATTTCTCACAAATGATTCCTGATTGCTATATTCACAATTAACTCAAAAAAATCATCAAAAATAAATTTTTTTTCACTTTTCAAGATGATTAAAAACTTTAGCTTAATAAATCTTCATAAACTCTTATTTTTCAGAAAAATAAATAAGTATAATAGGAAAACAAAAAATAGAGTAAAAGTAGTTAATTGAGGTGATAGGAAAAGTCTTATAACTATCAGGAATAGATGAAAGACCCACAGAAAAAAACTTTCATGATGTTGATAACCGAACTAATTACTGTACTTACTGACACATACTAACCCTAATCCTGTGCTAAAATCAGCTATTAAACGTGGCATAAGGGTGAGTAAAGAAAAATTATGTTTGAACGCTTCACAGAAAAGGCGATCAAGGTGATCATGTTAGCCCAAGAGGAAGCTCGTCGCTTGGGTCATAACTTCGTAGGTACTGAGCAAATCCTGCTCGGTTTGATTGGAGAGGGTACTGGTGTCGCCGCCAAAGTACTGAAATCTATGGGTGTTAACCTCAAGGATGCTCGGATCGAGGTTGAAAAAATTATCGGTCGAGGTTCTGGCTTTGTAGCGGTGGAAATTCCCTTTACTCCCAGAGCTAAACGAGTCTTAGAGTTATCCTTAGAGGAAGCTCGTCAATTAGGACACAATTACATTGGTACAGAACACCTACTTCTCGGTTTAATTCGTGAAGGAGAAGGAGTCGCCGCTAGAGTTTTAGAAAATCTTGGGGTGGATTTAGGTAAAGTTCGTACTCAGGTTATTCGTATGTTAGGGGAAACCGAAACTACTCCTGTGGGGGTGGGCGGTGGTAATCGATCGAACAAAACTCCGACTTTGGATGAATTTGGCTCAAATTTAACGGTTTTAGCTACTGAGGGTAAATTAGACCCCGTAGTTGGTCGTCAAAAAGAAATTGAGCGTGTTATTCAAATTCTCGGTCGTCGTACCAAAAATAACCCCGTGTTAATTGGTGAACCGGGAGTAGGTAAAACTGCTCTTGCTGAAGGTTTAGCCCAACGCATCGCTAATAAAGACATACCTGATTTATTAGAAGATAAAAAAGTAGTCACCCTTGATGTGGGCTTATTAGTGGCTGGTACTAAATATCGTGGGGAATTTGAAGAAAGACTCAAAAAAATCATGGACGAAATTCGTCAAGCAGGAAATGTTATTCTTGTAATTGATGAAGTTCATACTTTGATTGGTGCTGGTGCAGCCGAAGGAGCGATCGATGCGGCAAACATCCTTAAACCTGCTTTGGCAAGGGGTGAATTGCAATGTATCGGGGCGACTACCCTCGATGAATACCGCAAACACATCGAAAGAGATGCGGCCTTAGCGAGACGTTTTCAACCCGTCATGGTGGGTGAACCGAGCGTAGAAGAAACCATCGAAATCTTATATGGACTACGGGAACGTTATGAGCAACATCACAAGCTGAAAATTTCTGATGAAGCGCTTACCGCCGCCGCTCAATTGTCCGATCGATATATCAGCGATCGTTATTTACCTGACAAAGCTATTGACTTAGTCGATGAAGCTGGTTCAAGGGTTCGTTTAATGAATTCTCAGTTACCCGCCGAAGCCAAAGAGTTAGATAAAGAATTGAGACAGGTTTTAAAAGAAAAAGACGAAGCTGTAAGATCACAAGACTTCGATAAAGCAGGAGAACTGCGCGATCGAGAAATGGAAATCAAAGCGGAAATTCGTGGTTTAGCGGATCTGAAGAAGAAAAATCCTCAAGTTACCGATAGCCCAGTGGTGACAGAAGAAGAAATCGCTCACATCGTCGCTTCTTGGACTGGTGTACCCGTTCAGAAACTCACAGAATCCGAAGCCGAAAAACTCTTAAACATGGAAGACACTCTCCATCAAAGAATTATCGGGCAGGAAGACGCTGTAAAAGCCATTTCACGCGCCATCAGACGGGCAAGAGTGGGCTTGAAAAACCCCAATCGTCCGATCGCATCCTTTATCTTCTCTGGTCCTACAGGGGTAGGAAAAACCGAACTTACCAAAGCCTTAGCAACCTATTTCTTTGGTTCAGAAGATGCTATGATCCGTTTGGATATGTCTGAGTACATGGAACGTCACACAGTATCCAAATTAATCGGCTCACCTCCGGGGTATGTCGGCTATAACGAAGGCGGACAATTAACCGAAGCCGTACGTCGTCGCCCTTATACCGTTGTTCTTTTCGATGAAATTGAGAAAGCACACCCAGACGTATTCAACTTACTTTTACAAATCCTTGAAGATGGACGTTTAACGGATTCTAAAGGACGTACCGTTGACTTCAAAAATACCTTATTAATCATGACTTCCAACATCGGTTCAAAAGTAATCGAAAAAGGAGGCGGTGGATTAGGTTTTGAACTCGAAAGCGATCAGTCAGAATCTCAATACAACCGTATCAAGTCTTTAGTCAATGAGGAATTGAAAAACTACTTCCGCCCTGAGTTTCTCAACCGTCTCGATGAAATTATCGTCTTCCGTCAACTTAATAAAGAGGAAGTCAAGGAAATTTCCGAACTCTTGCTCAAGGAAGTCTTTGCTCGTTTAACAGAGCAGGAAATCTACTTACAAGTGACAGACAAATTCAAAGAGCGTTTAGTAGAAGAAGGTTTCAACCCTGCCTATGGCGCTCGTCCATTACGTCGTGCCATTATGCGACTTTTAGAAGACGTATTAGCGGAAGAAATCCTGTCGAAACGTCTCCAAGAAGGCGACACTGCTACAGTGGATATTGACGAGGATGGAAAAGTAGCCATTAAAGCCACTGAAAAAGAAAATCCTTTGTTAGTCAAAGCTGGTGTCTAATAGACTTAGATCAAAATTTTATGGAATAAGGGTTAAAACCCTTACTACGAACAAATAAAAAATCTATTTGATCAAAATTTTTAGTTAATCTAGGGGAGGTAATGCTCCCCTTTTTTTATCTTAATTTCGAGAAATCTTTACCTAAAACCTACCTCCATCGAATATTTTGGCATCGAACTGAGGTTAATTCAAGTGCCAGTATATCAATTTACGATATAGGGGGGAAATAATGGGCAATACCTTCTAAAATTCCTGCACTATAATTTCCATTCATATTTAAGTAATTTCCTTGGGCGATATAAATAGAATTTGTATCTCCTGTTTCTTGGATATAAGAGTTAACTTTTTCTTTGACTTCTTGATGAGCATTAGCTACTAAAATTGATTTAATCGGGCTAATTAACACATCTAAATCGTTGCCACTATCCCCAGAAAATACGGTATTTTCTAAGGTAAAATCTTTATTTTTCATTAAATACTCGATCGAGCGAAATTTGTTAGAAGATTGAGGTAAAATATCTAATAAACCAATTTTTTTTTCTTCATCAATACTCCAAATTAAGTTCGATTTTAAATTAGCATTTTCTAAGATTAAAGAAATTTTATTGATAATATTTTCGATGTCAATATCAAGGGAAATATAGTAACTTAATTTATGTAAACCCTGTTTTTCTTTTTCCTGTAATTGACACTGTTTAATATCTGTAAAAAGAGAGATTAAATCCGCATAATTTTTATGTTGCCAATCCTTTCCTATGTGATTATCCCAATCTTTTAACCTTAACCATTGACTATTTTCTAGGGTATAAATAGTTGAACCTACATCAGCAATCACAAAATTAGGAAAAGGTAATTGATATTGTTCGATGGCATTTTGTACTAAACTTTTATCTCGTCCAGTTACATAAGCTAAAGTCACATGAGATTGAGTAACTAATTGAGTGAATAAATTTCTAGCTTGAGGAGATTCTGGTGCATCACCATTAGGAATTAAAGTTCTATCTAAATCGGTACAAATTAACAGTTTATTGAGCATGATATTATATTATCGTAGGTTGGTTTAAATCTGTGAAACCCAACATTATTTGTTCATCGAAATTTAATATTATTGGCTGGAGGTAATTCCTTTTTCTTCTAATTGACGAATAAAATATTCTTCGAGGGAATCACGACTTAAATTCATGCTAATTAATTTAGCGGAAGTGCCTTGTAAATAGTTGACAAAACCATCGCTATTTTGTCTTAATTCACCACTAATAAAGTCATTTTCCCTTTTTATATGGGTTAGCCATTCTTGTAATTCTTCTTCTTTTCCACCTTGCACCACTACATGATAACTTTCTTTTGTGCCGAGAATGTCGTCTAGTGAACCGATATTTAACAGTTCACCCCGTGCTAAAATGGCAATTCGATCGCATATTTTCTCCACATCAGACAAGACATGAGAATTGAAAAAAATGGTCTTGCCTTGTTCCTTGAGAGATAGTATAATTTGTCTAACCTGATAACGTCCCATAGGGTCTAAACCAGACATAGGTTCATCAAAAAAGACAATTTCAGGATCATTAATTAAGGCTTGTGCCATACCTACTCTTTGCAACATTCCTTTAGAATACTGTCTTAATTGTTTCTTTTTAGCGGTTTTTTGGGCTAATCCCACTAAATCTAACAAGTGTAAAATTTTTTGTTGATGTTGAGATTTAGGAATCTGAAATATATCGGCGATGAAGCCTAAAAACTCCCAAGCTGTCAAAAAATCGTAATAATAAGCATTTTCGGGTAAATAACCGACTCTTTGCTTGGTGGTTTTGTCTCCTAAAGGTTTTCCTAGTAATAAGGCTTTGCCAGAGGTGGGCTGAATAATACCGAGAAGGGTTTTCAGTAAAGTGGTTTTTCCTGCACCATTAGGACCTAATAAGCCAAAAGTTTCTCCTTGATATACTTTCAGTGTACAATCTTTTAAGGAAGGAACTTTGGTATTCATCCAAAAACCTGTACGATAAATTTTACTTAATTGATAGGTTTCTACTACTGTGGGTTTATCGTTCATATTTATCAGAAATTATATATCAAAAGTCGAAACTATAGGATAATCAATTATTGACTAATCACTAATTCCTAACACTAATTCTAACCATAAAACATTTGCGGATAATGGGAAAGACGATCGATTAGGACGATTTTTTTCTTTTAATCCCAAGGAAGTAAAATAATTTAATTCTGTTTCAGATAATGCCCAAGGTGGGCTTTCTGGTACTTCTTCGGTATCCCTGATATTAGTTACCATCAAAAGTGTACCATCAGGTTTGAGTAAAGATACGATCGAGCTGATCACTTTTTCTCGAACATTAAGAGGCAAGGCTTGAATGGTGCGACATTCCCAAACTAAATCAAATTCTTGTTGCCAATGGGAAGGTAAATTAAACACATCCGCCGTCTGATAATTCACGGAAGAATCAGGAAATCTTTGACGACACCAATTAATGGCAGTGGGAGAAATATCAAAGGCTGTCACTTCATAACCTTTTTTTTGCAAGGCTTCCGCATCATCTCCTAAACCGCAACCCACAACCACCGCTTTTGGTGATGAAATCGGAGTTTCATTTTCTGTTAACCATTGTTGCAAATAGGGATTAGGTTTTAATAATGCCCAAGGTATCTTTTCTGGATTTTGATTCGCCAAAGTATATAATTCTTCAAACCATCCTGAAGGTTGATTATTTTCGAGATATTTTTGGCTTAATTGACGGATAAAATCTTTCATCTATATTATTAATGGGCTTTAGGTTAATTTCTATCTTCATCAATATCTTATAAATTATTTGATGGCGCTCGATGGTAATGGTGGGCAATGCCCACCCTACATTGATTATCGGAAATTAGCTAAGAAATTTTGTCCGTCAAGAGTGCCTTGTCCGATTAAATTATTAATAGAGTTACCAGCGCCCAATTCTACGGTAAAAAATCCTGTAGCCGATGCCATACCCGATCGATCGACTTGTATTCTGATACTATAGGCATCTCTATGAGTTTGTCTTCCTTCAAAGTTGAAACTATTACCATTTTGGAAAACTAAAGATACTCTGGCTTTTTGTTGATTGTCCACACTGACAAACACAGATGTAATATTTTGGTTAGGACGAGATTGCAGACTAAATAATCCTTCTCCAGACTGTTGAATATTCAGATTAGGGGTATTGTTTGGTTTTGAAGTGGTTTGATTTCCTCGAAATGTCATGCGAAACTTTTGACTATCGAGACTACCTTCACCGTTTAACAGACGAATGCTATTATCGGATTGATACTCTAGTAATAAACTTCCCGTTGCATCTGCCATGCCAGAGTTAGTTAAATTAATTCGCCCTTGGGTTGCGGTTTGTCGATTAAAATTGCCGTCTAGGCGCACGGTGCGATTATCACTTAAAAATAAGGTAACTTGAGCTTTATTGTCGGTTTGGATAGTAACAGAAGTTGATGTTATATTAGCAGGTTTCCCCCGCCCCATATTCCATGTACCTTTACCCTGACTGAGTAAATTAACTTGATTACTTTGAGCTAGTACTTGATGATTAATGGTTGGAGTGATTACCGTTAAAGGAGATAATAACAGTGTTACACTGAGTGCGATCGATGATGACTTTGATGATAATTTCATTTTATTTTCTTTAATAACTTAAATTTTCATTATTCATTATCTAGGATAATTTACCAAAAAAAACCTAAGTGAACCATAAAATATTATTCACAATACATACACACATCAAGCACGAGTCAGTTGTTGAGAAGTTGTGCAATAACAGTGATTGAAGAAGTGAAGCTAAATACTTTGACAAGTGGTCTATAATAGAAAAAATATAGCACTCAAAAACTACTTATGTATCATAAAGGACAACCGAAAATGACAACTAATTTATTAGAGAAAAAAACTTTTCAGTTAGAGGGTATGGGATGTTCTGCCTGTGCAAAGTCGATCGAAACTGCTATAAATAAAGTTAATGGAGTAGAAGAATGTATAGTTAACTATGCTTTAGCCGAAGCCACTGTGACTTATAATCCACAGGCAAATGTAGAGGCGATTGAAGAAGCAGTAAAAAAAGCAGGTTATCAAGCCTATATTGCTGATAGCGAGAATCAGGATAAGGAAACCTTAGAAAATAACCGTCAAGAGAAGGAATTAGTCAATAAATTTAAAGTTGGGGCAGTAATTAGTATTTTTCTAGTCGTTACCTCCCTCCCGATGATGACAGGGTTACATATTCCCTTTATTCCCCATTGGTTACATAATCCTTGGTTGCAATTAGTGTTAACCACTCCCGTAATGTTTTGGTGTGGGCAATCTTTTTTCGTGGGGGCAATTTCAGCCTTAAAACATGGCACTAGCAATATGAATACTTTAGTTTCCCTTGGCACGGGGGCGGCTTATATTTATTCTGTAGCAGTGACGTTTTTCCCTTCCTTTTTTGAAAATCAAGATTTACCTGCGGATGTTTATTATGAGTCGGCGGCGGTGATTATTACTTTAATTCTTTTAGGTAAATTACTCGAACATCGGGCTAAAAGTCAAACTTCGGAAGCGATTAAAAAGTTATTACAGTTAGAAGCAAAAACCGCTAGGGTGATTCGAGATAATATTGAGCAGGAAATCCCCATTGTACAAGTGAGAATTGACGATCGAATTATAGTACGACCGGGAGAAAAAATCCCCGTTGACGGTGAAATTGTCGAAGGGGAATCCTCCATCGATGAAAGTATGGTAACGGGAGAATCTGTGGCGGTGAAAAAAACCATCGGTGATGAAGTCATCGGCGCAACTATCAACAAAACGGGGAGTTTCACTTTTAAAGCTACAAGGGTAGGAAAAGACACCGTTTTAGCCCAAATTGTGGAGTTAGTCAAACAAGCCCAAAGAAGCAAAGCCCCCATTCAAAAATATGCCGATCGAGTTACGGGGTATTTCGTGCCGATAGTCATGGTTATCGCCATTGTCACCTTTTTGGCATGGTGGTTATTTGCCGATAATTTTACTCTTGCCTTAATTGCCTCTATCAATGTTTTAATTATCGCTTGTCCGTGCGCATTGGGGTTAGCCACTCCCACTTCTATCATGGTGGGTACGGGATTAGGCGCAAATCATGGTATTTTGATTAAAGATGCTGGTAGTTTAGAATTAGCACACAAAATCAAAACCATCGTTTTAGATAAAACAGGCACTTTAACCGTAGGTAAACCAGTGGTAACGGATTTTATTACCCTGAATACGGAGTCAGAAAAAGAGATTTTAACCCTTGTGGCTATGGTAGAGTCTAAATCAGAACACTCGATCGCGCAATCCATTGTAGAATATGCTCAAAAACAAGAAATTGTGATTAATAATCCCCCCGTGAATAATTTTGAAGCAATTTCAGGATGTGGTGTTCAAGGTATTGTTGATAATCAATTAATCCGCATCGGTACAAAAATATGGTTTGAGGAAATAGGGCTTAATCCTAGTAAAATTGAGGATTTGTGGGATAAGGAAGTTTTTGGTAAAACTAACGCTTGGATCGCCCTCAACGATGAAATTGTGGGGATAATCGCCCTTGCCGATGCCCTGAAGGAGTCTTCTAAATTCGCAGTCAAACAATTACAATCCCAAGGTTTAGAAGTCATCATGTTAACAGGGGATAATCAAAAAACGGCAGAAAAAATTGCGCAGGAGGTAGGTATTAGAAGATTTTTTGCCCAAGTGCGCCCCGAAGCAAAAACCGCTAAAATTAAGGAAATTCAGCAGAATACGGGCAAATTAGTCGCTATGGTAGGAGATGGTATTAATGACGCACCCGCCCTCGCTCAAGCTGATGTGGGCTTTGCCATTGGCACAGGTACGGATGTTGCGATCGCATCCAGTGATATAACCTTAATTTCTGGGGATTTAGAAGGTATTGTTTCAGCGATAAAATTAAGTAAAGTCACCATGAGAAATATCAAACAAAATCTCTTTTTTGCCTATATTTATAATATTATTGGAATCCCCGTAGCAACAGGAATTTTTTATCCCTTTTTTGGTTTATTATTAAACCCGATTATTGCAGGAGGTGCGATGGCTTTTAGTTCAGTTTCTGTGGTGACAAATGCTTTAAGATTGAAAAAAGAATTAATCTAACTGATTTGTACATACAATTTTCGATGAAGGCAGGAGATATTAGTAAGAATCAATCAATAATATCAGGTTGGGTTAAATAGTTATACTAGAAGTTCACGCAAAGACGCAAAGACGCAAAGTTAATATTAAAACTTTTATGGCAGAAAACCTAACTTTTAAATATGATTCAATGGGTGATATTTTATATATAAATAAATGTCAACCATACTTAGAACAAGAAAGCGAAGAAATTGGAGATGATATTATTGCTCGTCTCAATCCTAATACTGGAGAAGTAGAAAATTTAGAAGTGTTATTTTTTTCTCATCGATTGCATAAACAAACTGAATGGCAAATTCCCATCATGGCAAACTTACGTCTTAATTAAATGAGTTCGATGCAAGAATCTTTGATATAGGGAAGTTTTAGATTTTAGGTTAATTTTTAATCTAATCGTTTAAGCTAATTTAGCCGTTTTTATTATTCAATAAGAGGACTAATATATTCTAAAAGTTCGGGGATATAACTTTTGACGACTTGCCACACTAAATCAACTTTTATTTGATCATAATCATGAACTAATTTATCGCGCATTCCTGCTATTTGTCGCCATTGAATTTGTGAATGAGTTTGTCTAAATTCTGGAGATAATCTTTTGACTATTTCCCCAATAATGGTGATTTCGTATAAAATAGCAAGATAACTTTTTTCATCTTCGATAAATTCGGCTTCTGTCATATCATTGGTTAACCTGATAATAGTTTGACATAATTTAGCAATGTCAAGCAGATAGGATATGTCTCGATTCATAGATAACCTTTGCTGTGTTGAGTATATTTTGACGACGTAGCCAATTATGGCTATCCATAATAGAACGTTTTTCTATTAAATCAACTTTTCGTCCTGTTAAGTCTTCTAATTCCTGTTGTATTCTAACTAAATCCATTAAATTTAATTTAAAACTTTGCTTAAATACTACTAAAAAATCTAAGTCGCTATCCTCTCGGAAGTCTTGCTGTAAGACTGAACCAAATAAAGACAATTCTTCTATCTTATTGACTTGACAAAAATTTATTAAATTATCGGATGAAATATTAATTCTTTCCCAAATTTGACTATCCATATCTTTACCAAAATACGATCGCTCCTATTCTATTACTTTTTCGACTTCGACAGTTCAAATGATAAAATATAATTTATAAATTATTGAAATATAGCAGAACTAAATGATTTGTGGACAATCCCCCCTTTAATTCCCCCCAAGTTTGGAGGGTTAGGGGAGCGAAAATTTTACAACTGATTTAGGATTGCTATCGTATAAGCACTATTAATTTTTACCTATGAAATATCGCCGTTTTGGAAAAACAAACTTAAATTTATCCGTATTTTCTTTGGGTTTAATGCGTTGTTGTGATGAAGAATCACAATTTTTAAATACAGTCAAAAAGGCTTTAGATTTAGGCATTAATCATTTAGAAACCGCTAAAAATTATGGTAAAAGTGAGAAATATTTAGGGTTAGCTTTAAAAAAATTAAATATTCCTCGTGAGCAAGTATTTATTACCACAAAATTAACTCCTGTTAATGATGGTAAAATTATGGAAAAATGGTTAGATGAATCATTAACTAATCTCAAGGTTGATTATATTGATTGTTTAGCAATTCATGGTATTAATACACCGCAACATTTAGAGTTATTAATAAAGGAAAATAGTTGTTTAACGGTTTTACAAAAGGCACAAAAACAAGGAAAAATTAGACATATTGGCTTTTCTACTCACGGTAATTTAGATTTAATTTTAAAGACAGTTTCTACAGGGTTTTTTGATTTTGTTAATCTTCATTATTATTACTTTTTTCAAAGAAATTATCCTGTCATAGAATTGGCAAAAAAAATGGATTTAGGTGTATTTATTATCTCCCCTGCGGATAAAGGAGGACGTTTATATACACCTTCTGCTAAGTTACAAGAAATTTGTCAACCTTTGTCACCCTTACTTTTAAATTATCGCTTTCTTCTGCACGATCGAGCCATTACCACTTTAAGTGTAGGTGCAAGTAATCCCGATGAATTGATTTTTCCTTTATCTGTAGCGGATGAGGATGGAGAGTTAACGGCTTTGGAGTTAGAAAAACTCCATCACATAGAAGATACTCTTAATCATACCCTAAAGCTCGATCGATGTTCCCAGTGTCATCAGTGTTTACCTTGTCCTGAAAATATTAATATTCCTGAAATTTTACGGTTGCGAAATCTGGGAGTTGGTTTAGAGATGGAGGATTATGCTAATTATCGTTATCAGATGCTAGAAAATGCAGGACATTGGTTTTGGGGGCAAAAAGGGGATAAATGTACCGATTGCGGAGAATGTCTGCCGAAATGTCCCGAAAATCTTAATATTCCTGAGTTATTAAGGGATAGTCATACTAGATTTAATGGTAGTGCAAGGAGAAGATTATGGGAGTAATTAATCATAAGTAATTAGTATTTTTTATGTGATTGTAGTTAATTCCTCTGATATAATGTTTTCAGAGTTCGATCGAACTTTGTGCTATTAAATTTAAAGGATTAACTATGATTCGTGTCTCTACTAATTTCTCTATATTGGCATTCAAGTTAAAACTCGTAGCGGAAATTTAACAGAAATTTCATGGTCAATTAGTAAAGCTGAAATATCAAAAAATAGCCTTTTAGTGTGTGTTTTAAGTGAACAAAAAATCTCCGAAGCTCAACCAGATTATAGACTGATTTTTGCTGGTTTTATACCTACTTCTGAAATAAAAATTGAGGATGATAAAGCCTATTTATCGATCGAACAATTATATTATGGTGGCGGTATTTATAGTTATTTAGAACATCTTAGGAATTACTTTTAATTATGATAATGATAGCGACAAGATATAATGATAATGGAATCATCCTCAACTCTGTACACTAATCGATGTTCTTCATTAATTCTTTTTGACCAATATCCTTGTAAGTCATGTTTTAAAGGTTCTGGTTTACCCAATCCAGTAAATGGATTTTTTTGTGTGTCTTTGAGTAATAACAAAATCTTTTTAAATATTTTTTTATCTATATTTACCCAATAATTAAATTGTTCAAAGGCATTAATTTCAAAGGTTATTTTTCTCATAATCCTCTAAGTTTATAGACACAATTTTACCCTGTTTTACATTTTCCATCGACTCCAATAACTGTTTTTTATTAGCTTCTGATTTTAATAAATAAGTTGTTTCATCTTCGATTTTAAGGGAATCATTGACGATAATAACTTCAACAGATGCGCCTTCTTTGAATTGACTTTGAGAAATTTCTATTTTGCCATTTTTTCCCACGATTGCCTTTTGTCTGATTGTATTAACCATCTTTATTTTATGCTTAAATTAATACTGATTATAACTTTATATTTTAATAAATTCCTTAAATAATAGTTCTATTAAGGTTCAGATATTAACATCGAAATAATTAAGTATTCAGCAATCCCTAATTATCATTGCGGAAGTTCTAAGTTATGATTTCCACACATAGAGAGTTTAAGGTGAAAAGTACCTACCACATAAAGTTATAATGGAATGTTGGTAAAAAATCTATTGGTTAGAAATACCATTAGCCCATTAAATTTTATAGTTTTATAGTAAATTTCAAATTGTTATGAATCAAGATATTCGCATTCTAATGTGCGCCCCAGATCACTATGATGTGGATTATGTGATCAATCCTTGGATGGAAGGTAATATACATAAATCTAGTCGAGAACGTGCCGTAGAGCAATGGCAAAAACTCCATCACATCATTAAAGATCATGCTATTGTGGACTTGGTAACACCCCAAAAAGGTGTACCTGATATGGTTTTTACTGCTAATGCTGGTTTAGTGTTAGGGCAAAATGTGGTGTTAAGTCGCTTCTATCACCCCGAAAGACAAGGAGAAGAACCCTTTTTTAAACAGTGGTTTGAAGAAAATGGTTTCACTGTCTATGAATTGCCGAAAGATTTACCTTTTGAGGGCGCAGGTGATGCTTTATTCGATCGAGAAGGGCGTTGGTTATGGGCAGGTTACGGATTTCGATCGGAATTAGACTCTCATCCTTATATTGCCAAGTGGTTAGATACGGAAGTTTTATCATTACGCCTCATTGACAATCGTTTTTATCATTTAGATACCTGTTTTTGTCCTTTAGCTAACGGTTACTTACTCTACTATCCCGAAGCCTTCGATAGCTATTCTAATCGTTTAATCGAGATGCGTGTTCCTGAAGAAAGACGTATCGTAGTAGAAGAACCCGACGCTGTTAACTTTGCTTGTAATGCGGTTAATATTAATGATGTGGTAATCATGAACAAAATTAGTCATGATTTAGAGCAACGCATCACGGAAAAAGGCTTCCGAGTGATTCAAACACCCTTAACGGAATTTTTGAAAGCAGGAGGTGCGGCTAAATGTCTTACCCTAAGAGTGACTGAACCGATTTTAGAGGATGTTCACGCTAACGTTAGCGTTACCAGTCGATTAATCAAAATGGAAGGGCATTTACTCGATAGCGGTTTGATGAATCGTGCTTTAGATGTGGTAGTGAAGGAGGGAGGTAGTTTCAAAGTCCTTAAATTTGATTTAGGGGTAGAAAGACAAAGCCCTTCTACTGCTGAGGTGCGTATTTCTGCACCTTCACCCGATGTGATGGAAGATATTGTAAGCCTTTTAATTGATTTAGGCGCGATGTCTCTCCCTGACAGAGAATCCGATGCTAACCTCGAAACGGTGGTGAAATCTGGAGTTTCTCCTGATGATTTTTATGTAACTACTATTTACCCTACGGAAGTAAGAGTTAACGGTTATTGGGAAAGAGTCACTAATCAGCGCATGGATGGTGCGATCGTGATTTCAGAAACAGAAGAAGGTACTACTGCCACTTGTAAACTATTGCGTGACTTGGAAGTAGGAGAAAAAGTTGTAGTTGGTGTTGATGGTATTCGTACGGTTCGATCGACCCAATCCCGTGAAGAAAGAAATAAACCCCAAGAATTTAGTTTCATGAGTGGTGGTGTTTCTAGTGAAAGACGAGTAGAATTATTAGTTGAACAAATTGCATGGGAAATGCGCCACATCCGAGATCAAGGGGGCAAAGTTGCTGTAGTAGCAGGTCCTGTGGTTATTCATACAGGCGGTTCTGAACATCTTTCTCGCTTAATTCGTGAAGGCTACGTTCAATGTTTATTAGGCGGTAATGCGATCGCAGTCCATGACATGGAACAATCCATGATGGGAACATCTTTAGGGGTGGATATGCGCAAAGGTATCCCCGTAAGCGGTGGTCATCGTCATCACCTCAAAGTAATCAATGGGGTTCGTCGTGCTGGAAGTATCGCCCAAGCGGTAGAACAAGGTTTAGTTACTAAGGGTATCATGTACGAGTGCGTAAAAAATGATGTGCCTTTCTGTCTTGCAGGTTCAATTCGTGATGATGGTCCTTTACCTGACACTCACATGGATTTAATTAAAGCACAAGAAGAATATTCTCGTTTACTCAAAGGGACAGACATGATCATCATGCTTTCTACCATGTTGCATTCGATCGGGGTAGGAAATATGACTCCTTCAGGGGTGAAAATGGTATGTGTGGACATCAACCCTGCCGTTGTCACCAAATTGAGCGATCGAGGTTCGGTGGAATCTGTGGGTATTGTTACCGATGTTGGTTTATTCCTCAGTTTGTTATTACAACAGTTAGATAAACTTACTAATCGTTATCAAGTAATCGCTAGTTAAGGATTTATTCCCTAGTTTTTAAAGTTGGTTATGGTAGAGACGTAAAATTTTACGTTTCTACAAAAATTACTGGAGATGTCTATTGCAAATTAACTTGATAACCCATAATTCGATCGAGTTTAATACTTAATTAAATCAATTATAGTGTTATTTCAGATTAGTTCGATCGAACCCAATAAAATAATCGAACCTGATAAATTAGTAATCAATATTCTAATAATAACTCCGCATCTCGATCACTCTTAATTTTTGGTAGGTTTTGTTGATGTAAGGTAGGTTTTGTTTTGGAGTAAGTGTAATGGTGAAAAGTAGAGATATTCAAATTGTCAAAGAGTTTCGCTCTCGATTGGAGGCAATTATGCCGATTCTGGATTTACGCATTTTTGGTTCACGGGTTAAAGACACTGCTACAGAAGATTCTGATTTAGATGTCTTTATCAAAGTACCACAGTTAGATCGATCGCACCGAGAAAAAATTTATTATTTAGCATGGGAAGTCGGATTTGAGCATAATCTGGTAATTTCTACATTTGTAGTCACAGAAAATCAAATTAAATCAGGGGCTGTAGGTGCTAACCCCTTACTATCTAAGGTATTAAGTGAAGGGGTTATAGTATGACCGATATTCAATTAGAATTATTGGTTAAATATCGTTGATCCCAAGCTGACGAAACCTTAACAGAAGCCAAACTTTTATTGAAAGAGTTGAAAATTAGAGGAACGATTAACCGTTCTTATTATGCTATGTTTTATGCAGTAATGGGATTATTAGCTACTCGTAGTTTAGGCACATCCAAGCATAGTGGCGTTATTAGTTTGTTTGATAAAGAATTTGTCAAAACTGGGATTTTTTCTAAGGAGTTATCCCGTAGTTTACATAGAGCTTTTGACGAGCGACAAGTTAATGATTACGGGGAAATGTTAGAACCAGATTTGCAGTTAGCTGAGGAACTTTTACAACAGGCATAAGTTTTTATTGATGAGATTAAACTACAATTGGCAAAAATGGGTTTTTCTCTGGAGATGTAATAATGAGTATAATAGAACCTGATAAATTAGTAATTAATATTCAAATAATTTGTTAAATTTTGTTCTAATAATAACTCCGCATCTCGATCGATCCTAATTTTTGGTAAACTTTTATTCATATTTTTTAGCCTCTGTTTTATAGATAACTAGAATGTCTTTAATTCACTTGTGATAAGATCATCCTAAATTAAATTCAGGTAGTTTTATAAAATTGGACAATATAAAACAATGCCTAAAGGAAAACATAGTTTATTGCAAACGGAGTTAGCTAGTGAAATTAATTATTTTTTGAAGAAAGTAATTAAAACTTATAGTAAATTAATAAATTCATCTATAGTTAAATTAGCACTTTTTATGATTGTTCTTAATGTGCCTTTTGCGATATTTTTATGATTGGGTACAACAATTTGTGAAAAAGGATCATCTTTTCTTAAAATCATGTGACTTCCTTCTTGACGTTTTTGATAATAACCAATTTTTGCTAATGCTTTAACGCACATTTTGCCTGAAATATTGAGAATTTTTGTCATATTGCTACTAATAATGCCTCAAAGTTTTCGAGGGGAATAGGGATGTTATCTTCTTCTAAGGCTTTGATATAACCATTAATAGCTTCTTTGATGTTGATTAAAGCTATTTCTTTCGTTTCCCCTTGAGAAACACAACCTTTTAAACTAGGACATTCTGCAATCCAATAACCATCTTCATCTCGATATAAAAAAACTTGTCTCATATTATCTTTATAGTATTGTTTTATCTAGTTTTAATTTTATCAAAAAGTGAAAAGCTCGATCACAAAGTGGCGCTGTTCGATCGAGCCGAATCAATAATCGAACCTGATAAATTAGTAATTAATATTAAAATAATTTGTTAAATTTTGTTCTAATAATAACTCTGTATCTCGATCTTAGTTTTTGGTAAACTTTTATTCATATTTTTTAGCCTCTGTTTTATGGATAACTAGAATGTCTTT
Source organism: Geminocystis herdmanii PCC 6308 (assembly GCF_000332235.1). Lineage (NCBI taxonomy): Bacteria > Bacillati > Cyanobacteriota > Cyanophyceae > Chroococcales > Geminocystaceae > Geminocystis > Geminocystis herdmanii. The sequence goes on along the minus strand of NZ_CM001775.1, from coordinate 1,045,892 downwards.
AATTCACTTGTGATAAGATCATCCTATCGTGTCATGGAGTTAAGTTAATGAAAGCATTTGAAGTAATGGCAACCCTCAATAATGGCAAAGAACTTTTATTAGATGATCATTTAGATTTAGTGACACCTAGTCGAGTTAAACTTATTGTGTTAGTATCCGATGAAAATGAATCTGATCCTCATGATACCCCAGTAGAAGAAATTAAAGCTAGTTTAAGACGAGCTTTGCAAGAAAGAAAAGAAGGAAAAACTATACCAATTTCTGAACTATGGGAAGGAATTGATGACTAAATAATAAAATCATTTAAGGTTGCTATAGCAGTCCGTTATGAGTTGTGAGAATTTGATCCCCCCTAACCCCCCTTAAACAAAGGGGGAATTCAGTTTAGATTTCTCATAAATGATTCCTGATTGCTATATAATAATTTTTAATCGTTTTATAGAGAAGAATTATGACAAAACTTTCGATCGATATACCTATTCAAAATATAGCGGAATTAATAACCTCTATGAACAAACAGGAAATTGAAACCCTATATCTTCTTTTAACAGAAGAAGGGACAGAACTTTTAGAGAGGAAAAATGACGTTTTACTCAAGAGATTAAAATTTTTAAATAGAGATGAAGCCTTCGATGTATAAAGATCAATATCATCCAAGAATAAAAAAAGACTTAAAAAAAATCGATCCACAAATTCGTGAAGAGATCAAGAATAAATATATACCCAATATTTTATTATCCCCTGATATTGGTCATAGTCTCGAAGGCGATTTAAGTGGGATTCTTTCTTATCATATTACGATCGTTAAGCAACAATATCGGGTTGCTTATATTATCGATGAAGATGTTAAAACAGTTTTTATTCTCATGATTGGTAAAAGAGGAGATTTTTATACTCTTTTGAAAAGAAGAATTAAATAATTTTAGGGACACTTAATAAAAAATACGATCGAACCTGATAAAATTGAGATAATCTGTTAAATCCTCAAAAATAGAATTTGAGATTATAATAAAGTCCTATTACTTATTTATTGAACATAATTATCCTTATGCAAATAAAAGATTTAACGATCGACGATTTTAAAAATTTAATTCAGGATACAGTTAAAGAAACGATCGAACAAACTTTAACCGAGTATTTACACGATCCTGATTTTGATCTTAACTTAAAAGAAGACGTAAAAAAAAGATTAATTGAATCTCAAGAAAAAACACTGAGAGGAGAAAAAGGTGTTCCATTGACAGAAGTAATAAAGCAATTAAATAATCTATAATAAATTCTCAAAGTTTGTATATGTGTTATGCCCTAGAATTAAAGCAAAAAGCGATCGAGCAACTCAACAAAATAAACCCAACAATTCAACAAAGAATCATAAAAAAAATACAATGGCTAGAAGATAATTTTGAAAATATAATACCATTACCATTAACTGCAAATTTATCGGGTTTTTATAAAATCAGAATTGGTGATTATAGAGTTATTTATACTTTTCAGGTAAGTAATAAAATTATCACAATACATGAAATTGGTCATAGAAAAGATATTTATGAAGGAGGTTAGAAATAAAAGAGGAAAAAGTTCGATCGAGCCTAATCAATAATCGAACCTGATAAATTAATAATCAATTAAAGAAGATTCAACGGTTTCTGTTAACAATTTTTCTGATATATGCTAAAAAAATAGCAGACATAAAAAAAGAAATAATGAATCCTAAAATTCCCCATTCTAGCCCATAAAACCATGTAATTCCCGTCAGAAAAGATAAGGGCAAAACAAATAAAGTTGTAATAAGTTTAAAAGTATCTAAATCTTTCTCTAGGTAACAAGAAATAGATATACAAACAAAAGAAGCAATTGAAAAAGCCATAATTCCCCTTGGATAATTTTTATTATGGCTGAGAATTTACATTAGCGTTATTATTTTGATCCGAAAAAGATAATAAAGATTTAGCTTCAGACTCACTAAGAACCATTATTTGATTAAGATTCTCTAAAAAAATTTGTGGTGTATTAAGGTGATTTCTGACAATAATTGTATCAGTACGATCTCCTCTACTCCTCCTTAAAAAAGGGGGAATTATTGAGAAAATTGGTATATTTTTTCTTGGAAACCACCTAATTCCTTTATTGACTTGTATCTTTCCATAAACTTTAAGATATAAATCGATAGATATATTATTAATAGTATTTAGGAATAAAGGAAATTTTTGAAAATTGACAATAATATACAATGGCTGATATTCTTGAATATTATATGATTGATATTCTTGGTTGTTATCGAAAAACTCTATTGTTTTTATTTGAAGAACCAGATACTGTGAATTTTGCTTGTGTGGTAAAACTCCATTTGTGATATTATTAATAACCTGACCAATAATAGTTATTTCTTTTCCATTTTGTTTTAATATTTCTTCTATATTATTTGCATCAAATATTGCATCAAATATTTGAGTAGATTTATTTTTGTTTTTAGGAAATAAATTAGTTTGATCATTATTATAATTTGTAGAGGATGAAGATTTTATTCTTATTTTAGAAGTTGATTTAATGCCCGTTGGTAGTTTAAATATATCTGCATTTAGCTTATTACTTCGATCGCACCAATAACAATTATTTTCTAAACTAGAGTGAACATGACTATCAATTTGATCACAAACTTTTAAATGATTTACTCCTTGACTTAAACCATAAAACCAATCTTCCGCAGAAGGGCGTAAATGAGGTTGAGAATAACCATCATTAAAACATTTTTTAAATAATTTTTGTAGGGCAGGATGAAGAATATTTAAGGGAATAGTATTTTGATTATGGGTTAAAAGATTATGCTCACTTTCTATCCAATAACCTCTTTTAATTAACTCATTTTGTTCTGGTTTGTCTTCTGCACCTTGCCAATGACCTAAACTAAAGGGATGATAACTAAATAATAATTGATAAATTAAGACTGCTAAACGAAAATTATCATGATAAATATATTGTTCAATATTATGAAAATCTTTACCAATTAACTCTGGAGGAGTATAACCTTCTGTACCTACTAAACAAGGATATATTTGAGAACTATATGGATGTCTTACTTGAAAAGAATCCGTATCAATAAAAGATGGTAAAGCCTGACTATTTACTAAAATATTTTGTGGTTTAACATCCCCAATTATATAACCTTCTCGATGAATTGTCGTCATAATAGAAGCGATATTTAAGGCAACATAATGCAAAAAATGCCAGTCAACTTCTAATTTTTTTATTCTTCTTCGCCTAGGATTATAAATATCAATTAATTCTACTCCTCCTTGTATTTGAGGCATCAAAAAACCGATTAAATTACCCTTATTATCTTTGATTAAAGATTGAGGAAAAGCAAAAGAATTATGATTTAATTGTTTATTAGGATCATCGGGCTGATGGGTGATCATTACTTCTAGTTTAGCGAATCTTTCTGGGGTAGGATGATGATAAATTTTTGCCAACATCCCACTCCAATTAGTTGTCCAAACTTCCCCCTCACCACTATTGGCAATTTTATCAAGTAAGATAATATCTTGATTAGTTTTGGCACAAACTACAGTATTCATAGATTAATTTGATTCGGTGAGTAGGGCTAAAAGTAAGGTTTTATCGTCATTAGTACGCGCATTGAGTCTTTCTGAGTTGAGAAAATCAATGATATACTGATCATCCTTATGGGTTTCGACAGTTTCCTTCATATACTCCTCTAAGGGATTAAAGAAAGGAGGGAAGGGTTGCCAATCCTTAAAATTAATCGCCACTTTTTCTAAACCATCGGTGGAAGCACAAATAAAACGGCACGGCTTTTTTAACACTTTAACCTGCATTTCCTCAAAAGCAGTACTAGAAGTAACAAAGGTTGTTTCGTTAATATATTCTCCTTTATCGGGAGTGAACAACAGTTGTAAATCTTCATCCACAGGACGCACCGCCATAAAACCATCTCCAATTTGCATGGCACTGATACAGTTATAGTTGGCAAAAAAGACGAGCAAAGTACAAGCTAAATCTTGATAACGACAGTTAAGGCTTTGCGCTTCTTCGTTAATCGCCTTTAATACTTCTTTTAATAAATCATTATAAACATCGTGGGCTTGATTCATACTGGGAATATTTCGACGAGGTTTTTTGGGATATAGTTTCATATCCTCAAGGAGTCGATCGAAATAACCTTTCAGAAAGCTGATAGCTGTATTGACAGCGATTTTTGAACCAATATGGGAATATTCAGCACTTCCTGCACCATCCGCCACCGCCCCGATGACAAATTTGTCACCAAACAAAAGATAATCTCCGTAGTCTTGACAGGGTAAATTTTGTTGTTGATGACTAACCCCAACAGCACATTTAACAACAGTTTTCCATTTTTTCATAGTTAATCCCTAAGTAGAAATTTGTCCCCAACCAACGGCAGGTAATGCCACCGCTTCCCCAATTTTTCCTCCAGAAACTCTTTTCATGGAAGTGCTTAACCACTGAAATAAACCGCCAAAATCTAAACCATTTAATACTACAGGAGGTCGATCGATCGGCGCAATTTGTTTAAGTTTATCCATGTCTGCACCTTCCACTGCTACAGTAAAGAAAAGACAACGTTTTTGCGCTTCCGCTTCCCTTACCATTTCCGCAGGAATTTGCCAATTATCTGTAGGCGCACCATCGGTAATTAAGAATATCCAAGGGCGATAGTAACCAATGCCATTCTCTTTGTAAACTCTTTTTCTGGTTTCTAATAATATTAGGGCTTTTTCCATGGCTTCCCCCATAGGAGTTACGCCACTAGCTTCTAATTTTGGCGGATTAAATTCATCGATCGTGATAAAATCTTGAGCTAATTGGACTTTTTCACCAAAAGTAATAATTGCTAATTCTACGCTTAAACTTGCTTGAGTGTCTTTAATCACATCTTCTTTAAAGTTACTAATACCAGCATTTAAGGCGTTAATAGGTTCACCATACATTGATCCTGATGTATCTAATAATAGAATAACGGGACAACGATTTTCGGGGTTATCGGCAAATTCGGGTAATCCTATGGGCATAATTCTCACTCCAATAGCGACGAATGATTCTATATTAATTCATTTTATATTATTAAACATAATTTTAATCGATCGATCTACAATACCAATCGATCGATGCAAGAATATTCAATTGAGGCAGGTTTCAGGTAAAGATACGATCGAACATTGATTAATTAGGTTGTTCGATCGATCTCATTTTTTGTGATGAAACTCCATAAGAGAAAGTCGAATAAAATTCCTCATTCTTAAATTGCTCATTTATGTTATAATTTTGATTGACCAAAAAATTTGCTACCTTAGCTCAATTGGCAGAGCAATTCATTCGTAATGAATAGGTTGTCGGTTCGATTCCGATAGGTAGCTTACACTCTAAACCCTATATTTATCAGTACTTATTGTTTTTAGCTATGAGAAATTCTAATTTTCGTACTAAGCAATTTCAAATAACTTTAACCAGATATAGTCTTTTTTTAGTTATCCTAACAGGTTCGATCGCGCTATCGGTAATTTTGGGATGGATTTTTCATGTGGAATCCCTCGTGAGAATTTTACCGAATTTAGCCACTATGAAGTTTAATACGGCTTTATGTTTTATATTGCTCAGTGGTTCTAGTTTATTATCCTATCAATCTTTTCAAAGTAGGGTTGTTCGATCAATCATCAATATCTTTATAGTTATGGTACTAATAATAGCTACTTTAACTTTAATGGAGTACATCTTCAACTTAAATTTTGGCATTGATCAATTATTTGTTAAAGATTTATTTCCCAATAGTGGAGGTATAAACGCAGTAAATGCACCTTTAGGAAGGATGGGATTTAATACGGCTTTTTGTTTTCTGATATTAGCATTCGTTAAATTATCTCTTAATTTACCTCGTCCATTATATTTTCTCGCTCACATTCTTTCCTGTTTGGTTTTTTTTATTGCTTTACTAGCTTTTTTAGGCTTAATTTACAATACCGCTTATTTTAATCGTGTTGAGTCTTATACTGAGATGGCTTTGCATACCTCATTAAATTTGATCATCTTCACCATCAGTATTTTATTTCGTTATCCCCATGGAGGAATAATGAGAATGATTACTAATGATACTTTTGGGGGTACGATCGCCCGAAATGTTTTGCCAATGATGATCCTATTATCTCCTCTTTTATGTGGATTAGTACTTATGGGTTATCAACAAGAACTTTATACCATAGCCATGGGCTTTAATCTTTTAGCTATTGTTTATATTGCCATTTTTGGGAGTATAATTTGGCAAAATTCCTATTTTTTAGATCGCATTGATATTAAACGAAAAAAAGCAGAAAATTTACTGTATAGAAAACAGCAACAATTAATTAAGCAAAATGAGTATTTAGCGCAATTAAATCAACAACTTGAAGAAGAAATTAAGAAACGTCAAAAAGTCGAAATTATCCTGAGAGAAAGTGAGGCACAATATTTAGCTATTATTGAGGATCAAACGGAGTTAATTTGTCGTTTTTTGCCAGATGGTACAATGTTATTTGTAAATCAGGCTTTTTGTAACTATTATGAAGTAGGTAGAGATGAGATAATCGGCTCTCAGTATCATCCTATTATTTATCCAGAAGATTTACTAAAAATTGAGCAAATGCTTGATTCTCTTTGTTTAGAGAAGCCTGTGGCTACTATTGAACATCGTGTTATTGTAAAGGGAAAAATTCGTTGGATGCAATGGATTAATCGAGCAATTTTTGATAAGCAAGGAAATTTTATCGAATTTCAATCTGTGGGAAGAGATATTCACGATCGAAAACAAGCAGAAGCATCTTTAAAGACGAAAACTGAAGAATTAAATCGCTTCTTTTCCGTTGCCATTGATTTATTGACGATCGCCAATACAGAGGGAAATTTTCTGCGCTTAAATCGTCAATGGGAAAAAACTCTGGGTTATAGTCTTGAAGAATTAAAAGGTTGTACATTTTTTGACTATATCCATCCAGAAGATTTAGAAAAAACTCATGATGCTTTATCAACTTTAAAAAATCAAAATATCGTTACTAATTTTGTAAATCGTTATCGTTGTCATAACGGCTCTTATCGTTGGATTGAATGGAATTGTTTTCCTGTAAATGATTTGATTTATGCGGGAGCAAGGGATATTACCGATCGTCTCAACTCAGAACATATTTTAAGACAATATGAACGTATTGTTTCTGCCACCAGTGATGCTATGGCTTTAGTTAATAAAGATTATACCTATCAAATTGTGAATCAAAAATATTTAGATTTACATGGAAAATTCTACTCTGAAGTTGTGAATCACCACATTAAGGATATTTTAGAACCCGAAGTATATGTTAATGTTGTTCCTAAAGTGGAGGCTTGTTTATCCGGCGAAACAATTCAGTTTGAAATATGGGACGATCGAGAGCAAAGTAACCCACAATATCTCAGTGTTACTTATTCTCCTTGCTTGGACGCAGATTATAGCATTTCAGGAATAGTTGTCAGTATTCGTAATATTACTAAGTTAAAGCAAATTGAGCAAAAAATAGAAAAATCTTTACAAGAAAAAGAAGTTTTACTCAAAGAAATACATCATCGAGTTAAAAATAATTTACAAGTCATCAACAGTTTATTAAATTTGCAATCTCGATCGATCGAAGATAAAAACATTCGTCTGAAATTTAAAGAAAGCCAAACTCGCATACAGTCGATGGCATTAATTCATGAACATCTTTACCAATCTAATAATCTTTCTAAAATTGACTTATCAATATATATCAAAGAATTGGTGAATGTTTTATTTAGTTCTTATCAAATAAATACGTTATCTATTAAGGTAGAAATGAACATAGAGCAAAACTTGTTTTTAGATATTGATTCTGCCGTACCCTGTGGTTTAATTATCAATGAATTAATTACTAATGTGCTTAAATATGCTTTTGAGGATCATCAAAAAGGAAAATTATTGATAGAAATTAACACCGATAATGATGAAAATTTAGTGATTACGATCAAGGATAATGGAAAAGGTTTACCCCCTGAGTTAGACTGGGAAAAAACTACTACTTTAGGATTAAGATTAGTCAAAAACCTTACCAATCAACTTCGAGGAAATATTGTCTTAAATACGCAACAAGGAACAAAATGGACAATTACTCTAAGCCATTAAAAAGATTTTTAATAAACTTCATCATATGTACCAATATCAATTAATATAATTTCTTCTGTTTGAGTTTCCTGATTTTTTCTAAAACTAAAAATTATACGACAATCGTATTCAACTGAACAAGCCCAAGCACCAGATAATTTTCCTTGCAGTTTATGAGTTCGTAATATTGCGTTATAAGGATCATCACTAAGTAATCTTAATCTGTCCGTAATTTTTGCTTTTAAATGAGGTTGACGTTTTACAGTTGTTTTAAAAGCTCGTTGAAAGGATGAAGTAATAATTAGATTCATCATCACTTAAAGCTCATCTAATTTTGCAATAACATCATCAATAGTTCCTCTAAAAACTTCCCCATTGTTATATTCTTCATCAGCTTTTTGAATATTAACCGCTATTTCATTCCTTCTTTGTTCAATTCGTTTATTTTTGAGAATATTAATTAAATCATCTTGTTCTTGAAAAGAAAGATAATCAATCATTTTTAAAATTTCATTAAAATTAACTGTGGTGTTCATGTTTCTTCATTTCAAGATAAGTTGTAAAGATATAAAAAGTTTATCAAAATTTTAACCACAAAGGTTAAATGAAAATATTAGAATAAGTTATAATTAAATCATACTTAATTAAAGTATTTCTTGTAAAGAGAATAATGTATAAATGGCAAACACTCCCGCAAAAGTCTTAATAGTTGAAGATGAAAGTATTGTCGCCCAAGATTTACAGGCGATACTAGAGGATTTTGGGTATTCTGTACCAATGTTTGTGGATTCAGGAGAAAAAGCCATAGAAAAGGCGATGGAACTTAAACCCAATTTAGTTTTAATGGATATAAGATTAATTGGGGAAATGGATGGTATCACCGCAGGACAAAAAATTGTGAAAATCCTCGATATTCCCATTATTTATTTAACTGCCCATGGAGATAAAAATACCGTTCAAAAAGCAAAAATTGCGCAACCTTATGGATATATAGTTAAACCATTTACAGAGCAAGAATTACGCATTGCCATAGAAATTGCCCTTCATAAATATCAAATAGATCAAAAATTAAAAGAAAATACCAAATGGTTAGCAACGATTCTTAATAGTATGAGCGATGGAGTTATTGTTACCGACAGCGAAGGTTATATTACTTTCCTCAATTCTACCGCCGAAAAAATAACAGGTTGGTCTTACAAATCCGCTATTAATCAACCAATTACTTCAATTTTGAATATTATTAATGAGGATACCAAAAAAAATCTTGATTCTTTTCTCATCGACATCATTGAATCAGGAGAATCGACTAATTTACCAGATCAAACTTCTCTGATTAACAAATATGGCATGGAAATTCCGATTAGCGATCGAATTTCACCCCTGAATGAAAATGTCGAGATTGAGATATATAAAAATTTTATGGCAGAATCAAAAGGAAGTGTTTTTATAATTCGAGATGATACAGAAAGAAGAATAGAGTATAGACAATTAAAACGCCAAGCCTCCTACGATTTTTTAACAAATGTAGCTAATCGAATGTGGTTCATAGAAAGACTCACGGATGCGATAAAAAGAGTTGAATCTAATCCCAAATATTTATATGCTGTGTTATTTTTAGATTTAGATAATTTTAAAACGATCAATGATCAATTAGGACATTGGACTGGAGATCAATTATTAATCGAAGTGGCAAATCGTCTATTACAATTAGTTCGATCGAATGATACGGTAGCTCGTTTTGGAGGGGATGAATTTGCAATTTTGCTAGAAAATATCAACAATTTTGAAGAAGTAGAAAAAGTTACTCAACGTATTCAAGAAGATTTAAAAGTTTGTTTCACTATCCGAGAAAATACTGTTTGTACCAATGCGAGTATCGGTGTTGTCTTTAGTTCGATCGACTATGACAATGTTGAAGGTGTAATGAAAGATGCCGACACTGCCATGTATGAAGCGAAAAAGAAAGGAAAAGGAAGATATGAGATATTTAAAAAGTTCTAATACTTCCTCAAAGTTCGATCGAAAGATTAATAATTTAGAAGATTAATGGGGATATGTGATTTAAAATTATCAAAATCTTTATCGGTAGTGAAAATGTGATAATTATAATTGTAAGATACAGCACAAATTAAAAAATCATTATTTGATCCTTGAATACCTTTTTGACGACAAATATTAAAAAATTCTGCTCCTAATTCATAATCTTGATAAGTAATTTCTAAGTCAGAAAAAGCCCGAAGATAGTCTCTTAATTTAACAAATTGTTCAGGATAACGAATACCAGAAAGGATTTCTTGACGAATAATTCCCAGTAAAATAACTTTCTGTTCTATAATCAAATTTTCTAATAAATTATTAATAGGAAATATTTTTTGATAATCTTTATTTCTTCTTAAAGATAAAGACCAAACAGAAGTATCAACAATAACATTCATTGTCTCTTTCTTTGTTGTTTATAATCAAAGTTTTCCTCATAATCAATAGTACCAAATAAATCTATTATTTTCTGTTGTTTATACTTATTAATATAATCTTTTAGAGCATTTTCTAATAATAAATTAATCTCTGAATCTTTACCCAAAGCTAGGGCTTCTTCTAGCAAATTTTCATTAATTTCTACTATTTTGGTCATAATTTTTTCAAATACTTTATTTAATTTCAACTATACCAATGTTTTTTTTATATTTTTTTCTGATTAAATATTAACTTCAAAAAGTTTTAATCCTTCCTCAAAGTTCGATCACAAAGTGGCGCTGCGCGATCGAACTCTCTGACTTTTTTAAATTTTAATATATTCCTATTTAATTCCTAATTCCTCATCAAAACTTTTTTAAATTTACAATTTTACTTCAATGTCCACCCCAGCAGGTAAATCTAACTTCATTAACGCATCGATGGTTTTAGAAGAAGGTTGGTAAATATCAATAACTCTGCGGTGAGTACGAGTTTCAAAATGTTCACGGGAATCCTTATCAACGTGGGGAGATCTCAGTACACAATAGATTTTACGCTTAGTTGGTAAAGGAATAGGACCTACTGGTTGAGCATTAGTACGATTCGCTGTTTCAACAATTTTAGTACAGGATGTATCGAGTAAACGACGATCGAACGCTTTGAGACGGATGCGAATTTTTTGTTGTTGTAAAGTTGCCATGATGATTTTTTTCTATGTATTTTATGTTGTCAAGGTACAAGTGAATTGAGAATTGAGAATTGAGAATGCAGAATTAAAAATTAAGTAAATCGGTAGGGTGGGTTAGACAAGGAGAATTGAAGAAACGCATCTCAAAATTACATTATGTCGTAACCCACCAAAGCCTACTATTTTAAGATTTTAGCTACAGCACCCGCACCAATGGTACGACCACCTTCACGAATAGCGAAACGCATACCTTGCTCGATCGCAATGGGGTTGATTAATTCAACGGTCATTTTGATACGATCGCCGGGCATAACCATTTCAGCAGCGCTACCATCATCCGCAGTAAAGTCACTGATAGTTCCAGTTACGTCAGTTGTACGCACATAGAACTGAGGACGGTATCCGGGGAAGAAAGGAGTATGACGACCACCTTCTTCTTTTTTGAGAACGTAAACTTCAGCTTCAAATTTGGTGTGAGGAGTAATCGAACCGGGTTTAGCTAATACCATACCACGCTCAATATCTTCTTTTTGTACACCACGAAGAAGAACCCCTACGTTATCTCCTGCCATACCTTCGTCTAAGGTTTTTTGGAACATCTCAACCCCAGTAACAGTGGTGCTACGGGTATCACGAATACCAACTAATTCTACGGTTTCTTGAACTTTTACTTTTCCACGTTCAATACGACCAGTTGCTACAGTACCACGACCAGTGATAGAGAATACATCTTCTACAGCCATTAAGAAAGGCTTGTCGATGTCACGAGCAGGAGTAGGAATATAGTTGTCCACTGCTTCCATGAGGGAATGGATTTTATCAGTCCACTCATTTTCGCCTTTTTGGGTTTTGGGGTTAGCAGTCATTTGCTCTACCGCTCTTAAAGCAGAACCAGCAACGATGGGAATATCATCTCCGGGGAAACCATACTCAGTTAACAACTCACGAACTTCTAATTCTACGAGTTCTAATAATTCAGCATCATCGACTTGATCTTCTTTGTTTAAGAATACAACTAAGCTGGGTACGCCAACCTGTCTAGCTAAAAGAATGTGTTCACGAGTTTGGGGCATAGGACCATCAGCCGCAGATACTACTAAGATAGCTCCGTCCATTTGAGCCGCACCAGTGATCATGTTTTTAACATAGTCAGCGTGGCCGGGGCAGTCAACGTGGGCGTAGTGACGATCGGGAGACTCATATTCAACGTGAGCGGTGTTGATGGTAATACCACGAGCTTTTTCTTCGGGAGCAGCGTCGATTTCATCGTATTTACGAGCTTTTGCTTGACCGATCGCCGATAAAGTTAAGGTAATAGCGGCGGTAAGAGTAGTTTTACCGTGGTCAACGTGACCGATCGTACCAATATTAACGTGGGGTTTATTTCTTTCAAATTTTTCCCGTGCCATTGTCGTTGTTTTTCCTTTATTTAATAAATTAAATTAATATTACAGAATACATTGTAGAAGACATTCGCTTTTTTGTCTTTCCCCTTTCAAGGGGATTAAGGGATTGCCTTTTGCCTTCCGTTATAGATAACCTCTATTTTTAGCAATAATGGTATTTGCCACATTACTAGGAACTTCGGCATAATTGCTAAACTCCATGCTAAATATACCACGTCCTTGGGTCTTAGAGCGAATATCAGTCGCATATCCGAACATCGCCCCTAAAGGAACTTTGGCTGTAACTTTAGCTAAACTGTCTTCGGAGTTCATGCCTTCGATCGTACCACGACGAGAGTTAAGATCACCCATGACATCTCCTAAGAAATTGTCTGGTACTTCTACCTCAACTTTCATCATCGGTTCTAACAATACAGGTGCTGCTTTTTCAACACCATCCCGAATTGCCATTGAACCAGCGATTTTAAACGCCATTTCTGACGAGTCCACATCGTGGAATGAACCATCAACGAGGGTGACTTTGAGATCAATTACAGGATAACCTGCCATTATACCAGATTCACAGGCTTCTTTGATACCTTGACCGATGGAGGGGATATATTCTTTGGGAATTGTACCGCCCACTATTTTCGAGACAAATTCAAAGCCTTTGCCTTCCTCTTGGGGTTCGATTTCGATTACCACATGACCATATTGTCCTTTTCCGCCACTTTGACGAATAAATTTGCCTTCGGCTTTTACAGCTTTACGAATAGTCTCACGATACGCTACTTGAGGCTGTCCAACGTGGGCTTCCACTTTAAACTCTCGCAACATTCGATCGACCAAAATCTCTAAGTGTAATTCTCCCATACCAGCGATTACCGTTTGATTAGTCTCAGGATCAACGCTGACTTTAAAGGTTGGGTCTTCATCAGAAAGAGATTGTAAGGCTTTGGATAACTTATCCATGTCTTGGGTAGTTTTTGGTTCTACCGCTACGGAAATAACGGGTTCTGGCACATATAGAGATTCTAAAATGATGGGATTTTGATCATCACATAAAGTATCCCCTGTGGTAGTTAATTTTAAGCCGATAATCGCCCCTAAATCTCCAGCGCGTAACTCATCCACTTCAATGCGATCGTTCGCTTTGAGAATGATTAAACGAGAAATGCGTTCTTTTTTGTTTTTAGTGGCATTGTAAGCATAACTACCTTTACCCAACACTCCCGAATAAACCCGAATGAAGGTTAAACGTCCATAGGGATCGGATGCAATTTTGAAGGCTAAGGCGGAGAAAGGCTCATCATCGCTAGAATGTCTTACTCCTTCTTCACCATCTGGCAAAATCCCTTTAATGGCGGGAACTTCTGTTGGTGCTGGTAAGTAGTCCACAACGGCATCTAAAAGCTGTTGTACACCCTTATTTTTAAAAGCTGAACCGCACAACATGGGAATCAAAGCACCCGTTAAAGTACCATGACGCAGAGCCAGTTTAATTTCTGCTTCGGTAATTTCTTCTTCTCCCAAATATTTCTCTAACAGATTCTCGTCAGATTCTGCTACGGCTTCCACCAGATAGCCTCGATATTCTTGGGCTAGTTCCAAAATGTCTGAAGGAATATCGGTAATTTCGATTTGTTCGCCTAAATCATCTAAATAGATGTGGGCTTTCATGGTGATTAAATCCACGATGCCTCGGAATTTTTCTTCACTACCGATAGGGATTTGAATAGGTACAGCAGAAGCTCTTAAACGCTCTTTTACCTGTTGATATACCTTGAAGAAATTTGCCCCGGTACGATCCATTTTATTGACAAAAGCAATACGAGGCACTTTATATCGATCGGCTTGACGCCAAACCGTTTCTGACTGGGGCTGAACTCCTCCCACAGAACAAAATACTGCGATAACTCCATCGAGTACCCGCATCGATCGTTCTACTTCAATGGTAAAGTCCACATGACCCGGAGTATCAATAATGTTGATATGATGACCACTCCAATCAGTACTAATAGCCGCCGCCGTAATCGTTATACCGCGCTCTCTTTCCTGTTCCATCCAGTCAGTGACTGCATTGCCATCATGAACTTCCCCGATTTTGTGAACAATACCAGAGTAAAAAAGTATTCTTTCTGTTGTTGTGGTTTTACCCGCATCTATATGAGCCGCAATACCAATATTACGAACTTTTTCTAGGGGAATTGTACGAGCCACCGTTACCTCCTTTGACTTAAAGCAATACTTTTAAGGTGATTTCTGGTAAAATTTGACACCATTTACTATTCTACACTGTTCTTTACAAAACTTACCACTTTTTCTGTAAGTTTAATGACTTTTTCAGGTAGATTTCGATCGAAACATAAACAATGAGTTAGCCATTAAATCAGCAAAAATTACAGGCAAGATGCCTGTTTTACGCACATCATCTATACTCACGATTTATGAAAATCTTAGTAACGGTAGTGAGCAAAAGCCTTGTTAGCTTCAGCCATTTTATGGGTTTCTTCTCTTTTCTTAATCGCGCCACCAGTTTCGTTAGCCGCATCCATAATTTCGTTAGCTAATTTCATCGACATGGTTTTACCACTTCTTTTACGAGAAAAAGCAATTAACCAGCGCAATGCCAAGCTACTACCACGAGAGGTGCGAACTTCCATAGGTACTTGATAAGTAGCACCACCGACTCTTCTTGCTTTCACTTCCACTAAAGGAGTTAAGTTTTTGATGGCTTTTTCAAAAGTTTCCATAGGTTCTGTACCAGTTCTTTCAGAGATGATACTTAAGGCATCATATAAAATTCTGGCGGCGAGGGATTTTTTACCATCTTTCATGATTCGACGAATGGTCATGTTAACCAAACGGCTATTATAGACTGGATCAGGTGGAACTTCCACCACTTTAGCTTTACTTCTACGAGACATTTATTTATCCTTAAAAATTACTATGGGATTAATCTTTACTTAGGAATTACGCACCTTAATCAGAAGATAAGGTTTTGAGATTGCTTCGTTATTACTTGCAATGACGTAAATCCTTTTATTTCTCTACGCTTTAGGACGTTTAGCACCATACTTGGAGCGTCCTTGTCTTCTGTCTTTTACTCCAGTCGCATCAAGAGTTCCACGCACAATGTGGTATCTTACACCGGGTAAATCTTTCACCCGGCCACCTCTGATTAACACAACGGAGTGTTCTTGAAGGTTGTGACCAATACCGGGTATGTAAGCAGTTACTTCAAATCCTGATGTTAAACGAACCCTTGCTACTTTTCTTAAAGCAGAGTTAGGTTTTTTAGGAGTGGTGGTATAAACTCTTGTACATACACCACGACGCTGAGGACATTCTTTCAGCGCAGGAGATTTGGTTTTCTTTTGAATTTGAGAACGTTCGTTACGAATTAGTTGTTGAATAGTTGGCATGAGGTATGCTTTTTATACACAATTTTTGTATATATAATTATAATTATCCCTAGTATATATTAACCAGTGACAATCTATGATCATATCTTATTTTTTAAACCTTTGTCAATTTTTTTTACCACTTGTTCGAGGACGATCGAACATTTCCATGGGGAAATGGGTTACAACCTAGTGATAAATCATAAAATACTTAAGTAGATTAAAAATAGGTAAAAATTGTCATAAAAATTTATAAAGTTTCGATAAAAAATACCAAAATATACTGATTGATTAATCAAAAAAAGACTTTATGATGGTAAGTGTAAAGGAAAATTCTTCAAAAGTCTTCAAAAGAGGGTAGCATCATGGAAGCAGAATTAGTATTAGAAGAAAAAATAATTACAAAGCCTTGGTGGAATCGCCCTTTGTTGGGAGAAAAAACCCTCGTTGATTATCTTTTTGGGCAAGATTTACGCCATTCTATCCCCCCAGAATATTTATTTCTTTATCATAGTGCGATCGAGAAAATAGAAAATTTAAGTTTAACTTTGAGAGCTTTATTAAACGAACATTTTACCCGTCAAGATTTTTTAATTTATGCAAGAATTCAAACTTACTTAGATCGATATTATCAACAAAAAAAACATTACTTTATCATTGGTAAAGATTTTTTTAAACCTTTATTAGATAACCTAGAAATCTTCATTAAAATTAATGAAATAGAAAAAGAACATCATCAAGGAAGTTTTTTAGATTTTTATGCTCAGTGTATTGAACTTATTAAAGAGCAACCTAACAAATTAATTTTTCAAGAAAAATTGAGAAAAATTAAACAGTCTTTTCATCGTCAATTATTTGAAGAAGAAGAACAAAGAATTATTAGTATTTATGCTAAATATTTGAGTATAATTTCGGAAACGTCGAACTTATTAAACATTTTTTATGAACTCAAAATTAATAAGATTGAGCAATGGGAATTATTTAAAAAAATTAAAGAATTTGTGGATTATAATATTCAATATAATACGGAAGAATTAAAATCCTTTGTGTTGTTAGTAAAAAATAATGAAATAGAGTTACAGGATATTGCTACTAAAATTCTCAAAATCAAAAAAGAGGAAACGGAAGATTTTTTAATTATTTCTGGTATTTTACAGTACGTTACTTTAAGCTATAAATATGAACAATATTATTCACAATTTAAGTTATTTTTAGACTATTTGAGTAAATGGGAAAAAACTTATTTTTATATTCTTAATTTTCGAGAAAAATATCCTAGTAGTCAGTATTATCATCCTGCTTCTTTTAAAGCTAAATTAGCGGGTTTCGATGTTTATAAAAGTTATCATGATTATTTAGATTCGAGTTATTTGATGAAATATCACAAATAGGGATAATCTCTCCTCCACAAACCTTAAATATTTCTCGATATAGCCACTAGAGAGGGTTTTGGAGGTTGATTGGGTTGTAAACTGGGCCAATTTGAGCCTTGAGGAATGATTCTTTTTTGCTTAAATTCCTCTCCCTTGGTGGTTAAAACGGAAATTTCAGCGTTTATCTCTTGCATATTCTTTCTTATACCTTTTATCTCCCCCGGATGTTGAATTGCTAAAAAAAGAGTTTGTTGATCTTTTGTAAAAAAAGATACCACAGGCTTCTGCTTCCATGGGAGTTATACCAAAGGGGTAGGCTTTTCCTGCATTGTCTCCTGATAATGGTATATACCAAATAGAGTTGTTACCTAATACACCACTGGTATAAGGATTTCCTTCTACTCTTGGTAGTTTATTTTGTAATCCCGTCGGTATGTCTGTCACCATCCATAAGTCTCCGTTGGTATCAAATTCGAGGTTGTCGGGATTGGCAAAACCCATACCACCGCTTGAAGGTTCACCTCCCACACCTAAAATATCCCAAGTAAATGTCATGGCATCGGGTTTATTGTTGGTTTCTTTTAGACGCATTAAGCAACCATATTGATACATTTTACCCTCTCGATCGCCAAAGGCGGCGCGATTGCGATCGCCAAAAATTCGTTTATCGGGACTGCCTTCACTTCCTGCGACTCCTGCGGTATAGGCAATAACTAGGGATTTATCTATGGGACTTAATTCTACATCTTCGGGACGAGCTCCACAAGTACCGCCCACTATATTGGCGCAGTAATGGGCATCGATTAAGATGATACCTTGTATTTCTGCTTCGGTTTTACCTACATATAAGTCGCCCAATTTTCTATATTTTGTGGCAAAATCGTCTAATTCTGCTTGATTATTAACGGCAATATAAGAACCTTTTTTCCTGTCGGGGTTAGGTATAGTTAATAAGCCTCCTTGTAAATTTTGCAAGGCAATGGGGTTGATAGGAGTATTTGGTTGTAAGGGTATCCATTCTCCTTTCCCGTCTTCGGACATTTTGGCAACGTATAACATCCCCTCTTGCAGTAAAGCGGAGTTTTTCTTGTCGGTGGGATTAACTATTTTTCCCTTTGAGATAAATTTATATAGGTGTCCTCCAGTTCGATCGCATCCAGAGTAAAATACTAAAGGTTGATCTTTTTCTGCTCGAATCGCTACCGCTTCATGACGAAAACGTCCTAACCATGTATGTTTTGTGCCATAATCGTCGGGATTCGTAGGATCAATTTCCACCATCCAACCGTATTTATTTCCTGCTAACCCGAAGGGATTACCCTGCCCACTCAAGCCTGATACGGGGGTAAATTCTGGAGGTAAAGAAGTACCATCTGCCATGATACCTTCAGGCACATAGCTTTGGAAATTTTCTTCTGCACTAAATACTGTACCCCAAGGAGATGTACCTCCAGCGCAATTAGCAAAAGTACCGATAATTTTATCTCCTAGATTGTCTATATAGCCTAATCCTTCTTGTTTTTTAAAAATGGCAGTAGCAGCGCCTGTGGAGGATAAGTAACGATTATCTTGCCAACCTGAAATTCCTGTAATACGTCGATCGAGCTTACTGTATGTACGTTGCCATTTGCCGTTATTGTCCTTTTTAACAGATATTATACCAATACCTTGATCTATTAATAATTCGGCAAAAAATTCTTGAAATTTTAGTTTTATCGGGTTGTCATCAGGAAGGGCAAAAATGTTTAAAGCCTGTCGATTTTGATTCGCTTGTGCTAGGGAATCTAAAACCTCCTGTGATAATGATTTTTTTATCACCATTTCATAGGATTGTAACCAAGGAGTTGGGCTTACATATTCAAAATTTATGACTAAAAAGCCTTCATTAGAGCTAGTTTCAATGAATGACACATAATCGTTATTATAACCGAAACGGGAGTCGCCTATTCGATCGCCCCAAGAGGCGATGACATCATATTTAAACCCTTCGGGTAAAACTAAATCATCTTCAACTTGATAACTTTGATATATGTGTTTTTGTTGTTGACTATTAAGATTATCAATTTCTAAGGGAATAGGATATTTTACGGGTTTAAAATTATTAAATAAAGTACTATTAAGATTTGAGGTTTGTGCTTGTATTCTACTTTGCAATATTCCACCACAGGCAGTTGTTGTGATACCTATGCCTAAAAATGTTAAAAATTCTCTACGGTTAAAAGTCATGGGGTTCGATCGAATTAGAATAAAATAAGTTGTTAATATTCTAATCGATTTAAGCATTAGTTTTGAGAAAATTTCTTAATTTTAAATTAATTTTCCCTTAAACTATTTTTAACTTTAAAAATTAAGAATAAAGGAGTAAAATCAAATATTGATAAAGATTTAGTTTTACTCCTTTATTCTGTTAGTTAATATTAAATAGAAAAGGTGTCAGGTATTAGGTAAAATGCAAACTGTAAATTTATAACATCTGCATTTTTAAAATTCTAAACCTATTATATATCAACACTTTTAATGATTGTTTATTACTAAAATGTTGTAACTACTTTACAATAGTCAGAGAAAAATATATTACTCCCACAAAAGTTAACCATATTTTAGCAACTATTAAACAACAAATATTTAGGGTTTGCTGAATAACTCAGAAGATTATTAAAATCAAAGATTTAGACAAACTACATTAATAAAAAAGTGCACGGTTTTAACGATTTTTAGTGAAAAATTGCACATTTTCTGAGAATTCAATAAAACACAAAATGAAATTTAGTGCCTTACAAAGAGCTAGGAATTAGGCTTAAAACCTTGATTTATAGCAATCAGGAATCATTTGTGAGAAATAAATTATTAGAAAAAATATCGAAGATACGACTAATCTTGCCTTTTGCCTTTTGCCTCTTGCCTTTGATGATAAGATAATTTTCACAACTCATAACTGACTGCTATATAAGTATTTAACCTAAAACCTAACACCTATCCTAGCCTAAACACTTTTTCAGCAACCCCTATTTACTGTTAACTTTATTTAATATTTAAGACAGATAAATATTTTTAAGAGAATCATCAATATATTTTTGCTGTTTTAATAAATATTGAGTAAGATTAGTAGGAGATAATGGTTTAGAAAAAAAGTATCCTTGCCCATAATCACAGTTTAATTCTCTTAATATATCTACTTGTTTAATGGTTTCTACTCCATTGGCGATCGTTTTTACATTAAATATTTGTGCTAAATTAATAATAGATTTAACCAATAATTTTGTCTCTTGATTATTGACTAAATTATTAATTAAAGACTGATCTATTTTTAAATATTTGAACTTAAATTTTTGAAAATTTTGTAAGTGAAGACAGCCTATCCCAAAATTATCTAAAGATAAATTAATATTTAATTGAGATAATTTTTCTACAATATCTTTAACTAAATATTTTTTTTCAAGTAAGATTTCTTCATTAATTTGAATTTCTATGATATTATTTTCTTCCTGATTCTTGATAATAACATTGATTAATTCTTCAATCATATTATTATCTTGAAATTGATATTCTGATAACTTAATACTAATAGGAATATTTTTAATAGTTTGCCATTGTTTAATATCCTTAGATATAGATTTTAACATCCAATTTTCTAAAGTAAAAATTAGTCCATTTTTTTCAAGAATGGGAATAAACTTTTCAGGATAAATTAATCCTATTTCTTTATTTTCCCAGCGAATAAATGCTTCAGCACCCACAACTAATTCAGAGTTAAATTCAATGATTGGTTGATAAACTATTTTAAATTCCTGTTTTTTTATAGCTTCAAGAAAATTTTCCTCTAAATGAGACTTATTAATCTCTTTTTTAGTCATTTCTACATGATAAAATTGAAACTGATTACGCCCATTTTTTTTAGAATCATACATCGCTAAATCTGCATTACGAATCAACTGTTTTAAATTGTCTCCATCTTGAGGAAAAATTGTGATGCCAACACTAGCAGAAATTGATATTTGATGTTCAAAAATATCAAATGTTTGATGTAATAATTCAATAATTTTTGTGGCTATTTTTTCTAAGTCTGTCACTTTGGTAACGTAGGGGATTGCCATAAAAAACTCGTCTCCTCCCAACCTTGCTAGTAAATCAGTACTGCGCAAAGCATTTTTCATTCTTTCTGTGGCTTGGATTAACAATTCATCTCCAAAATCATGGCCTAAATTGTCGTTAACTTCTTTAAAATGATCTAAATCAATAAACATTAATCCTAAATTTGTATTAGTATCTCTAGCTTGGTTAAGAAAATAATTGACTTTTTCTAAAGCATAATTTCGGTTAGGAATTTTGGTTAAATGATCATATTTTGCTTGATATTGTAAGAGAATTTCTTGGTGTTTTTTTTCGGTTATATCTTCTTTTACTGCCATAAAATGAGTAATAGCACCAGCAGAGTTAAATATGGGAGAAATTAGGGCTTTTTCCCAGTATAATTCTCCTGTTTTTTTGATATTATGAAATTCTCCTTGCCATTCTTTTCCTTGACTGATAGTTTGCCATAATTTTTTATAATCACATTCTTTAAAATGTCCAGACTTGAGAATGCGAGGATTTTTGCCTAAAACTTCTTCTTCTTTATATCCTGAAAGTTCTTCAAATTTTGGGTTAACATATTCTATATTGCCTTCAATATTTGTAATGACGATCGAAGCTGGACTTTGTTCGGATGCTTGAAATAATATCTTTAATTTCTCCTCCATTTTCTTCCTTTCAGTAATATCAATAAATGATATTAAATAAGCATTTTTATCATTCCAAATAATTGGAACAGTTCTCATTTCTACTATTAATAATTCCTGATTATTTTTTTTATTATTAGTTTGCGATCGAGGTATTTCTAGTTCACTAATTTTGTCAAATTCTAAGGGTAATCCTAAAATTTCTCCTAACATTTTATTACTGGTTCGATCGAATATTTTTTCAGCTTCTTTATTAACAAATAAAATTATACCATCATGATCTATGACAATCATACCATTGAGATCATTATTAATAATAGTTTTAACTTTTTCTTCGCTTTTTTTAAGGGCTAATTGGGCATTTTTTTTAGCTTTTATTTCTGCGATAAGAGTTTTATTTTGTTTTTCTAAATTATCATAGAGGCTTTTAATTTTTAAACAAACATTAATTCGAGATAATAATTCAGCAAATTGAAAAGGCTTAGTGACATAATCCATCGCACCTAATTCTAAACCTTTTACTTTATCATTAATATCATCTAAAGCACTTAAAAAAATGATGGGAATATCTTTAGTTATAGGTGAGGATTTTAATAAAGAACAAGCATCAAAGCCACTCAAATTAGGCATTAAAATATCTAATAAAATGAGATCTGGATGAGCTTTTTCTATAGCGGGTATAGCTTTTAAAATATCAATTTCTGTGAGAATATTAAAACCTTGACGACTTAAAAATATTGACAGCAAATTTAAGTTGATTTTTTGATCATCAACAGCATATATAAGAAAAGATTTTTTCTCATCACTTAATATTTTTACTATTTTATTTTTATTCATTTTTGACAGGGTTTTAACAAGCATATAATTCTAAATTTTAATTAACTATACTCAGCCATTAGCTGTTAGTTATTTTTTGGTTAAATTTATAATTTTTAAACTCTAAAAATGGTGGACTATTCATGAACAACTAAAAATTATTAATATTTTTGAAGCCCGAAATAAAATTTACTAATAGAACAAGTTTACCTTAATCAAGAGAAATAAATTCTAATATATTTTTATTTACAAATTAGTTATAAAATATAGAATAATTTTAATTCATTTTAATTTGGTAAAAATTAGTTAATGATGATAGTTGAATACTAATTATCAGCATAAATTCTTACCTCTAATATGAGATTACTATATAGCCATTTCATATTAGGGACATACAAGTAATATTTTGCTTTACAAGGATTTGATAATTAGACAATACTGACTATCTTTTTAAAACGAAATACTTACTTAAGTATTTAACTATTCCCAAGAATTAAATAATTCATTTAAACTGGCTATATATTGATTATTTTCTCAATAAATTTTTAGATGGAGTTACCAATAAAATATGGAATTTTTTGTTATCTTTAATACCATTATAATGTCTTTATTTACGGGAGGAGGATTTATCCTTAACAATTCTTTAACCAATGTCATTGTCAATAAATCAGAGGAAGTAGGGGAAGTGAGGGTTAGAGTGAATAGTCTTCCTACTCATCAATTAATCAAGGGAGAGGTGGATTCTATCCAAGTTAGTCTTAAGCAATGGCAACCTCGTCCTCATATTCAAGTAGAGTTATTAGAGCTAGAAATCGATCGAGTTGGGGTAAATTTGGATCAGTTAAGAGGATTAAAAGCTGATAACTGGCAAAATGTCTTAAAAACTCCTTTGAATATGGCATGGCGTAGCATTCTCACGGAAGAAGATATAAACAAGTTAATGAAATCGTCACAGCTACAGGAAATGATCACAAAATTTACGGGAGATTCTGCATCAGGATTCCAGTTATTAGACTTGAGTTTCAATTTACAAGATAATAATAGAGTCGGTATTGATAGTAAGGTAAAATTACCGATACGGGGGGACGAAATCTTAAATGTTAGTTTAGAATTTAACTTAGAGGTGATTAAAGGTCATAGTATCACAATCAGTGAGGTAGAAGGAACATTAAATAATCGAAAATTATCATCTACCCTATTACAAGGGTTTGTTGATAACATTAATAATCAATTGAGTTTGCGAAATTTAGAAAAATCTGGCATTACTGTCAGACTTCTGCAATTTAATATTGATGAGGATAATCTGGAAATTGCAGGTTTTGTTCATCTTCAGCCGTCTAAAAATGAATAATATATTTATCTATTAATTACTAACTATTTATTTTAAATTACCTAAATTTATTCTTTAATTATAAAAATTATGACTGATAATCACGATCGAAACCCACTTTTTTCCACTAAAACTATAGCAGGAATTGCCACAACTATATTAGCATTAGGCACGATCGCAGGGTGGTATGCTTATGGTAACTTTACGGCTCAAAATCAAGGTAATAATTTACCAAAACAACCTATAGAAATTATACCCGATCCTGTTACCCCCGAAAGCTCGATCGAACTCTATGGCTTAAATGACGAGTTAGAGCTTGTCCCGACTATAGTTGAAATTCCCAAAGGACAAAATGAGCAAGAATCTTTAACCAACGGATTCAACAAATTATTGACAGTATCAGAAAAAGACTCCCTTAAAACAGCTATTCCTCAAAATACCAAGTTAATGAGTTTAGCAGTAAAAGAAGACGGCATTCACATTGACTTATCCCAAGAGTTTACCACAGGAGGAGGAAGTGCTTCCATGATTGGACGTTTAGGACAAGTAATTTATACTGCTAGTAGTTTGAATCCTAATGGTAATGTGTGGATAAATATCGAAGGTAAACCTTTAGATATTTTAGGGGAAGAAGGTTTAATGGTTGAACAACCCATGACAAGACAATTATTTATGGAGTCTTTTCCCTCTAATTAATGAGAATGTCTAATATTATCACCTATAGCCCAGCTTTTACGATCGTACCTACCTATGAGTGTTTTAATCATTGCACTTATTGTAATTTTCGGGCTAATCCTCATACTAGCCCTTGGTTACAATTAGATGAGGCTAAAAAAATTTTAGGAAATCTGGAGGGGAAAAATGTCACCGAAATTTTGATTTTAAGTGGAGAAATTCACCCTCAATCACCTCGCCGAAAACCATGGATACAACTTATTTATGACATCGGCAAATTAGCATTAGCAAGAGGTTTTTTCCCTCACACTAACGCTGGAGTGTTGAGTTTTGAAGAAATGTCTTTACTCAAAAAAGTTAATGTATCTATGGGGTTGATGTTAGAACAATTAACCCCTAAACTTTTAAATACAGTTCATCGTCATGCGCCCACAAAAATTCCCGAATTACGATTACAACAATTGGAATGGGCAGGACGACTCAAAATTCCTTTCACTACGGGCATTCTTTTGGGCATTGGTGAGACTTTAGACGATCGAATCGAAACTTTAAGCTCGATCGCCCAAATACAAGCAAAATGGGGTCATGTTCAAGAGGTGATATTACAACCCTATGTAAAAGGTTCACAAGACAAATTTTTAGGGAAATTTATCTCTTTGTCAGAAATATTTGAGGTGATTTCGATCGCCCGTGATATACTACCCGAAACCATTACCTTACAAATACCACCTAACTTGATCGACAACGAAAAAACCTTGTTAAAATCCCTAGAATTGGGCATTAGAGATTTAGGAGGAATCGTACCCAAAGATGAAGTGAATCCCGACTATCATCATAGCAACCTCGACAATTTAAAAGCTATTCTTTCTCAAAACGGTTGGGAATTACAACCTCGTTTACCTGTTTATCCTCAATATTATTCTTGGATAGATATAGATTTATAAGAAATTTTTTGTTATAATAGTTAATGCTTGTTACTGGAGAGGTGGCAGAGTGGTCGATCGCGCTCGACTTGAAATCGAGTGATTAGAAATAATCCGTGGGTTCAAATCCCACCCTCTCCGTTCTCTACATCCCTTATATTCTCTACCTTTCAATCTTTTTCTTTTGTATTAAATACTTATACTTGCTCATAATTTGCTCATTTATGCTTAAATTTCTTGTTTATTTTAGATGACAGTAAAGAAACAATCTGTTTAAAACCCGTTCTAACTCTGTTTAACTTTTACCGAACCTTAAAGGATTGGTAGAGAGTTAATGATGGTTAATAAGACTAAATCTTTGTAGTGTGATTTTTCTCTTGGTAAAATGCCTCTTGGATTCGAGTTCGTTGCGCGGACATCTATTAATCTCCGCGCGACCTTAGTGCATCCTAACCGCATCCAAAATAACAATAATACTTGAATACTTAAAACAGTTCGGAACTAAGTTGATAACCTTTAATAACTTGTTTCCATAAGATCAAACCTTAAAGGTTTGATAATGCACAATGACAAGTTAATCATGGGTAACAAAGGGTTATATAGATTCAATCCTTTAAGGTTTGAAAATAAACGTCACCCCATATCACCCATTTATGAGTCTCTCTAAAGTTTTTCTAAAATCAAGTAACTACTGCTGTCATTTTCGGGTTTATTTGTCTCAAATTGAGAGTTTTTATCACTATTGTTAATAGCTATATTACATCGATAAAATATCTTTTAAATCTTTGATTAATTGTCCTGAACCGTTGCTTTTATATCCCGTTTGTTTTAAATCAATTTTATCCATAATTACTTTTAATTTATCGATTATTTCTAAACTCTGACTTTCAAAATTAGAGTCTAAATTTAACAAAGACTTTTTGACTAAATCTTCAATAGTTCCTGAGATATTACCAGTAGATTTTAGTATTAAGTAAAGTTCCTGATCAATGGTGATATTAATCCGTTTTTTAGGTACATCACCTTGTAATCTATTTTGAGGATTAAGCGCCTTAATAGAGTTGTCATTAATATTTTTCCTTAAATATCCCATAATAATATATTGCATGAATGCAATCAGATAATGTGTATATAATAAATATAGCATTCTATCAGATAATGTGTATATGTATTTTTAGTAAAAATAGTAATATGTTTACTCTGTAAGTTTTTATTCTCTGATCATTACTAAATAATGGATTGAAAATATATACGCTTATTTGCTATGTAACTGCTATTATGCTTATGATTAATCAGTGAGTATGTATATATGGTTAAATGAGCAAAATAAGGGTAATTTAGAGAATATTTTATTTATTAGTTTTTAACTTTCTAATTTTTTCTCTTAAAACATCTGACATACTTCTATTATGAATATCACAATAGTTTTTTAAAAGATTATATTCATCTTGAGTTAATCTAAAATTAATAGTTTTTAGCTTATCCATGTGTTTATTTCTTATATACAATTTTTATAATTGTAGCGTATAATAAAAATATAAATTTTATTAAATTTTAACTATGAGTGAATTAACTAATATCAATGTAGAAAATCAATTATCAGTATTTGATTATTCGTCTTTATCTATAGAAGTAGCTAAACTTGTAAAAGAAAGTGCGATCGAAATTAAAGCACGGGAAAAAGCAATTTGGGAAAATATTATTGAGATTGGTAACAAATTAATTGAGGTTAAAAACACTTTACCTCATGGTAAATTTCAATCATGGTGTGAATTAGAGTTTAAATGGACGATCCGAACCGCGCAAAGATATATGAAAGTTTCTAATCAGTTAGGAGCAAAAACGACACAAGTGTCGCATTTAGAAACCAGTTTAAGAGCAATGTATGAGATAGCAACTTCTTTTACAGATTCTGATCAAGAAACTCAAGAGAAAATTTTAGAAAAAGTTGAGATTAAAACTGAAGAAAAAGGTAAAGCATTAACTGAAAAGGAAATTAAAGAAATTAGAGAAGAAGTAAGTAAAAAATACCAAAATCAAATTAAAGAGTTAGAAAATAAACAAATTTCTTTGTTAACTGAGTTAAAAGAACAAAAGCTAAATTCTCTCAAAACAATTATCAATAAGGATAAAGAAATTGAAAAATTAAAAGTATCCGAAAAAGATAAATATGAAATAAGAGATTTAAAAACCACACTAAATAGACAAAAGAAAATGTATAATGATACGACACAATGGTTAAATTCAATTGAAATTATGAGTAACGTGTTATATGAAACTGCTAATACTTTAAAACAACAAAAAAGGACATTAAAAATAAAACCAGTATTAGATGAATTAGCAGAAAATGAAAAAGACATCCTCAATAAACGTATGCTAGAAAGAATTGCTAGTTTAAACGATAACCTTAGAGAAGTTGATAAATGTGTAAATGAAATAAGAAATGCTCTTAATACTGAAAACTATACTCTTGCATTAAAAACGATTGATATTAATAGTAAGGAAATAATATAAATCATTTTTTGACTATTCACATTGAATAATTAGTAAAATTTACCAGTAAATTAGTTAACAAGTTGTTATAAAGTTTATATCCTATTTTAGGATTGCAAAATGCTATAGCGTTTGACTAAAAACCTTATAAATACTAGGAAAAAAGGTACTTTTAATTAAGTAAGTAGATAACTGAAACGCTATATCCTGAGCAGAGGACTAATTGACAACTTGCTAAGTAAATGAGCAAAATTACTGGTCAAAATGCACAAAATTAATCGCTTAAAATGTTAGTTTCTTTAAACTGGTTAGTTTGTATTTTATGCTGATATAATAGTTCTAATACTTCATTGTTTTTCTCTTACTCTTATGATAAATCTAATTTTGGGCAAAAATAAAGCCCTTACAATGAAGGGCAAATACAATATCTAAAAAAGTTAAGGGATTGTGACGAGTCCCTTTTCTCGTTTTAATATATAATTAAATATAAGAGTTTGAACCGCTCTTAAGTTATCCAAAATTAATAAACAACTTAATATCATGGTACCAAATTTTGCTGAATTTCGGTTAATTTTTTCACGTCTTGGTTTAGATATAGTTTCATTTACACCAGTAGGATATACAAAAAGTGAAAAATATAATGCTAAACACGCTTACGAAAAACAATGGACAACTAAACACAAAACTTTAGATTATTGTTTCGATCGAATTAAAAAAGGAATTGCAACGGGTTATGGTTTAGTCACGGGTAACGGGTTATTGGCGATCGACTTTGATGGAGAGAATAGTTTTAAGATAGCAACCGCCGCCGCCAATTGGTTAATTGATATTGAGACATTATCATGGTCAAGTGGTAAATCTCACAGACAGCAAAAACTATTTAAGATACCTGATCACCGCTTAAAAGATTTTGAGAATTTCAAAAACAAAAAAATTTATAGCTATGGTGAAATTGAACAAATTAAGGGTGAACAATTAGAACTACGATACAACGGTTCTCAATCAGTTTTACCCCCTTCAAAACATCCTGAAACAGACTGCTATCAATGAATTTTTACAGATAGTGTGTATCAACTTAATGATAGTCAATGTGATGATTTATTATCCATTATTGAATACTCAAATATCTCTAATCAAAAACCTAAATCTACTTCTTCAAATACCATGAATAGCTATGAAAAATTCTTAAGTGAGTTAACCTTACCAATTAATGAAGAAATACCTTTAGAAATTTGTTTAGCTCTAAAGACAAGGGAATTATTAAAAGGTGTTGGGGAAGGTATGAGAGATGATAGCGGTGCATTGATCGCCCGTGACTTGATCGGTACAGCTTCTTATTTGAATAGTATCGGACAAAGATATAATCAATTACCCTATGATTTATTAGCTGATTTTTGTCAGAAATGTTCACCACCATTAACCATTAATGACTGTGAGAGAATTTTTAATAGTGCCAAAAAGAATAGCCCTAAATCATCATTAGATTCAGAGAAAATTGATAACTGTATAAAAGCATGGTATCGGAATAATAATCAAGAAATTAAATCACTTTATCAGAGCAAAAAAGAATCTAAAACTAATAACACACTATCTGATAAAACTACTGATACAGTTGAGAAAAAGACAAAAGTAGAAAAGTTAGATAACATTGCAGAAACAAGAGAAATTTTACTGAATGACTATTCATCAAGATTGAGATTTAATGAACTTAAAAGGATAGTTGAGTTAGATAATGAAGAAGCATATTTAGACGACTTATATTTAAAAATCCATGAAGATTATGGAGTTAAAGTAAGTAAGCAAATTGCCTATGATTTAGCTGTAATGATTGCCAAAAAGAATAGTTATCACCCAGTTAAGGATTACCTTGATAACTTAGAAACAGACAATCAGGAAATAGACATTAAAAACCTATCATCTTTATTTTTTGGCACAACGGATAAGATTTATGATGAAATGATTTATCGTCATCTTATTGGTAGTGTAGCAAGAGTATATAAAGCTGGTTGTAAGTTTGATACAGCATTAATTTTACAAGGTAGTCAAGGTATCAGAAAAAGTACTTTTTTCAAGGTTCTATATGGTGATGAATTTTTTACTGATTCTGTTACTGGTACTGATAGAGATAACCTTTTAATCGCTCATCAAAACTGGTGTTGTGAGTTAGCAGAATTTGAAACAATCACTAATAAAAAAGCAAGTGGTGAATTAAAAGCCTTTTTAAGTAAGTCAGTGGACACATTCAGAGAACCTTATGCAAGATCAAGCCGTATGGTTAAACGTCAATGTGTGATGGTAGGTTCGGTTAATGAAAGTGAATTTTTAGTGGATACTACTGGTAATAGAAGATTTTGGGTTATTCCTGTTAACACCCAAATTGATACGGATAAAGTAATTAAGTATCGTGATGATATTTGGTATCAAGCTAAAAAAGCATTTCTTGAGGGTGAATTTTGGTACTTAGATGAAAAGTATCAGAAAGAAAGTGAAGCACTCAACAAAGAGTATTTATATCAGAGTACATGGGATTGTCAAGAACTTGATAATTACTTACAAGGTTTTGAAGAAATTGGAGTTAGTGGAAAGGATATTTTAACCACAGTTTTAGGTTTTGAGTTGAAAGATATTAATAGTTCCCATGAGAGAAAATTAGGTCATATTTTGCGTAAAAAAGGATGGATAAATAAACCTAAAAAACAAAATGGAAAAACTCAAAGAGTCTGGTTTTGTGAATCAGGTGATATTTTAATGAACAAGTCTTTAAATTTATCTGATCCATCCGATCCTTTTATAGAACGTATATATACTAATGGTTATAGTAGGGATCGGATAAAGGATCAGATAGACAAGTGTTTCTTATCTGATCCGCTAAAAAAAGGATCGGATCAGATAAAAGATCAGACTGATAAATTATCCGATCCTACCTCAAATCCTTATATATCAACAATGGATCGGATGGATCGGATGGATCAGATACAAACATCACCTTTAGAAAATTTAGATAATTCTGCAAACATTGAGTTAAATCAAGATGACTCAGAAAAAAATCAAGATAACTTAAATGACTCTCCAAATGAAGATAATAAAACTAAAAATGGAGATGATGAATTAACCATTTGGCGAAAAGGTTTATACAAAGAATTTAAGTCAAAAAATATCACTGATAAAGAAAAAATATTGATCTATATTCGTAAAGGTTTAGATGATAATTCTGTTAACTCATTTAATGACTTGTCGATTAATCAGTGTGTTATTTTACTTAATAAGTTAAGAGGGATAGAAAATATTTTTGAGTCTTAATTATTAAATTGATAAATTTGATAAATTAACTTAACTATTTCTTCTTTAGTCAGATTCTCAGGTAAATCATCCAAAAGTCTTAATGCTGTTTCAAAAGGTATTGGTTGACGTTTTGCATTAGTGTATAGATCAATAGTTGTTTGACCTGAGAAATTCTGATAATACTTAGCATTGACTGTTTCAGAATGTCCTAAAGATTTACAACGGATTGTGTCACTGATACCCGCTTGGATACCGTTAGCATTGCCTAATTTTCTTAAAATATGTGTTTGTGATACTTTATAACCTAAAAATTTAGTTGACCAATTTTCAAGATTTGCTTTACTTCTTTTGGAGTAAGTTTCATAATTATTGATGATAAATTCTGGTATATCTTTAATGTTTAATTTTTCGATAATATCAGGATATGTTGGAGGTATTAATGGCATGGCAATTCTACCTCCTGTTTTAACTTTTTTATTACCCCATAAAGTAAAGTTACCAATATAAATTATATTCTCTTTATTATTAGAATTATTTAATGCTTGAAATATAGTTTTATCTTGACTATTTTCTTGAGGATCATTTGCTGGAATATAGTCTATGGTTAAGTTTTTGATAGCTGTTACCTCAGCAATTCTTAAACCATAAATTAATTGAACTGAATATATCCACATCCAAAATATACGATTTTTTTCTGTTTGATGATTATTTATAGATAATACTAATTCTCTTAATTTTAAAAATTCTTCAATACTAATAGATTGAGATTCATGTTTTATTGATACTTTTTTCTTTTTATTTGTATTTAACTTCAGTCTATTTAACTTGTTATAAATTGTAGTTAATTGATTAACTTCACATAATTTTAAATAGGCAATTAAACAATCTTGATATTTTCTTTGTTCTCTATCAGATTCATATTGAATCAAAGTATTATAGAGAGTATCATAGGTCACTCTTTCCTTAATGGGTAATTTTTGAAAATAAATATCATAGGTTCGGTAATAACTTTTGTAATCAGTCTCTTTAGTTCTTTCTAAACCACGTCGATCGTTTTGACTGAAAAACCATGATTCAACTTTATTTATGGCATGAGCAACGGTTATAAGGTCATTTGTAGCGTTCTTATTTATTCCCTTGATAGTTTCATCATACCAAGACCAAAACTCAATTTCTGACTCATAATTCTTTAATTGTCGATCGATTAAGATTGCTTTTTCTAAGCAACGGTTTAATCCTAAGATTGTATAGTTTTCCCCAGTAGTATATTTACTTCTTGATTTATTTTTAGTTTTGAATTGGAAATATAATCTTTTACCCTCAACTAACACAGATATTCCTTTTGGCATTTGATTTTTGATTAACTTGAAATAATCAATAATTTCCTGATAACCTTTATAATCTGTATTTTGTTTTTTGCTCATTTCTTGCTCATTTTAATTGAAAAGCTATTTAATATTGACTTTTAAAGAATACTCACTGTCACAATCAATGGCTAAAAGTATAACAAAAAACTAAATAATTTGGGTTCAAATCCCACCCTCTCCGTTCTCTACATCCCTTACACTATAATTATTTCGGTTAACTTCTTTTATATTTGATAAAATATCTTCAATTATTTTTCAACAATTTAAGATAAATATAGACTCTGAAAACACCTTTTTACATCACGTCAACTTATATATACCCCTTAATGGCGTATATATAAGTACTAAATATTTTTGATTATTCTGATAAGGTTTTAACCAAGTCTTTTATCTCTGAAATTAGTTGACCACTATCATTACTTCTATAGCCTTTTTCTTTACTCTCAATCTTGTCTAAAATATCCCTTAATTTCACTTGCAAGGGTGAAATATCAGATTTACCCATTAAATATTCCTTAGCTAATTTTTCTATAGTCACTGATACATTACCAGTGACAAATTTTATGGTAAATCAGAAAATAATGAGAAAAGTGTAAATTTTTGTAAAGTTAGTTAAGATAATTAATAGAATAGTAAAATATAAGAAACTGAGATTATTACCATGCACTCATCAGAGTCCACAGAAAAAGAACTTTTAAAAAAAGTGTTGTTGCCTTTATTGGAAGATTTTACCTATTGGTTTTCCCGTTCTTCTACTTTATTAGAGTCTGAAACCATGCCTTTTTTGTCTTCCGATGAACAAGGAAACCTTCTAAATCGCATTAAACAAGCTCAAGCTGAAGTCCAAACTGCGACTATGCTGTTTAAAGTGACCGATGCAGGAATTGATACTAAGGTATTAATCCCTTGGCATAAGCTAGTAGGGGAATGTTGGCAAGTCTCTAGGCAATGGCGTACCATTCATGAATAAATTATTCGGCTCGATATTCCCCTCGATCGAACTTCACCCTTTTTAATATTCCTCAGATTTTTCAGACCCTAATTTATTACCACTTTTGGAGGTTTAAATGTTACACTTAGTCTATATTTTGGCGTTTACAGTCATCGCTTTTTTTGCTATAAGTAATCTTATTCGTAGTTTGATCACTATTAGTGGTGAATCTCAAAGAGGTTCATGGACTGATACTCCTAGACCAGTACGATCGTCACAAAATAGAACATATCGATCGAGTCATCCCGAATTATTTGATGCCCAAGGAAAACCTTTTAATGAACCATTATTAGTTATCCGTTCCGTATCTGTCGAAGATGCTCGTCAAAAACTCGACTCTATCTATGAATCTTCCCCTAGTCAAACAATCCCTAGTGAAGAAGACGTTTAAATAAATCATAACAGTTTGATCAAAAAACAATGGTAATTTCAGCTACAGATATTGATATAGCCCATTATATAGATCATGCCCTACTGAATCCGATGGCAACAACCAAAGAATTAGAGCAATGTTGTCATCAGGCAATCCAGTATAATTTTCCTGCGGTGTGTGTTTATCCTCAAGCCGTCAAAAAAGCCACTCAATTGCTTCATAATCATCCTTCCAAAGTGGCTACCGTCATTGGTTTTCCCACTGGAGCAAATACGTCTAATACCAAGCTCTATGAAGCTCAAGAGGCTGTGGAAAATGGGGCAGAGGAATTAGATGTGGTAATTAACCTTAGTTGGTTAAAAGAGGGTAAATCAGAACAAATTTATCAAGAAATCGCCTCCATTTGTGAAGAAACTGGGCAAGTGGTAAAAGCAATTTTAGAAACAACCCGTTTAACAGACACAGAAAAAAGAATGGCCGCCGAAATTTGTATGGATGCTGGAGTAAGTTTTTTAAAAACTTCTACGGGATGGTTTGGCGGTGCAACGGTGGAAGATGTCCAATTCTTGAATAACATTGCCAAAGGGCAAGTACAAATTAAAGCCTCTGGTGGTATTCGTGATTTACAATATGCGATCGAACTTATAAATGCAGGGGCAACCCGATTAGGCACTTCGGCAGGAGTTGAGTTAGTTAGACAACAAAAAACCATGAATAATTAGGGGTTGCCTCATAGTAAGTGCTTTTGATATATATAAAATGAATGGAGATTAATAAATATTCGTTCTATCATTCGACAAAAAAAAATCAGTAGAGTTTATATGTTATTGTCTCCTATTCTTACTTCCATTCAAGATATTTATGAAAATTATCTTCCTTTAACAGAAGGAAACCCAGCTAGTTATATTCCCGAATTGGCAAAAGTTAATCCTGATTTATTTGGTATAGCTATTTGTACTGCTGATGGACAAATTTATGAAGTAGGTGATTCTCAACATCTTTTTACTATTCAGTCTATTTCAAAAGCCTTTGTTTATGGTTTGGCTTTAGCTGATCATGGTGTTACAGCAGTAATGAAAAAGGTAGGAGTTGAGCCGACAGGAGAGGCTTTTAATTCTATTGTGTTTGATGAAGTCAATAATCGCCCTTATAATCCTATGGTAAATGCAGGTGCGATCGCAACTACTGCTTTAATTAAAGGTAATTCTGCCGAAGAGCGTTTTAGCCGTATTTTGACATTATTTGAAGACTTTGTGGGGCATCCTTTAACAGTAGATGAGTCTGTCTATCAATCAGAAAGCGAAACAGGGCATCGTAATCGTGCCATTGCTTATTTAGAGTTAAACTCAGGGATGATTGAACAACCTATCGATGAACATTTAGAACTTTATTTTCGTCAATGCTCTATTTTAGTCTCTGGGAGAGATTTAGCTGTAATGTCTGCTACCCTTGCTAATAATGGTATCAATCCCATCACCAAAAAACAAGTAATTGAACCAGATATTATCAAATCGATTCTTAGTGTCATGGCTAGTTGTGGAATGTATAATTTTTCAGGAGAATGGATATATAAAGTTGGTTTACCCGCTAAAAGTGGTGTAGGGGGTGGTATTATTGCCGTCTTACCCGGACAATTTGGCATTGGCACTTTTTCCCCTCGTTTAGATGAATTAGGCAATAGTGTTCGTGGTTTAAAGGTTTGCGAAGATATATCAAGTCGCTTCAATTTTCATCTTTTTGATACCCATACTCTTTTAGACTCTATAATTCATCGTCAGTATAATGGCAGTATTGTTTCTTCAACAAAACAACGCCGTCAAGCAGAAAAAGAGATTTTAGAAAAAGAAGGTAAGCAGATTGCAGTTTTTGAGCTACAAGGCGATCTTTATTTTTCCACTATGGAGAAATTATTTCGTTATTTAGAAAACCTTGATCCTGAAATCAAATATTTAATTCTTGATGGTCATTTTATTAATAATGTTAACTCTAGTGCGTTATTTTTACTAGATCAAACTAAAGAAGAATTATTGAAAAATAATATTACTTTAATTGTTTCTAATTTTGATACTAATATCATAAAAACATTGCTTTCTAAAGGATGGTTAGATGTAAATTTTTCTGTTGATTTAGATAGTGCTTTAGAAGAATGTGAAAACTTATTACTATCAAAATATCTATCAAAACAAATTGATAAAAATAAAAAATTATCCTTATCAGAAATGGATTTATTACTAGAGTTTACTCCACCAGAAATTGAGATTATAAAGCCTTTATTTGAGGAAATTATCTATAAAGAAAAAGAATCAATAACTGTTGAAGGAGAAGAAGCTAATCAAATATTTTTCTTGGCTTCTGGCACTGCTACGGTTTATTTAAAACTCTTAAATGGTGATAAAAAAAGACGCTTAACAACTTATATTTCTGGTACTTGTTTTGGAGAGTTAGCTTTATTCGATCGAGGTAATCGTTATGCTAATATTGTAGCAGATAATGATGTGATTTGTTATGTATTGCATTTTGAAAAATTAAAGATTTTAATTAACAATTATCCCGAAATTTATCTAAAACTTTTAGAGATATTAGGCAAGAATTTAGTTAAAAAGTTGCGTAGAAATAGTGCAGAAATTAAGAATTTTTCAGGGGTAAATATTCTTAGCAGAAAATAAAGTAGTTGTAATAACCTGAGTTCAATACCATGTTGCTTCTTGCCTTTCTTAATGTAAATATACAATTAATTTTACTCACTTACTTATATACTCATCAAGGTTATAATCTGATGTTGCAAAATGTACAGTTGCCTTTTGCCTACTTGCCTTTTGCCTACCTTCACCAAACTCAAGTTATACCCTCGCCAAGTATAGTTTTGATAATTTTAAAAATGCCATTGTTATAAATTGACAGCTTTGTATTATTTTAAATTACAATCTTACCTCGAACTCAGGTTAAATTCATTAGGTGATAATATGTATCAGGAACAATTTTGACATCTTGATTATGAATCATCTTTTTTCGATCGAACACATTGACATCAAACTTAGTAAGATAGCTAAAATAAGGAAAACCATTATCTTATTTTTAGTCTCAGTATTTTTAGTGGTTTTTTTAAATCCGCAACAAGTAGTGAGTCAGGCGGTTTTCCCTGAAATTAGAGGGGTATGGTTAACTAAAAATGATACTGATGTATTGATTGATCGATCGCAACTGGAAAACAGTTTAAGAGAATTAGGGCAACTAAATTTTAACACCATTTATCCAGTCGTTTGGAACTCTGGTTACGCATCCTTCCCTAGTCGAGTGGCAGAAAGTGCAGGTATTCCCCCCTTAGTTCGATCGGACTTACATAATCAAGATATAATCGGAGATATTGTTAGAGAAGGGCATCGACAAGGTTTATTGGTAATTCCTTGGTTTGAATTTGGCTTCATGACAACTCCTTCCTCCGAATTAGCTACCAAAAATCCTCGCTGGTTAACCAATCGCCGTGATGGCAGTAAAATTGGAGATAGCGCCGCTGGGCAAGTCGTGTGGTTAAATCCCTTTCATCCTCAAGTACAAAAATTTATCACCGATTTAGTCTTAGAAGTTGTCACAAAATACCCCGTTGATGGTGTCCAATTTGACGACCATACTGTGCTACCAAGAGATTTCGGATACGATCCCTATACCGTAGAATTGTATAAACAAGAAACGAAAAAAAATCCCCCCGCTAATGCCAAAGATAAGGCTTGGATGAAGTGGCGTGCTGATAAAATCACCGATTTCATGGTAAGACTCAATAAAGCGGTGAAAGCCAGAAAACCCAACGCCATATTTTCTGTCGCACCGAATCCTTACTCTACGGCTTATAATTTATTTTTGCAAGATTGGCATCGATGGGTAAATTTAGGCATTGTCGATGAATTAATTATTCAAGTATATCGCCCTGATTTGAATGCTTTTGTCAAAGAATTAAAAAGTCCACAATTACAATCCGCTCGACAAAAAATTCCTGCGGGAGTGGCTATCTTAACAGGATTGAGAAATAAACCAACTCCTATTACCCTCATTGAAGACAAAGTGCGCCAAGCTAGACGACATCGTTTAGGGGTGGCTTTTTTCTACTACGAAACTCTTTGGGAAAATGCCCCTCTGGAGAATGATAACCTACGCAAAGGTGTTGTTCGGGCTTTATTTTTTGAGCCTCAACGACGCATATAAATTCATCCGGGGTTGCCTCATAGTCTTTTTAGTTAATGTATTATGTCTAAACCTTTGATTTTAAAAGCGACTAACAAGAGCGATTGACGGTAAATATCATTCTCCATTTTCAATTTCTGTGGCAAGTATTACTTCTTTACCTAAGTTAACATTATTCAGTCGATCGATCTCTCGAATGCCAGTCGGGCTGGTAACATTAACTTCAGTGAGATAACCCCCTATCACGTCTATTCCCACAAAAAATAAACCATCTTGCTTTAATTTTGGTGCAAGGGTTGCACAAATGGTTAATTCTCTTTCCGTGATATTAGTTTGAGCAACTCTCCCTCCTACTGCCATATTCCCTCGAAATTCTTTACCTGTAGGAATACGATTCACCGCACCAATGGGTTTACCGTTTAACAAGATGATACGTTTATCCCCTTCTTTGGCAGATGGTAAATATTCTTGTACCATAATCGGCTCTTGCCCTTGTTTAGTACTAATTTCGATGAGGGAGTTAAAATTGCGATCGCCTTGTTGTAAGAATAAAATACCTTCTCCTGCCTTACCATTTAAAGGTTTTAAGATAATTGCTTCTTTTTCTTCGAGGAAATCAGCGATAACTTTTTTACTTTGAGTGACGATGGTTTCAGGAATGACGCTAGAGAATTGTAAAGCGTACATTTTTTCATTAGCGCTACGGATACCTTGAGGAGAATTAATAACTTTAGTTTTTTGACGATCGATTAGGTCTAAAATATAAGTAGCATAAAGATAAGGAGTATTAACAGGAGGGTCTTTACGCATAAATACGCTATAACAAGATTCTAGGGGTAAAAAAGCCGATTCTCCTAATAAATACCAATTTTCTTCCGCAACCCAATGATTATCGACTAATGTGACAGGTTTGAGGGTGACAGGATATAAATGGGCATAGGCTTTGCCCTTAACGACACTTAACTGCTCGATCGTGGTAATATAAACTTCATAGCCTAACATTTGTGCGGCTTCCATCATGGCAACACTACTATCATGGGTTGGGTCTAATTTTTCGATCGAGTCTATAATAAAAGCAAATTTCATCTTATTTTTTGTGGATTAGTGAAGGTAATTTCTTGGGTAAGGATTAAGCAATTCCTTGCAGTAATTCATCTAACTCTCCCGTTGCCTCAATCTCATGTAAATCATCACACCCTCCGATATGTTTATCATCGATAAAAATTTGGGGAACGCTAGTACGTCCGTTTGCTTTTGCCGACATTTCC
This sequence comes from Geminocystis herdmanii PCC 6308, assembly GCF_000332235.1. Lineage (NCBI taxonomy): Bacteria > Bacillati > Cyanobacteriota > Cyanophyceae > Chroococcales > Geminocystaceae > Geminocystis > Geminocystis herdmanii. The sequence goes on along the minus strand of NZ_CM001775.1, from coordinate 1,006,018 downwards.
CGTCTAGCTTGGTTATCACCGTCAATGCAATATTCAATAAAATCCACCTGCTTTTGCTTTAACAAAGCCTTAGCACGAATACAGAAAGGGCAACTACTCCAAGTATAAATTTCGACTTTTGCACTCATATTTTTTATTGGTAGATCAACGTTTATATTAAGTATTGTAAACGATTTTAGCAAAGTTAGGAATAGGGGATTTGGGGAGTTGGGGAGATGGGGAGTTGGGGAGATGGGGAGTTGGGGAGATAGGGAAAAAAACGCATTTACAGAGCAATATAATTTTATGAATAGTTCTGATAAAGAAACGAGATTTGTTATTAGCGTAAATACGATCGCACCTATCGAAATTACCAGAAAATTAGCTGGTAATCTGGCACAAGCAGACAATCCAAGAGCCATATTTATCGGTGCATTGTCAGGTTTTGACAACTGCGCATCCCCCGAAGTTGCCAACACTGCATCTAAATTCGGTTTACGAGGGGCAGTACAATCACTAAGACTGGCATTCAAACATAAAAATATTACAATTTTTACGGCGGAATAAAACCTATGGAATTACTCATATTTGCGAATTAGAAAAAATAGATAATAGTGATTTTTCAATAGATGAATTAATAGATATTTTAGAAAAGCTAACTTATTATCTTTCTTTTGTTAATGGTTCATGGACAACCACAATTTTAATGACTGGTTTTGATAGTAATGATCAACTTATTTGGGATTCACCTATGAGTTTTTATGTTGAATCCTATCGTCCACTAAAAAATTGGTTTCCTCAAAATCCCAGTTAATAGAGATAATGTTATTCAGGAAATTTATATTTTAGGTCAGTGGTATTTAGAGATAATTTTATTAAAAATATTTGACTATCAAGGAAATTATGTCGATCGTACAAAACAAGATATTTAGAAAAATTCAATTGGGGAAAATTTTAAATTACTATCTTAGATATAGCTATAAAAAAAGAAGTTACAAAAATTAAATTTTTTGTTTTATTCAGTGAAATTAAGAGAATTTTTTGCTTTTTCTAAACGATATATATAATTAGGCTGTTGACGAATTTCCTCCTCTAATTGAGTAATCAAATCCTCAGTTACAGAAATTAACGCATCCCAACGATGACAATTTTTTTGCATTTTTTTTGCTCTTTCTTGGATTTTCTCTAAGTTTGGTGTTTTTTCTATATTACTCATAATAAGTTCCAATCCTTTTTTATTTCTTGAATAGTTGCAATAGAAGCAGAAATTATTGCTTCGGCTTCGTTTAAAGTTTTCTCTAATAAGCCTATCATAGCCAAAGAAGCTATCGGTTGAGTTTCCGCTATTCTTAATGATAAAGTGTAAAGGCGAGAATAATAAGTCGTTGTTTTTTCTTTGGTATTTTGCAACATATCTAAATCAGAAATGGTTGCTTCATTTTCTCCGTATTGTGTTAAATGAGAATATTCTGTGCTTGTGGTTTCATTAATAATATTCCAAATACTGAGTTGTAATTCAAATATTTTTGTGATTGTTTCTGGGGATAAATTAGCCATTGAGCTAGAAAAAACTTTGAATAATTATATGATTTTCAAGACAAATTTTAATCACTTTTTCAACCTAACAAAATTTTCAATCGATCGAGCTTCAACTTTAAAAAACTTAATCTTATGTTAATTTTCTGACAAAAAAAGCGGTTCGATCGAGAAATCTTCCTATAATGTGTAGATAAACGAGTAAAAAGAAATAAAGAGCTAGGCTTAAAACTTTTTCGTGTTTCAATAGCAACACCATTTTTAGGAAGCAATCATGACTTATAGTTTAATACCAGAAAAACAAGGATTATACGATCCACAAAATGAACACGATGCCTGTGGTGTGGGTTTCGTGGTTAATAAATACGGGAAAAAATCCCATGAAATCGTACAACAAGCCTTAACCATTTTAATCAATTTAGATCATAGAGGTGGTTGTGGTGCAGAGCCTAACACTGGAGACGGTGCAGGTATTTTAATGCAGTTACCCCATGAATTTATGAGCAAGGAAGCCCAAAAATTGGGGATTACTTTACCCGAAGTCGGTAGCTATGCCGTTGGGATGATTTTTACAACCCCTGATGAAACCGCTAGATTGAAAGCTAGGGAATTATTTGAGCAAGTAGTCGCTGAGGAAGGGCAAAAAGTCTTAGGTTGGCGTGACGTGCCTACGGATAACTCGGATTTGGGTAAAAGTGCCTTAATTAGTGAGCCTTATGTGCAACAAGTGTTTATTGCCAAAAATCCAAATATTACTGATAATATTGATTTTGAGCGTAAATTATTTGTCATCAGAAAACGATCGCACTCCGTCATTAAAGCACCTAAAATTGATGAATATTGGTATCCTGCCACCATTTCTAGTCGTACTATTGTTTATAAAGGAATGTTGCGCCCTGAGCAAGTGGGCAAATATTACCTTGATTTGAATAACCCTGAGTTGCAAACAGCTTTAGCTTTAGTGCATTCTCGTTTTAGTACAAACACATTTCCTAGTTGGGAAAGAGCGCACCCTTATCGCTACATCACCCATAACGGCGAAATCAACACCCTCCGAGGCAATACTAACTGGATGCACGCGCGTCAAGCCCTATTTGAATCCGACTTATTCGGGGAAGACATGGCAAAAATTCAGCCTATCATCAATATGGAAGGTAGCGATTCTCTCATCTTCGATAACGCTTTAGAGATGTTGGTATTAAGTGGGCGCTCGTTACCCCATGCGGTAATGATGATGATTCCTGAGCCTTGGAGTGGGCATGAATCCATGAGTGCGGAGAAAAAGGCTTTCTATCAATACCATTCTTGTTTAATCGAGCCTTGGGATGGACCAGCTTCGATCGCTTTTACCGATGGTAAGCAAATTGGCGCTATACTCGATCGAAATGGTTTACGTCCATCACGCTACATCGTCACCAAAGATGGATTAGTCATCATGGCATCGGAAGCTGGAGTATTGCCCATTGAGCCAGAAAGAGTAGAATCTAAAGGAAGATTGCAACCGGGGCAAATGTTTTTAGTGGATATGGAAGCAGGGCGCATCGTTGCTGATGAGGAAGTCAAGCATCCTATCATCACCCAAAAACCTTATCAACAATGGTTAGACGAACATTTATACACCCTCGACAAATTGCCAACCCCTTCCGTAGAACAGGCTTCCAGCCTGTATAATGATGATCTCATTCCTTTACAACAAGCCTTTGGTTATACCTTTGAAGACTTGCGGATGTTACTCGTACCTATGGCACAAACTGGTGTTGAATCTGTAGGTGCAATGGGAGTTGATACCCCTTTAGCGGTGTTAAGCGATAAGCCCAAACTCCTATACGACTATTTTAAACAACTTTTTGCGCAAGTTACCAACCCTCCCATTGACTCCATCAGGGAAGCGATTATTACCTCCGCAGAAACTACCATCGGTAGAGAAGGAAACTTACTCAATCCGCAACCCGAAAGTTGTCACCTCATCGCCCTGAAAACTCCTGTTATCACTAACGAAGAATTGGCGAAACTGAAAGCACTTACTCCCCCCTTAGTAAGGGGGGCTGGGGGGGATCAAACCTATCAATTCAAAGCTCATACTATCTCAATTCTGTTTAACCCCAAAGATGAGGTAAAAGGTTTAGAAGATGCCTTAGAAGGGATTTTTGCCGAAGCAGATAAAGCAATCAAAGAGGGATGCACCCACCTAATTTTGAGCGATCGAGGGGTGGACTTTAACAACGCACCCATACCAGCATTACTCGCAGTAGCGGGGTTACATCATCATCTCATCCGTAACGGCACACGAACCCTTGTAGGCTTAATTTTAGAGTCAGCAGAGCCAAAAGAAGTACATCATTTTGCTTTATTATTAGGCTATGGTTGCGGTGCAATCAATCCCTACCTCGCCTATGAAACCTTGCATCAGATGATTGAGGAGAATTTGTTGACAGGGGTTGATTATGATACTGCGGTTTATAACTACATCAAATCCGTTACCAAAGGAGTGATCAAAATTGCCGCTAAGATTGGTATTTCTACCATCCAAAGTTATCGAGGTGCACAAATTTTCGAGGCTGTGGGCTTAAATCAGAGTATCATTGACAAATATTTCACTCGTACCGCTTCTCGTTTACAAGGTGTTGATTTAGAAGTTATCGCCCAAGAAACGATTATGCGTCATAGCCACGCTTTCCCTGATAGACAAGTTAATGGGCATACCCTTGACGTAGGGGGAGAATATCAATGGCGTAAAGACGGTGAGGCACATCTATTTAACCCTCAAACTATTCATACCTTACAACAAGCCGTACAACTGGGAGACTATCAACTATTTAAGAAGTATTCCCAGATGATTAATGATCATGGTAAGCATTATTTCCGCCTCCGTGACTTATTGGAATTTAAACAACGGGAATCTATCCCCATTGAAGAAGTAGAGTCGATCGAAAACATCATGAAGCGCTTTAAAACAGGGGCGATGAGTTACGGTTCGATTTCCAAAGAAGCTCACGAGTCTTTAGCTATTGCCATGAATCGCATCGGCGGTAAATCTAACACAGGGGAAGGAGGAGAAGACCCAGAGCGCTATACTTGGACTAATGAAGAAGGAGACTCGAAAAATAGTGCCATCAAACAGGTAGCTAGTGGACGTTTTGGCGTTAACAGTTTATACCTTTCCCAAGCCAAAGAGATTCAAATTAAAATGGCGCAGGGTGCAAAACCGGGTGAAGGTGGACAATTACCGGGTAAAAAAGTCTATCCTTGGATTGCCAAAGTGCGTTACTCTACCCCCGGCGTGGGCTTAATTTCTCCTCCTCCTCACCATGATATTTACTCCATTGAAGACTTAGCGGAGTTAATCCATGACTTGAAAAATGCTAATCGAGAAGCTCGTATTAACGTTAAACTTGTTAGTGAAGTGGGAGTAGGTACGATCGCATCGGGAGTAGCCAAGGCAAAAGCGGATGTAGTTTTAATCTCTGGATATGACGGAGGCACAGGCGCTTCTCCTCGCACATCCATTAAACACGCAGGACTACCGTGGGAATTGGGATTAGCAGAAACCCACCAAACCCTCTTATTAAATAACCTTCGCAGTCGCATTGTGGTAGAAACCGATGGGCAAATGAAAACAGGGCGAGATGTGGTAGTAGCCGCCTTACTTGGTGCTGAAGAATTTGGTTTTGCCACTGCACCCCTCGTCACTCTGGGTTGTATTATGATGCGTGTCTGTCATCTCAATACTTGCCCCGTGGGAGTTGCTACCCAAAACCCCGATCTTCGTGCTAAATTTACAGGTGATCCTGCTTATACCGTCAATTTCATGAAGTTTATCGCTGAAGAAATGCGAGAAATCATGGCAGAATTAGGCTTCCGCACCGTGGATGAGATGGTAGGACGTACTGATGTATTAGAACCCAAGGGTGCGATCGAACATTGGAAAGCTAAAGGTATTGATATTTCTCCGATTCTCTATCAACCCAACGTTGATCCTAATATGCCTCGTCATTGTACCACGAAACAAGATCACGGTTTAGATCAATCCCTCGATGTAACTACTTTACTGGATTTATGTGAGGGTTCGATCGAGCATGGAGAAAAAGTTAAAGCCACTTTACCCATTAAAAATATTAACCGTGTGGTAGGCACAATCTTAGGTAACGAGATTACCAAGAAACACTGGGAAGGCTTACCTGAAGATACCGTGCATTTGCATTTTGTGGGTAGTGCAGGGCAAAGTTTAGGCGCATTTGTACCAAAAGGAGTTACGATCGAACTAGAAGGAGACGCTAACGACTATATCGGCAAAGGATTAAGCGGTGGCAAAATCATCGTTTATCCTGACAAAAAAGCCACCTTCCCTGCGGAAGATAATATCATCGTGGGTAACGTTTGCCTTTACGGTGCAACCAGTGGCGAAGCCTATATTTCTGGTATCGCTGGGGAGCGTTTCTGTGTGCGTAACTCTGGTGTAACTGCGATCGTCGAGGGAGTAGGAGATCACGGTTGCGAATATATGACAGGAGGACGAGTGGTAATTCTTGGCTCAACAGGGCGTAATTTTGCGGCGGGTATGAGTGGAGGAGTTGCCTATATCTTCGATGAGAAGGGGGATTTTGCCACCCATTGCAATACGGAAATGGTAGGTTTAGAAACCCTTGACGATGCCTCAGAAATTGCCGAATTGAAACAATTAATCACTAAACATTCCGAATTTACTAATAGTAAAAAAGCCCAAAAAATTCTTGTTAATTGGGAAGAAAATATCGGTAAATTTGTGAAGGTAATGCCAAGAGATTATAAACGAGTTTTACAGGCGCTAAAAAGTGCGATCGACTCTGGTTTAACAGGGGATGAAGCCTTAAACGCAGCATTTGAAGCCAACGCTCAAGATGTCGCCCGTGTCGGCGGAAGTTAAGGCTTTTTTCTTTCTCTCGCAAAGACACAAAGTCGCAAAGAGTTAAACAAAGTAGGGTGGGCATTGCCCACCTTTTTGACATAATTTTAATTGATATTGTAATGAATATAGATGAAACTAAATATAGAGATAAAGTAATTCGTACTTACATTAAAAACCGTAATTGGGATAAAAATAATGAATTTTTATTAAAGCAAAAATTATTACTAAATAGTGATCAATTACTGCCAAAATATCCTTTTGTAGTTGAAGATGAATGGGAGGTAGAGTTTGGAAGATCAGATTCAGGTTTAGGAGATTTAATTTTTACCGATGGCAATGGTAATTTTGCTGTTGTTGAAATTAAATATATTGATAACTTAAATAGTGGAGATACAGCTAGTAATAGAAGAACTAAAAAAAGACAAAAAGTGCGTGAACAGTCAGTGAAATATGCTGATATTTACAGTAAAAATAAGTTTGTAAAATCTATTAGGGCTTTTATTTTTACTAATGATAACCCTTCACCTATAGAGATAAATATTTAATCGAAATGGAGACTGACAATTTATATGATTAAACCTGATTTTATTACTATGAATAAAGAAGAATTACGGCAATATGTAATTCAAAATCAAGATGATAAAGACGCATTTTATCAATATGTCGATCGACTAAAAAGTAATTCTAATCAGCAAATATATTCTCATTCTCTTTGTGTTAATGAGACAGAAAAAGTTATTGCTAATTATGTTAAAAATAATCAAATTAATGTTAATTAAACTAAGCTAATTTATAATTTTGAGGTTGTATTTTGCGAATAAATAAATCCACAAAACAAAATATTTTACAAGAAATAAGTCACGAAAAAGAAAAGATTATTATTCCGGATATTGTACCTGAAGATCAAGAATTGAGGAATGCGTATCAAATTGCTCGGATTTTAGATAAATATTTACCTGATTATTTTAGAAGTGTGAATCAACCATTAACATTAACTGAAATTGAGCAAAAAATAGACAAAATTTTAGTCAAATTTAAGGAAGAAGTTTTGATTACTTTATCTCAAGAAAAAGAGAAATTTAGAAAAGAAATTAAAGAAAATAAAACCAGCTTTAAAAATATTTTTGAGTTTGCAGGATGTGAAAATCTATATTTATCGAATCTTTATACCCGTTTTATTTCGGAAAATATAGGACATAAATTAGAAGATATTGGAGGAATAGCAACTAATGTTTTTCTACCAGATAAAGAATTAGATATAAAAATAAAAGGTATAGATTTAATTATTTTCCATGAAGAAAAGATAAAATATACTCAACTTAAAACAAAAAAAGATACTCTTACTGGAAGTCAAAGTAGTCGATCAATTAATGAGTTAAAAATTCATCCTTTTTCTATTTTTGCAGTGGCTTTAGATATGGGAAATAGTTGGACTATAAATAAGGCAATTTGTGAAAAATATAATATTGAAAGATTAGCAGGAGAATCTTTTTGGTCTTTGCTCAATTTAGATTATAATTTGATACTTAATAAACTGGCAAAAACTATCAAGGAAATAGATAAAGAACTTTATTAATATTTTGATTTGTTATAATAAATTAAGTCATCATTAAATAATTCAATTACTAAATTATGCTCTCAAATCATCTTTCAGGGTCATATAAAATACTAAAAAATCCACAACAATATAATTTTAATGTCATTGAGTTATTCGCAGGTTGTGGAGGTATGGCATTAGGATTAGAAAATGCAGGTTTGCAAACAGAATTATTAGTTGAAATTAATAAAAATTGTTGTGAAACTTTAAATAAAAATCGTCCTAGTTGGCAGGTTTTAAATGAAGATGTAACCAAAATAGATTTTACAAAATATAATAATAAAATTGATATAGTAACTGGTGGTTTTCCTTGTCAAGCATTCAGTCATGCAGGGGAAAGAAAGGGATTTTTAGATACTAGGGGTACATTATTTTTTGATTTTGCTAGATGTGTAAAAGAAGTGCAACCAAAAATTATTGTTGGGGAAAATGTTAGGGGTTTAATTACTCATAAAAAAAGTGAAACTTTAGCGATAATTTTAAAAACTTTAGATGAATTAGGTTATCAAACAAGTTATAAATTATTAAATGCTCAATATTTTGATGTTCCACAAAAAAGAGAACGGGTTATTATTATTGGCACAAGAAAAGATTTGAATATTCAACCTATTTTTCCTAGAGAAAATAATTATATTATTACTTTAAAAGAAGCCTTAAAAAATTGTCCTCTATCAGAAGGTGTTAAATATAATCAAAGAAAAAAAGAGATTATGGAATTAGTACCAGAAGGGGGAAATTGGCGTAATTTACCTGAAGAAATCCAAAAAGATTATATGAAAAATAGTTATTATCAAGGGGGAGGAAGAACGGGTTTTGCGAAAAGATTATCTTATGATGAACCTTGTTTAACTTTAACTTGTAGCCCTGCACAAACTCAAACAGAAAGATGTCATCCGACAGAAACTAGACCTTTAACGGTCAGAGAATATGCTAGAATACAAACGTTTCCTGATGATTGGGAATTTATGGGTTCATTAACGTCACAATATCAACAAATAGGTAATGCTGTCCCTGTTAATTTGGCTTTTCATTTAGGAAGGTGTTTAATTAGTATGTTAACTGGTGAAGGGAAAATTTCAATTCAAGAAGAAAAACAATTATCTTTATTTTAGTTTTTATCATCGAAATCGATCGAACTCTTAGAGCAAGAAAATAGTAATCAACGTAAACAATATTTAAACAAGGTTTTAAGCTAATCCGTTGAGGAAATTCGATCGAGCAGCACCGTTTCACGATCGAACCTAAAAAAGAATAAGGTATAATTGACATAGTTGTAACAAAATAAAACAAAAAAATGCAAACAACTTATCGTTTAAAAGCCAGTGAATTAAATCAAAAAATTCTTGATGGCATCAAAACACTTTATGGAGATCAAGAAATAGAAATTATTATCTCTGAAATTGATGAAACAGATTATTTATGTAAATCAGAAGCGAATAAAAATAGACTTATTCAAGCGATAAATGATGTAAATGAGAGAAAAAACTTAATAGAAGTTTCTTTACAGGAATTAGAATGAAGAAAAAAATTGTATTTCATTCTTTAGCTTTTGATGACTTTAATCTATGGGCTTCTGAAGATAAAAAAATCTATAAAAAAATTGTTAATCTTTTAAAAGATATTGATCGTTCTCCCTTTAGTGGTTTAGGAAAACCAGAACCATTAAAATATAAAATAAGTGGATATTGGTCAAGAAAAATTACACAAGAACATAGATTGGTATATCAAGTGACAGACACAGAAATTATTGTAATTGCCTGTAAATATCACTATGAAAATATCTAATTTATGGCAATCTGTATTAACGTAAACAATATTTAAACAAGGTTTTAAGCTAATCAGTTGAGGAAGTTCGATCGCATATCTTCTGTGCCACAGTGTAAACTTCTTCAACCATAAACTATAATTTCAGTAATTCTCAAAAATTAAAAGAATTTATGACTCAATATTTAAAAATTGAAGAAGCACAACAAGAATTTATTGATTTACCGCAAAAGTTAACTACAGAACCAATTATTATTACTCAAGATGGTTTACCCGTAATGACAGCGATGAGTTATGAGCAATTTGAATCTCTCATGGAAACTTTGGAGATTTTAACAGATGAATTATTCTCTCAAAAATTACAAGCAAGTATAGCCCAAGCCGAAGCAGGAAATACGATCGCATGGGAAGAAGTTAAAACAAAATTAGGAATATGAGAGAAGATCAAGAATATCAGATTAGATTTACTCCGTTGGCTTTGGAAATGTTCGCCGAAATCAAAGATCAACGCCATGTTAAAATTATCGGTGAAAGAATCGAAAAACTAAAATATCAACCTGAAAAACAAGGTAAATTTTTAACGGGAAAACTGAAAGGTTATCTTAGTATAAGGGCAGTAGGACAGCGTTATCGAATTATTTATCAGATAGAAAAAAGTGAAATTATTGTGATTATTTTGGCAGTGGGATTAAGATCAGAAGGTAATAAAGAAGATATTTATTCACGGTTTAAAAAACTTTTGTAGAACAAATAAAATTAAAAGTTATATCCGCTTATCTTTTCATTTAGTTATCGTAATCAACGTAAACAATATTTAAACAAGGTTTTAAGCTAATAAGTGAGGAAGTTCGATCGCGCAGCACCGTTTCACGATCGAACCCCTTAAAAGATTAACTATAATTGAGATTATACTGAAAATGGGAAATTAAAATGCGATCGCCAAATACTTTAACAAAAAATCAAGAAAAAAAACTTTCTTTGCAGTATATTACTAATCAAGAAGGGGAAAAAATTGCAGTTATTTTGCCCATTGAAGAATTTGAAGAATTACTGATGGATATAGAAGATTTAAAAGATATTTATGAAAGACAAAATGAAGAATTGACAGAGCATGAAGATTTTATTCAAGAATTAAAAAGCGATGGATTATTACCAAATTAAGTGGACTAATAGTGCTAAAAAAGAACTTAAAAAGTTAGACAAAAATATTATTCCTCGCTTAATTAATGCGGTTGAAGAATTAGCCAAAAATCCTTATCCTCAAGGAGTAAAAAAACTTGTTAATTCAGAAAATAATTATCGAATTAGGGTAGGAGATTATCGGATAATTTATTAAATAAAATCCTCTGCACTTATCATCTATATTATCAAAGTTGGCAATCGTCAAAGTATTTATAAAAGGTAAAATGAAGATACGATCACGAAGTGGCGCTGTGCGATCGAACACTTTTTGCTATAATAAACTATTGAATCATCAATTAAGTTTTTTAGAAAATGATAAATTATGGCTGATTTATCTCCAGAAAATAAACTAATAATCAATCATCTTAAAGATAGATTGTTAGAAATTTTGAACGAAGCTAAAAAAGTTGAGTTTTTGTTATTACAGCGTTTTGGTGAAAATTCAGAGACTTTAATCAGTTTAGAACAATTAACCGAAATTAGTGAACAAGCAAAATCTCGATTTTCTAAACTTTCTACTCTACAAATATATATTGCAGAAGCACAACCAGAAATCTCATCTTCTTTGCTACAATTTATCAATGAGTCAATTACGAATATTCAAACAAAAATTCCTGCCTTAGAACAAAGTATTATAGAAATTAAATTAGATTGGAGTTTATGATGAATCAAGAACCAAAAATCCCAAATCCTGAGAAAATTGCTCAAACTATAAAAAAAGCTCGTCTTGCTTGTCGAGAAATGGAATTAGCAGGATTAGAATTGGAGGAGGCGATCGCACTACTAGAACAAGAAAATCGTAATCAACGCAAAAAATATTTACAAAAAGTTTTAAGCTAATAAGTGAGGTAGTTCGATCGAATTTATCAAACAAACTATTTTTTTAATCCAATTTTTGGCTATTTTCATTTTTGAGATTCTGCTTACTATATAGATAACAAATAATGCTTCCCGTGATAAACATAATTAAAGAATAAATTGCAGGAGCGATGGCAATGGTAGGATTATTTAACAATGTACTAGATGTGGCGATCGTAATGCCTAGAGTACCATTTTGGATGCCAGATTCGATCGAAATAGCAGAGGATTGCCGAAAGTTTAAACCGACTAATCTAGCCACAACTAAGCTCAGGATAATCGCTAAAATATTTAATGTGAGAGTCGGTAAACCCGTTTCTTGAAAAAAGGGAATGACATTTTCTCTATCTTTTAAGATAGCACCTAAAACGATAATGGCAATAAAGATTCCTGATGCGATTTGAAAGGGTTGTTGTGCTTGACGAGCAAAATTAGGTTTCCAACTTCTTAGGTACATTCCTATTATTATAGGTACGATCGTAATAATAAGTATCTGAAAAATGGTTTTGACTACGGGTAAGGCAATATATTTTCCTTCTCCCATAAATATACTCATGGCAAAGTTAACCAGAAAAGGAATGCTAAAGATAGTAATAAAACTAGATATAGCAGTTAAAGCAATGGATAAGGCAACATCACATTTTCCTAGATAAGAGTATAAGTTAGAAGTTGCGCCTCCCGGACAAGCGGATAAGAGAATAATTCCAACGGCAAATTCTGGTTTTAAATCCCAAAAATACATTAAGGTAAATGCAATCACAGGTAAAAGGATTAATTGACAAAATAACCCTGTCAATACTGCTTTCGGTTCGATCGTAATTGTTTTAAAATCTTTGATGGTAAGAGATAATCCCATGCCTAACATAATTATTGTTAAGGCTAAAGGTAAGAAAACCTCGGTTAATAAATTTCCCTGCATGGAATTTTAAGTAAAGAGTAAGGAGTAAGGAGTAAGGAGTAAGGAGTAAGGAGTAAGGAGTAAAGATTAAGGAGTAAGGAGTAAGGAGTAAAGTAGGGGCTTAATATATTAAGCCCTCCCCCATCAGAAAATAATAACTATTTGTTAATTCTACCTGTCCACCTGCCTCTTATTTTCATTATCCATTTTCAATTCTCAATTCTCCATTATTTAGAATTGTTGTAAAAAACGAAGATCGCTGTTGTATAATCGGCGAATATCGTCAATTTTGTGCAAAATCATCGCAAAACGCTCCACGCCTAACCCCGCAGCAAAACCACTATATACTTCTGGATCATATCCTACTGCTTTTAGGACATTAGGATCAACCATGCCACAGCCTAACACTTCTAACCATTTTCCTTGCCATTGTACATCAACTTCTGCTGATGGTTCGGTAAAGGGGAAGTAACTAGCGCGGAAGATTGTGGGTAAGTCATCACCAAACATTTGTCTTAAAAACTCTTTGATTGTGCCTTTTAAGTCACTAAAAGTTAAGCCTTTATCAATGGCGAGGATTTCGATTTGATGGAAAACGGCGGAGTGGGTTGCGTCAACGGTATCCCTTCTATATACCCTACCCGGTGCTATAATCCTCAAGGGTGGCTCATTTTTTTCCATATACCTAATTTGTACGGAAGAAGTGTGAGTACGCAATAGGCTACCATCTTCAAAGTAGAAGGTATCTTGCATATCCCTAGCAGGATGATCTTCGGGAGTATTCAAAGCGGTAAAATTATAATAATCACTCTCAATTTGAGGTCCTTCTGCTATACTGTACCCTAACCCTACAAAAATATCTATAACTCGATCGATCGTACTTTGTAAAGGGTGAGATTTACCTAAAGCATAGCTAACCCCCGGCATCGTCACATCGAGGGTTTCGGTTAAGATTTGACGGTTAAATTCCGCCTGTTGTAACTGCGTTTGTTGATGGCTGAGGGTATCTTGAATTTGATTTTTGATGTCATTGGCAATAGCGCCAATACGAGGTCTATCTTCGGCGGATAATTTACCCATTTCCTTTAAAATAAGGGATAATTCCCCTTTTTTGCCTAAATAGCCTACTCTTAATTCTTCTAACTTTTGTAACGTTGATGCCGATTCGATCGACTTTTGTGCAGTTTCTTGTAAAATATGTAATTGAGATTCTATATTAGTAGTCATAAATAATAATAAACAGTAAATGGAGAATGGAGAATTGATAGTATTATCCACTGAAATTTAGAGTTCACCCTTCGACTTCGCTCAGGGTAAAATTTATTGAACGTTATTTTGTTAGACGTGCAATTTATTACACGTTGTGTGATTGATTCACCACCCATAATCACTTCTTACTCATTACTCATTACTCATTACTTCACTATTTTTTCATAGGACGGTAATTTTTAGGATAAGATTAAAATATGTTCCCTCAATTTAGTTGACATTATGCCTCTGCAAATTCTTGTCACCGATGATGATCTCGTTATTAGAAGACTAATTCAAGATTGTTTAGAAATACATGGTTATTCGGTTATTCTAGCAGGAAATGGAAACGAAGCCCTATATTTAGCTCAACAATATCATCCTCATTTACTCATTTCTGACATCAAAATGCCTCACAAAGACGGCTATCATTTAGTGAAAGAATTACGTCAAAATCCTCATTTTCGTTTGTTACCTGTAGTTTTTTTGACTAATAAACACTCGATCGAAGATAAAATAAATGGTTATCAGGCTGGTTGTGATGCTTACTTACCTAAACCTTTTGAGCCTAGTGAATTAACGGCTATTGTAAAGCATTTATTGGAACGATCGCAAATTATTCAAGCAGAATTATTATACACGGAAATTGAACATCAATATGCTTCTTCTTCCATGAATTTTAAATATAATTATCCTGATACTTTAACCCATAATAATCTACATTTTACTAATCGAGAAAATGAGGTTTTAAAATTATTAAGCCAAGGTTTATCTAATGTTAAAATAGCCGAAGAATTATATTTAAGTCCAAAAACGATCGAAAAATATGTTGGCAATTTATTAAGAAAAACTAACTCTAATAATCGGACAGAATTAGCTAGTTTTGCTTTTAAAAATAAGATTGTTTAAGTTGTTTAAAAAATAAAATAAAATTACGATAATTATCACAATTTAAACATGAAAAGAAAATATGATTTAGTCATAATTGGAGGCACGAAACAGGCTTTTTTTTCCGCAGAATATGCAGTTAAATTAGGTGCTAGAGTTGCTTTAATTATAGATAATGATTACTTTTTGAGCAAATATCAAAAGAATATTTCATTAAGTTCGATTATGAAGGAGCAATGCTCGATCGAGTTTAAAAATGAGTTATTATTATTAGATAATCAGATAAATTATCAAGATTTGATAGCAGAAAAAAAGAAGATTCTCTTAAATAAATATATACCTAATTTAGAGTTATTGGGAGTAGATATAATTTTCAGTAAATGTAAATTTAGTCAAGAAAAAAAGCTAACTTTATTAACAGATAGAGAAACTATAAATAGTTCAAGTTATTTATTAGCTATGACAGCCGAGCAACTTTTCTATAAGGAGAAAAAAGCTAATAAAAATAATCATATTTTAACCATTAATGAGTTACTTTTTACTAAAAACTGGGAAAGTTTACCCGAAAATTTAACCATAATTGGAGATGATATTACTGCTGTTTATTTAGTCAATAAATTACAGCAACTTAATAAAAAAATTACCTTAATTTGTCCTTCTCAACAAATTTTACCCTCAGAAGATGAAGATATATCTTATCAATTGCAATTATTTTTAGAAAGCAAAGGAATCAAAATCTATCTTAATACTAATGATACTGGTTTCGATCGCAAAGTAGGTCTGCTTGATCAAGCAACTTCCGATGACGATTTGAAAACACAGCGAGTCACAACTTCTGATGACGATTTGAAAACATTGCGAGTCACAACTTTAACAGAAAATGTATGGAGAGGGGATAATATTGGATTAAGCAACTTAGGTATTAAGAATCATCAAGGCAAAATCAAAGTTAACTCGAAACTGCAAACCAAACACCCAAAAATTTATGGTTGTGGTGACTTATTGGGGGGTTATGCTTTAGAATCTTTGACAGAATACGAGGCTAAAATTGCCGTTAATAATGCTTTATTTTTTCCTCATCAAGAGATTAACTATAGCAATATTCCCTATAGTTTAAAAACTAATCCCCCTATTTATCGATTAGCATATACAGAAAAACAAGCTAGATTTTTATTATCAGAAAAGACAAAAGTATTCAAAGTTTTTTGTTTATTAAAGTCTCCTCAAAATTGGCAACAAGAAATTACTTTTCTTAAAATTATTTTAAATAAAAATAACGAGATATTAGGATTTCATTCCTTCGGTTTTGGGGTAGAAGAATTGATAACAGCTATAACTTTTATCAAGAAGCATAATTTAAACTTAAACTATCTATTTAACATAAATTTTGCAAATCTTCATACTCAACAATTAATGGCAGAAATTGATAAATCTTGGAAAAAAGAAAATCAGAGACAACATCAGATTATACTAGATTTAGCAGAAACATTTTTTATTTGGAAACGCAGTTAATTTTATGATAATTAATACAGTAGAAAAACAAGGCTATTTTATCGTTTTAGAAGGTATAGACGGAGCTGGTAGTACTACCCAAGCTGATTTATTGCAAGATTATTTTCTTAAAAATGAAGAAAAAGTGATCATTAGTCCAGAACCTTCTAATGGTAAAATAGGTAAATTATTAAGGGAATTTTTAGCTAATCAAAATCTATTTTCTCATCAGGATTTATATGATCAACAAATGGCTTATTTATTCGCTGCCGATCGACATTATCACCTGTATAATAATCTTGATGGGGTAAAAAAACTCACGTCAGAAAATACCCATGTTATCACCACTAGATATTATTTTTCTTCCCTTGCTTATAATGCGAAAACTGAAAAAGAATTTGAGTTTGTTAGTTTTTTAAATAAAGACTTTCCTCCTCCAGATTTTTTAATCTATCTTGACATTCCTGTGGATATTGCTTTAAAAAGAATACTCGATCGAACTACCCTAGAAACTTATGAGACAAAAGAAAAATTAACCCAAGTCAAGGCAAATTTTGACAAAATTTTAGTCAATTATTCCCATAAATATTTACAGATAGATGCCACTAAAACTAAAGAAAAAATACATAGGGAAATAGTAGATTTTCTTTCCTTGAATTTGTAGGGGAGGTTGAGGCAAAGTTTAAGGAAATAATTAGGCATTGCCTCATAGTATTTTAAAGAGGAGGGGTATCCCAAAAGATATTAAGTAAAGTCATAAAAAAAATCAATATTTTGAGACTTTGTTTAAATAAAATTTAGATAATTTAGAAGTGATTTTTGATGATATAATTAAGGTTATTATGAATGTTTATTACCTAATTCTTAACCTTCATCAATATTCAATTATTCCTCTGCTGAGTATCACAACATAATGATCCAAGATAAAATTATTGTACCTCTTGACGTACCCGATTTAGAAAGTGCGATCGAGCTAGTTAAATTGTTACCAGAAGTCAGTTTTTGGAAAGTAGGATTAGAATTATTCGTTGCCACAGGTGCAGATATACTAAAATTTTTGCAGGATGAAAATAAACGTATATTTCTTGATCTCAAATTCCACGACATCCCTAATACCGTCAAAAGTGCTACTCGATCAGCTTTAAAACATGACGTTGACTTATTAACCATTCATGCCACTGCGGGGAGAGAAGCCCTAACTGCCGCCAAAGAAGTGGTAAAAAATAGTGGTACAACCCGTTTAAAATTGTTAGCCATTACCGTTTTAACGAGCATTAACACCCGTCAATTAGCTTTTGACCTCAAAATTCCTCTAGAGTTGTCTGAGTACGCCTTAAATAACGCCCTAATGGCTCAAGAATGTGGTATAGATGGAGCAGTGTGTTCTCCCCATGAAGCACAAAAATTAAAAGAAGTTTGTGGGAAAGATTTTATATTGGTTTGTCCCGGAGTGCGTCCAGTATGGGCTACAGCAGGAGATCAACAAAGAATTATGACTCCAGAAAAGGCATTACAAAAAGGTGCTGACTATCTTGTCATCGGGCGCCCTATCACTCAAGCGGAAAACCCTCCTGAAGCATGGGCTAAAATTATCAACGCCTAATTACTACGATACCAAACTTTTTGAATTTCATTGATTATTTCTGGATTTGGACTTGATTTAACAGTAACGGAAGGGTTAATTTCTACTCCTGAAATCCTTTGATTCCATGGGCTATTTATTAAAGATTGTAAATCCAGATTATTGACAGGGCGAAAACCATAGTTTGCAAAAATTATTTGTTGTTCATCTTCTGTTAAAAAGTCGAGAAATTTTTGAGCAGATTTTGCTTCAGCATTACTAACATTTTTCTGCACGATCGCACCCATAATAGTTGTTTCCATGGTAGGATTAGGATAGTAAATTTGATAGCCTTGGTTTTGATTTTGTTTTGCTTCCTGCCAACGATATAAAGCGATACTTTCATAAACCGTAGCCACATCAGCATCATTAACTCCCCTAGCGATGAACTCTTGTAGTAAAATATCAGTTGATCTAGGGGGTTGATAAACCGATTGTTTTATAAGTTGGAAAAGTTTGCTTATTTCTGGATTATTAACATCATTTACCGTTAAATTATTTTGATTTAACTCACTTTTTGCCCATAAACTTAAAGTTAATTGACCAGAGTTCGATCGAGTGGGATCAGTGGTGATAAAATCAAAACTACCCCATGTTTTTTTACCCCCTAATTTATCCCAATTTCTGGTAATTAAAGCATTTTCTAAAGTTTGCCAATTAAACTTATTATCAGGAAATAAAACCTTTCCTCTTTCTTCCCAAGCAATAGCTACTAATAAAGTTTTAGCTAAGGCTTGAGGAGGATTATAAAATATTTTTGTTTCCCCTTGGGCTTTTAATTTAGTTTCTAATTCATTAATTAATTCACCATTAGCAGGGATTAAAATAGTTGAATTAAAATCATTTTTTTCATCAATAAAATTAGTAATAATATCCTGTGAGCCTTGAAACTTTAAATCTAAATTAATCTGGGGATTTTCTTGCTCAAATTTTTTCTCTATCTCCTCCAAAACTTCTTTTAATTCTGTGCCACTAACTATAGTTATATTAGTTTTCAGTCCAAAAAAAGGCGGTAAATAAGTTATCCCTAAAGAAGCTAAAATAATTGCGATCGAAATACCTTGATTGATTGGTTTATTAGCATTATTATTAGTTGATTTATTCGCAACAATATTACCTGATGTTGAAGGAATTTTCAACATTGTTAAAAATTTTTGTGTTAACTTATTCATAACTTTTATCAAAAATAAACTATTTTCTCTTTATTATACTTTTATTTCTATTTTGTACTTAATTACTAAAATTAAAGTTATTATGAATAATAGATTTTTTATTCCCTCGTAGGGGTTAAATAATATTCAATCCTTCCCCCCTTGTTGATTATGGGAAATGCCTAATAGTATTTTCATCTTCTTGTGTATAAATTTTTTCTCGATTAAGATATTCTTCTTTCACTCCTAATTTAAAAGTAGGGAAAGAATAGTTTTTTTTAGGTTTAATTGTTATAGAAATATCCACTTCTTCCCCTTCTTGAATATTATCAGGTAAAGTTTCTAATCAAATAATTGTTTGTCCTTTTATATAACCTTTCATTTTTCTATGCTATTATTTTTTAATAATAATTATATTAGACTAATAAATCAACGTTATCTTGAAAATTTTTCAATTCTTCACTTAAACTTTTTAATTCTTGAATTTGCTCAGAATTACTAAGATCAGATGTTCTTAATTTATTCTGTAAATTTTGTAAAATTCCTCCTAATTCGATAATAATATTTACCAAAGAAAAAACTTGAGCTTCCCTTGCGTCTTGCCCTTCTAAGGCTAATTCTATATTATTTTGTAAGGTATTTTCTATTTGTTTTAATTGTCTTAATGCCATTCCTCCGCTATATTTTTGTTTAGTTTGCACTTCTTCTAATTGTTTGTTTAAATCGTCTATGGATAATAGAGAATCTCCCCCGTGTAATCTTCTACTTAGTCTCTCAATTTTTTCTGGTAATTCTAAGGTTCGATCGCACATATATTGTACAGTAGTTAATAAGTCTAATTGCCAAGAATCTTGTAAGAGTTTTTCAGCTTCTAGGCGTAAACTTTCAGATTTTTTGATTAATAATTGGGCTTGATTTTTAGCGTTATCTAATTCTGTTTCTAAAGCCGTATTTTCTATATCAATATCTTCCTCAACTTGCTTTTCTTTACTAGCTAAAACCATCGAACTGATGATCACGATCGAACCTGATACTGGTAACATAATAAAAGAGGATAAATTGGCAATTCTTACTCCTAAAAAAAGAGCAATACCACCGATTAAAACTCCTAAAGGATAATTGAGAGGATTAACTAATTTCATCAAAAACCTCCTTAAAATTCCACTTGCAAATTATTCATCACCTGATCTATAGTATTAGGATCACCTTTACGATAATAACCACTATTTATTTTGGCAATTTCTTCTAAAATTTGAGCATTAAATTCGCCATCTTTACCATAACCAACGGTAAAAAAAGCAATTCTTTCATCACTATTAAAACCACTTTTTTGTAATTCTGTTTCTAAATTTGCTAAACTTATGCCACTGCCAGAATCTTCTCCATCGGTAAGAATTAACACCGCATTAATGGTATTTTGTTTCAAATTTTTTCTTAACCAATCCCTTGCAAATAAGGCACTATCATATAATCTTGTACCGCCTCTAGCTTGTAAACTACTGATATATTTTATGCCCTCGTTTTTGCCTTCAGGAGTGCCTTTAATTATCACAGGAGGATTAATTTCATCACTAAAAGTTATTAAAACTATCTCCTCTTTTATGCCTAAATTATTCACATAATTAAACAAAGTATTTTTCACCGCCGTTATCTTTTCCCCTCGCATTGAACCAGAAATGTCCACAACGATCGCTACTTGGGAAGGTTTTTTGGCATAATCCTGCCAATTTTTCAGCATTGCCTCTACTACTTCAGGCTTGGGAGGGCGATAGGATTCATAATTAGGGTTAGGATTTACTCCAAATTGAGCGCTAAATTTGTTACTCAAGGGAATACCAGACACCCCGGGGCGCAATCCTAATTCACTGGCGAGGGTTTGCAATTCGGGAGTCAACATGAAATCTAATACTTTTTGTGCGCCTTCTCTTTCTTCGGGCGACACCCAAGAAGCGTTGGGTAACATCCCTCGAATGTTAGAGCTAAAGGTGGCTTTGGGATATACTGCTTGATACTGGTTATTGCCTTGACTGTTGGCACGAATAACTAAAGACTCATACACAGAGCCTACATTTGCCCAAAAAATGCCATTTTCTACCATAGAATTAGCTAAAGATGCCGTAGATACGCCGTAACGGGTAACTTTTTCTTGGATAGCTTTCACTTTATCCTGATATTTGCTTATATCTTCTATGGTTAAGTCTTGGGGAGGTTTATTGGCAACGGAAGCGAATTGAGCTATTAATGTTTGCAATCCAGAGTTCGATCGAGTGGGCGCCGTTTGGACAAAATAGATAGGTAGGGGTTGACTATTGGGATCTAATTCTTGATAATTATTATACTGGGCTAAATCTGTGTAAATATTAGCTTTTTTTTCCAAAGCAGGGGCTAACTCCTTAGTTGTCATAAACACCATGGGGCTAAAAACGATAAGAGGAGTATCAGTGATAGCAGGAATATACTCTTTTCCCGGGAAAATCTTGTCGATTTGATAAATAAACTGATTTTGATATATTTCTCCATCCACAGCAATTAAAGAGGGAAATCGCTCATCATCAGGAGAAATCCCCCCTGCGGATAATTGTTGAGCTAGTAATACAACTTCGTTGATGACATCACCACTTCCTTTGGCATCACAGGTTAAATAAAAGGGTTTTCCGTTACTCAATTTGGGATTAGTCGCATTAAGTTTTGTTGCAGTTTGTTGACAAAATTCCCCTAAATCGCTACCGACTAAAAATTTAATGGGAATACCCGCAGGTTGATTATTATTATTTACTGTGCTTTGGGTACACCCCGTTACCAATAAAAATGAAAGTATGGGGAATAATAACTTAGACTTTAAAACCATCGATCGAACCGTTATAGTTGATGATTTGATCATAGTCGATCGAGCCAAAAAATTAGATTAAGTAATTGTTAAGTTTAAAAGTAATTTAGATTAAACTAAACATATTTAAAAGGTTCGATCGAATTAATTTTAAGTTATAATCAGATTATCTTAATAAAAAATAAATAGAGGTAAATATCATGTTATCAACGGATATTAGACAAGAAATAATAGTTAAAAGAATAGAAGATATAGTATCTATTTTAATGTCAGAACGTCCTTTATTTAAAGAAGAACTTGATTATGACAAAACAGTGACACACTTAGCGGAAGTTTTTGAAAAAGCATTATCGGTAAATGAATTTAATAATGTATCAGAAGAAAGCCTTAAAAATCGTTGCAGTGGCATTATGTCATTACATCTTTTAGCTAAAATAGGTGAAGAATTTACCCCCAAACAAATGGCTATTTTTGATGATGCAATTAAACGTAAATAAAAAATTATGGATTATTTATTAGACACCAATATTGTTTCCTTCGCACTCAAACACAATTCAATAATTTTGCAAAAGATTGAATTAATTAAAGCCCAAGAAAAAAATATTTCTATCAGTTGTATCACTTATTTTGAAATTAGACGAGGTTTTTTAGCAGTTGATGCACCAAAACAAAGAAAAAATTTTGCAGAATTTTGCCTAGATTATCAAATTATTTTATTAGATGATTTAGCAATTTTAGAAAAAGCTGCTCAAATTCATGCTAACCTCAGATTAAGAGGTTTACCTATTCAAACCGAAGATATTTTAATCGCTTCTACGGCAATTATTAAAGATTTAATTATGGTTTCTAATGATAGTGATTTAACCAGAATTGAGGGTTTAAATTTAGAGAATTGGATAGAATAAATAGGCACTTTTTAGGTTGGGTTAAATGAAATGCAACCCAACAAATCGATCGATTCGTGAGGCAACTAATTTTAAGTTATGATAAGATAATCTTAATAAAGACTAAATGGAGGAAATATCATGTTATCAACGGATATTAAACAAGAAATAATACTTAAAAGAATCGAGAATATAGTATCTATATTAATGGATAAAGAGCCTTTTTTTAAAGAGGATCTCGATTATAGGGAAACGGTACATGAGTTAGTTACACGGCTTGAAAAAAACAAGTCTTTGGAAGAATTTAATGGGATGTCTGATGAAGAATTAAAAGATTTTAGTAGTAGCATAATGTCCTTAAATATGTTAGCAAAAGTGGGTGAGTCTTTTACTCCCCAACAGATGGCAATTTTTGATGAAGCAATTAAACGGAAATAAAAATTTTTATGGATTATTTATTAGATACAAATATTGTTTCTTTTATTATTAAAGATAATCTTCAGATTCTTCAAAAAATTAAAGACATTAAAGAACAAAATAATAAGATATTTATTAGTTGTATCACTTATTTTGAAATAAGGAGAGGTTTTTTAGCCATTGATGCACCTAAACAAAGGGAAAGATTTAACAAATTTTCTCAAAATTATCCGATTATTTTATTAGATGATTTAGCAATTTTAGAAAAAGCTGCTCAAATTCATGCTAACCTCAGATTAAGAGGTTTACCTATTCAAACCGAAGATATTTTAATCGCTTCTACGGCAATTATTAAAGATTTAATTATGGTTTCTAATGATAGTGATTTAACGAGAATTGAGGGTTTAAATTTAGAGAATTGGATAGAATAAATAAGCACTTTGTAGGTTGGGTTAAATGAAATGCAACCCAACAAATCGATCGATTCGTGAAGAAAATAATTTTAAGTTATGATAAAATAATATTAATCAAGACTAAATGGAGGAAATATCATGTTATTAACAGATATTAAACAAGAAATAATAGTTAAAAGAATAGAGAATATTGTATCTATTTTGATGGATGAAGATTCGTTATTAAAAGAAGATTTAGATTATCGAGAAATAGTAAAACATTTGGTAAATCTTACTCAAGAAAATTTGACCTTTGAAGACTTTGATAGTATGCCAGATAGCGAATTAAAAGAACATTGTAGCTTTGTTATGGCGACAGAAGTTTTATCAAAAATTGGTCACGAATTTACCCCTGAACAAATGGCAGTTTTTGATGATGCAATTAAAAGAAAATAGGTGATTTATGAGCTATTTATTAGATACAAATATTGTTTCTTTAGCTATCAAAGATAATTTAAAAATTAAAGCTAAACTCGAAGCAATAAAATTTCAAAGAAACAAAATTTATATTAGTTGTATCACTTATTTTGAAATTAGACGAGGTTTTTTAGCAGTTGATGCCCCAAAAAAAAGGGAAAGATTTAATCAAATGTACCAACAATATCCGATTATTTTATTAGATGATTTAGCAATTTTAGAAAAAGCTGCTGAAATTCATGCTAACCTCAGATTAAGAGGTTTACCTATTCAAACCGAAGATATTTTAATCGCTTCTACGGCAATTATTAAAGATTTAATTATGGTTTCTAATGATAGTGATTTAACGAGAATTGAGGGTTTAAATTTAGAGAATTGGATAGAATAAATAGGCACTTTTTAGGTTGGGCTAAATGAAATACAACCCAACTAAAACTATTGTAAAGATGTAAAATTTCACGTCTCTACTGCAATTTTTTCCAGATGTCTAATGTCTAAATAAATTAAAATAAATTAAATAAAATTGTTGTTGGAATAGGCTACCGCTTACCCAACCTACTGACGGGAAATAACAAAAACATTTATTTTTTTCTGCTTTTTTTCTTCTCTGTTTTTAATAAGGGTGCTGTGATATTTTCATATAAATTAAACAAAAATTCGATGCGATTTAATTCACTAGAAAAAGTCTGTTTTGTATAGCATAAATCCACTGCTTTGTCAAGGGCTTGATGCGCTTTTAATAAGTCCCTTGGCATGGTTAATCGATCGTACAAATCGGCTAAACTACTATCAGGATATTGTGTTCTAATATCAAGGATTTTTTGAGCTAAATTAGCTACTTTTTCCCGTTGTTTTTCCGTCACATTGTCAGGAAAAGGATAGTTATTATAAACAATTGAACTTGAGTATTGATAGTCACTTTTCATTCTTCCACATACATATTTAACCCATGTCATGTGCATTTCTGAGGTTAAAATTCCGAATAAAAATAAATCATGAGATGGAATAATTAAACAACTTCCACTAGCAATAATTTCTTTCTTATTAATACCAATAGGAATATATTTTCTATTTTCAGAAGATACTTTAGGTATCAGAATATAATCTATATTAGGTTGTCTAATTTCACCAAAAATAGATGGAGTTTGAGCAAGTTTTACTGTTGTTTTTCTTCCACTACTTTCACGATAATTTTTTACTTGTTTTATTGTTTCTAAAACTAAAGGCATTTTTTTTAATTCATTCGGGTTAACATCTACAAGCCATAAACACCAACGTTTGATATTATTAATAAATTCTTTTCCACCTGAATATAGTTTAATATATTGTTTTGCTAAAGGTTCTTTTTTTATAAACTCTTTTTTTTCTTCATCTGATAAAATTAAAATTCCATTATCTATCGGCATACTACCATAATTTATTGCAGGAAAATTCGATAAAGGTTGATTTCTTTTAGATATAATTAAATCATTACCTTCTACTA
The DNA here is from genome assembly GCF_000332235.1 of Geminocystis herdmanii PCC 6308. Taxonomy (NCBI): domain Bacteria; kingdom Bacillati; phylum Cyanobacteriota; class Cyanophyceae; order Chroococcales; family Geminocystaceae; genus Geminocystis; species Geminocystis herdmanii. The sequence continues at coordinate 980,440 of NZ_CM001775.1, read as the reverse complement.
AATAAGGATTAATATTTTTAACAATTTTTTCAGTTGCTTCACCTCTAATATCAAGATAGTCAAAAAGTTTTTTTTCAAGAATATCGAAATTAGCAAAACCAATAATAACACAATGAACAGCCGCTTTTCCTTTTGCTTCATTAGTCCATTTAAAACTACGATGAGCAAAATGAATTTTAATGTTATATTTTGTATATAACTCCTGCCATAAAATGCTTACTTGTTCCCCCTGAGAAATAGAATTTGTACTCACAAAAGCACAACGAATATTAGTATTTTGAGTAAACTGAGAGGCTTTTAAATACCATGCACAAACATAATCTAAAACTCCTGCATTTTTTACTCCATTAAAGACTAAATTCATATCAGCTTTTTGGTGAGAATATTGTTCTTTCTTACCAACAAAAGGAGGATTACCAAAGATAAAATTAAAAGAAAAATTAGATCCTCCTAAATCCCCCTTAATAAGGGGTACTTTGCTATTATTCTCCCCCCTTAATAAGGGGGGTTGGGGGGGATCAATAATATTTTTCCAATCAATTTGTAAAGCATTTCCATGAACAATTTTAGCGGATTTTTTCAGAGGTAAACGGACAAAATATTGACCAAATTCATTACTAACTTTAATATTCATTTGATGATCAATTAACCACATAGCAACCTCGGCAATTCTCACCGCAAATTCATCATATTCGATGCCAAAAAATTGATCGACATCCACTTTAATAATATTGCGAATATCTAACTCTAATTGTCCTTGTTTATTTAACTCTTTTAAGATTAAAATTTCTAAATCTCGTAACTCTCGATAACTAACAATTAAAAAATTACCACATCCACAGGCAGGATCAAGAAATCTTAAATTAGCAATTTTTTCGTGAAATTCTTTGAGTTTATTATGATTAGTTTTTATCTTCTCAAACTCATTATATAAGTCATCTAAAAACAGGGGCTTAATAACTTTTTGAATATTTTTTTCTGAGGTATAATGAGCTCCTAAATTACGTCTTTGACTAGGATTCATCACTGCTTGAAACATCGAACCAAAAATCGCAGGAGAAATTTTACCCCAGTCTAAAGCACAGGCTTTTAATAACATTTCTCTCATTTCTCGATCGAAATAAGCTGGAGGTAAACCTTCTTCAAATAACTTGCCATTTATGTAGGGAAATTGAGCTAAATTTTCATCTAAAATTTTTAGTCTTTTATCTTCTTCACGATTTAAGGTATCAAAAATTAAGGTTAAATGTCCAGCTAAATCGCTACCATCTTCTTTGGTGTGTAAATCGATATATTCTTGGAAAATATTTTTATTAAAAATGCCTGTATCGTCAGCAAATAAACAAAATAATAATCTAACTAAATAAACCTCTAAATTATGTCCAGTATAACCAATATTTAAGAGTCGATCGTGCAATTCTCCCATTAATTCGGCGGCGTGAATATTAACGGGATCACTATCTTTATATTCTCGTTTTTTATACCCTGCTATAAAGTCAAATAAATGAACATGATCAACAAATTCAGTCAGTAAAAATTCATGGTTAACATCATTTTCTAAGTCGTATAATTTAAACTTAGCAAAGTCTGAAATGAGGATATATTTAGGCAATTCATGATCTTTTAATCCGGGGAAATAATCAATGGCTTGTTGATAGGCTTTCTCTAAATTTTTGCCTTTAGATTTATGCTCAACTAAAATAACTCCTTTCCATAATAAATCAATAAATCCTTGTTTATTGTCTAATTTTTTGACAGATTTTTCAAAGGTAGCAACGCGCCTTCTTGGCACTCCAAAAACATCAAAAAAATTATCCCAAAATGATTTAGCTTCAGCATTTTCTGAGGTTTCATTAGCCCATTCTCGACTAAAATTTAAGGCTCTATTTTTAATTTCATTCCAACTTAAAGGCATATATTTAGTATCCGATAAAATTCTTAGACCTTATTATGATAGAATTAGGTTTGATAGCTCTTTTAAATTCTGCTTTATGAACTCTAATCTTGATTTCCTTCATCATCTAAACCTCTGTCAACGTCAAGCCGTAGAACATTTTTGCGGACCATTATTAGTAGTTGCTGGTGCAGGTTCAGGTAAGACAAGAGCATTAACCTATCGTATTGCCAATTTGATCTTAACCCATAAAGTCGCCCCTGAAAATATTTTAGCCGTCACCTTTACCAATAAGGCGGCAAGGGAAATGAAAGAAAGAATTGAGAAAATTTTTGCGCAGAAAATAGCAGAAGAAAAACATGGGCAACGGCTAGATTTATTATCAGAATTAGAACAGAAAAAAATACAATCTCAAGTTTATAAAAATACCATAAAACCCCTCTGGGTGGGTACTTTCCATAGTTTATGTGCCAGAATTTTACGGTTTGATATAAATAAATATCAAGATGAAAAAAGTCGAGTTTGGCAAAGAAATTTTACGATTTTAGATGAGTCTGATGTCCAAAGTTTAGTTAAGCAAATAGTGACTAAAAAACTCAACCTTGATGATAAAAAATTCGAGCCTCGCAAAATGCGTTTTGCTATTAGTAAGATCAAGAATTTAGGGCTTACTCCTCAACAATATGCCATAGAAAATCCAGACTATAAGGGGAGAGTAATAGCTGAAATTTATGAAGAATATCAAGCTCAATTAGCAGGAAATAATTCCCTAGATTTTGATGATTTATTATTAATTCCTGTGCGTATTTTTCAACAAAATGAATCCGTTTTAGGTTATTGGCATAACCAATTTAAACATATTTTAGTGGACGAATATCAGGATACTAACCACATTCAATATGAGTTAATTAGGCTTTTATCTACTAATAATGAACCTAAAAAACAAGATTGGAATTGGCAAAATCGATCGATCTTTGTAGTAGGAGATGCAGATCAATCTATCTACTCTTTTAGGATGGCAGATTTCACAATTTTATTAAATTTTCAAGAAGATTTTGGGGATAATTTAGCGGATAATATCACCGAAACCATGATAAAATTAGAAGAAAATTATCGATCGAGAGAGAACATTTTACAAGCGGCAAATCACCTCATAGAAAAAAATACCCAACGCATTGATAAAGTCTTAAAAGCCACGAGAGGAGAAGGAGAAACCATCTATACCTATCGAGGAGATAACGAGAGAGAAGAAGCTAGTTTTGTGTGTCGAAAAATTCAACAATTAGTCAAAGAAAACCCTGAATTAAATTGGGGAGATTTTGCTATTTTATATCGTGTTAACTCTCAATCACGCCCCTTTGAAGATGAATTAATTAATAAAGGTGTTCCTTATAATATAGTAGGTGGTTTAAAGTTCTATGAAAGAAAAGAAATTAAAGACGCTTTAGCCTATTTAAGATTAATAATTAATCCCGCAGATACCGTCAGTTTATTGCGTATTATTAACACTCCTAGAAGGGGAATTGGTAAAACCACTGTTGATAATTTAATGACGGCTTCCCAAGAATTAAATATCCCTTTATGGGAAATAATTAATGATCAAACATCTGTAAATACGATCGCAGGAAAAGCCGCTAAAAAAGTTAATCAATTTGCGGAAATAATTAGCGATTGTCAAAATAGAATTAAGGAAAATTCCGCCTCAGAAATTCTGAATCAAATTCTCAATCTTTCAGGTTATTTAGACGACTTAAAACAACAAGGCACGGATGAAGCAGAAAACCGAGAAGAAAACCTCAACGAATTAGTCAACGCTATGCTTCAATTTCAAGAAGACAACGAAGACTCCAGCTTGGAAGGGTTTTTAAGTAGTGCTTCCCTCGCTTCAGATTTAGATAACTTGGAAGAAGGAGAAAAAGCTGTTTCCCTGATGACACTGCACTCCGCCAAAGGTTTAGAATTTAATGTCGTGTTTTTAGTGGGTTTTGAGCAAGGATTGTTACCCCATAATCGCAGTTTGCGAGATGAAATGGAATTGGAAGAAGAAAGACGGTTGTGCTATGTTGGTATGACAAGAGCTAAGGAGCAATTATTTATCACCTATGCTCGAGAAAGATATTCTTGGGGTAATTTAGATTATTGTACCCCTTCGCAATTTTTGGATGAGTTACCTGCAGATTTGCTCAGTAGTAATTTAAACTCCCGTCAATCTATCTCGAAAAAGGCTAAATCGGAAGCCGAAGTTAAAGCAACTTGTCAGGAATCATGGCAGGAGGGCGATCGAGTGTATCATCCCATATTCGGTGACGGTATTGTTACAAATTTATTGGGATTAGGCAAAAAAAATACTTTAGTTGTGCAATTCGAGTCAGCGAGAAAAATTATTAATCCCAGTCACACCAAACTAGAAAAAATTACTTAATTGATGTTTTTGTTTATTTTGTTGGGTTGCAATTTATTGCTCCCATTTTGATAAAATTTAGGAAAATCTTTTAAAAACTACTACATGACTTTGTTTTCTACTAAGAAACTCGATCGAATTATCGCAGAAGAACGATTAAAATTAGAAACTCAGCGTCAAAGCCTACTGAAAAAAACGTGTCAATGGTTAGATAAATTTTCGATCGAATATGGTATAACTCAAGCCTATATATTTGGTTCTGTTACTCGTGCAGGAAAATTTCATCATCATTCAGACATTGATTTAGCCGTGGAAACTATTAACCCAGAAAAACACTGTCAAGCCATTAGTTTACTCTCAACTTATCTTGAAAGAGATGTAGATTTAATCAAATTAGATTCTTGTCATTTTGCTCACCGTATTCGTCAAACAGGGATTTTATGGACAAAAACACCTTTATAATTTTAAAAGCTGATCTTAATGCCCAAATACAGTTAATGGCAAGTATTGAGCAAAAACTTCAAGCTCGATGTGAAAATTTAGAGTCAGATGATATTATTCGCTTAGAAAGTATTGCCTATCAAATTCATAATCTTTATAATGCCACAAAAGATTTATTAAAAATTGTCGCAACCTATTTTGAAAACCACATCACAGAAACTTCTCGATGGCATAGCCTTTTATTACACAGAATGAGTCAAGAAATACCAGAAATTCGCCCTGCTTTAATTTCCCAAGAAACCTACAATATTTTAGACAGTTTGAGGGGATTTCGTCACTTTTTTCGTCATGCTTATAATACAGCGATCGAATATAACCAGTTAAAATCAAATTTAGATAAAGCTCTTAATTTATCATCAAATCTAAAAAAAGATTTAAAAATATTTCTTGAACAAATCACCACTAATTAACCAAATATTTCTGCATCTAAACGCATCTTGATCGCCGTTACCATGCCATGAATAAGTTGTGTGAGCAAATTTTGAAGGCAATAATCTTAAAACGCTATAATCACAATTAATAAAATCAACATTTGTTAAAATTAATTCGATGTCTAATAATGTGAGCAATTTAATCAATTTAGGGAGATAAAAGTCAGTGCTAGAGTCGTCCATAAAAAACACTGTTAACCTAATCGAACCAAGTTTAAGAAGATTTGAAAAGTCTCTAAGATACTTATACGGGAAAGATATTGACAAGATTATTTTATTTGGTTCTCAAGCAAGAGGAGAAGCAACGATCGATTCTGATGTGGATATTTTAGTTGTGACTAAAGCAAAATTAACCGAACAAAAACGAGATGAATTAATTAGAGAAATTAGCGATTTTTCCATCAACGAAAATATTTTATTTAATGTTATTGAAATGTTAACAACAAGATTTGAATTAGAACAAAGTCCTTTGCTCATCAATATCCGTAGAGAGGGTATTGTCTTGTGAGGAGTAATACTGAAATCAAATTACTATTGAGCAAGGCTAAAGACACCCATAAAGCATCTTTAGTGCTGTTAGAGAATCATTTACTTGAATCTGCCGTTGGGAGAGCTTATTACACCATGTTTTATGTGGCTCAAGGGTTTCTTTTATCAAAAAATCTTTCTTTTTCGAGTTATAAATTAAACCATAAATGCTATTATAATCACAATGAATAAAACTAAAACTTGTTGAAATTAAGCTCATGGAAACGGAAACAATTACCTTAGAATTATCCAAAAATTATCTAATGTTTGCTGAATACTATGCCAAAAAATATGGTATCAGTATCACTGAGATGTTTGTTGATTATTTAAAGACTCTTGAAAAGATAGAGCAAAAATCTTATTATCCCTCCCTAGAAAAAATAACAGGATTTATTTCCGAAAATATAGACGCAGAAAAAGTTTATCAAGATTATTTAACCGAAAAATACAATCCGTGATTCTAATTGACTTAAATATTATTTTAGATGTAGTTCAACATCGACAACCTTATTACCCTTATTCAGCAAAAATCATCGATAGTATTGTTATGGGTAAAAATAAAGGTGCTGTTTCTATTCATTCCGTTACTACTCTTCATTATCTCGTTAATAAATACTGTGGTTTTGAAAAAGCCCAAGAAGTTATTGCTTGGTTGTTACAACACTTTGAAGTAATCTCTCTTGAAAAAAAAGATATATTAAAAGCCTATTCTCTGCAATGGAAAGATTTTTTCAACTCTCCTGTTTTAGCCATAACTCCAGAAAATTTTATCATCTAAAACAAACTCTCCCAACCATGTAAGATAAAATCGTAAAAATAAACATTCATTAACCTGATATGCTCAAATATGTCTGCATCTAAATCCATTGCGATCGCCGTTACCATTCCATGAATAAATAAAATTATCTTTATGCTGGTTAAACTATAGTCAAAGTCCATTATTATATTAAGATCAAATACTCTGGATTTATTGAAATCTTTAGGCTTCGTCATGGTTGTTGATCAAGTTGAGGCAAATGGTCAACAATTAATTATTTTAAAAAAAGTTTAGTTCTTTTATCAGTCACTTCAACAAATATGACAGTAGTAAATAAGTTAAAAAAATATATCTCAAAGCCTAATCTCTGGTTAGCTAGTATTGTTAAACAAAACTGGAGATTGGGTTTTCTCTCCATTGGATTAGGACTTTTTGCCTCCGTATTAGAAGGTTTATCAACCTCTTTAGTGTTGCCTTTGACTAGCTATTTAAGTAACAGTAATTCTTCACAAAATCAAAATGTATTTCCTAAACCCATTGAACAAATCGGTGAGTTTTTTGGCATAGAAAATCCTTTTGTCATTTTCGTTATCTTATTTTGGTTCGTAATAATTTTCAAAAATAGTACTAAATACTACTCAGATTTTAACATCAACAAATTAAAGTTTTATACAGGTAAAATTATCCGTGAACAAATTATTAACAAGTTTTTTGAATCAGACATATCTTTATATAATTCCGCAAAAACTGGTGAATTAACAGCTCTAATAAATGATCATACAGAACGTTGTCAGGAAATAAGTGCGAATTTTTTCACCCTTATTAGTGAATTTACAACGATTATTTGTTTATTAGCCGTTGCCATTTATTTATCTCCTCAAATAACCTTGATTGGTATCATTAGTTTTAGTGGTTTGGTATTCGGTTTAAAATCTTTATTATCTAAAATCAAAGTTAAAAGTCATAAAGTTGCTAATGAAACAACAATATTTTCAGGGTTAATTCTAGAAATTTTAGACGGTATCAAAGTAATAAAATCCTTTGATTTGGAAAATAACAAAAGGAAAGAAACTCAAATGACTTTAGATTCTCGATGTCATTCAGAAATACAGTTATACAAGTATGCTTGTGCTGTCAATCCCATAACTGAAACTTTAGGAATAAGCACATTGTTAGTAATTTTAATAGCTTTTTATTTTCTAGGCGATGGGAATTTTTTACCAATTTTGTTAACTTATACTATTGTGATGCTAAGAACAATACCTCGTATTAATTTTGCCAATAACCTTATTTCTTCTTTTTCAATTAGGGAAGGTAGTCTTAATCTAGTTTATCAATTTTTATGGGATATATACTTGGCGAGGGCATAACTTGAGTTTGGTGAAGGTAGGCAAAAGGCAAGTAGGCAAGAGGCAACTGTACATTTTGCAACATCAAATTATAACCTTGATGAGTATAACTCATCAAAAAATTAAACAAGGTTCTGTATCGTTTACGGGTATTAAGAAAAAAATATCCATAGAAAATGTTACTTTTCAATATCCTAATACTAAAAAATCAGTCATCAAAAATCTATCTCTAAATATTAAAAATGGACAAAAAGTTGCTTTAGTCGGACAATCGGGTAGCGGTAAATCAACTTTAGTAGATCTGTTAATGCGTTACTATGATCCCAGTGAGGGCAATATTTTTATTGATGGGCAAGACTTAAAAAATATAAATCTGTCCCAGTGGCGTTCTTATACAGCTATTGTCAGTCAAGATACTTTTCTGTTTAATAGCACTATTTTAGAGAATATCCGCTACGGTAATTTAACAGCATCGGATGAAGAAATCAGGGAAGCCACACAAAATGCCTATGCAATGGAGTTTATTGAACGTTTACCTCAAGGTTTAAATACAATAGTAGGACAGAGGGGAGTGATGTTATCTGGGGGACAAAAACAAAGAATCGCCATCGCCCGTGCATTTTTACGCAATCCTCAATTATTGATTTTAGATGAAGCTACCAGTGCTTTGGATACTGCTTCTGAAGTCTTTGTTCAAAAGGCGATCGACAAAATTAGCGAAGGGAGAACGGTTATTACTATTGCTCACCGATTATCAACTATAAAAAATGCAGATGTTATTGTGACAATGCAATCGGGAGAGATAATAGAAAAAGGTTCTCATGAAGAACTTTTAGGCAAAAAACATTATTATTGGAAACTTCATAATTCTGCTAATATAGCAACATAAAGGCAAGTATAATTGAATGATATAGAAAACTGAGGTACTACTAAAAAAATACTGTAGAAATTATATGAACATAGGTGGATTCTGTAATTGGCAAAAATCTAATATTTTAGATGTACCTTTAGCCCTTTAACAGATCAACGTTTTTTAGATTTCATGGCTAGTGTACCTACTTCCGAAAAAAATAAATCAACTTTGCGTAACCCTTTTAAATATGTTTTACCAAAAGAAATTCATGAAGTACCGAAGAAAGGTTTTTCAACTCCTTTACGCCAAATATTACAATCTGTTCAGACAAACCAATTATTATCTGATCACAAAATTTTAAATAAACAGGGTATTGATTCTATATTGAAAACACATCAATACGGACAGGTGTATAGAACTGGTTTACTATTTCGGATTTTAATTTTTGGGCATTGGCTTAATCATTTTCAACCAGAAATCGATTAATGAAATTAAATGATGAAAGTCATCCTTAAAAATTAATTGTAATCAACATATTTAATTTTTCAATATATTAAAACCAACAGTCGTTCATATAAAGAAAGCGAGTACCGTCGTTTCTCGATCGAACCATCTAAACTAGGATTAAAAGAAAGAGAATAACCAATGAGGATATTTGCTAAACTGATAACAAAGTACACATGAGAAAGAGTGACAAATTATGACAACAACACCTAAATTATTATAGAATGCGAATCTACGGCAACAGAGAAATTAAAACCCTATCAGGAAATGATACTCGCCCTACCACATCTAAAGTTCGGGAGGCTTTATTTAATATTTGGAAAGACTATCTTGAATCGGCATCTTGGTTAGATTTATGTGCAGGAAACGGTACAATGGGGGCAGAAGCCCTTTGTCGAGGAGTTTCTGAGGTGGTAGCCATCGAACAATCGTCTTTAGCCTGTCAAATTATTCGAGAAAATTGGCAAAAAGTAGCTCAAGAAAATCAACAATTTAAGGTTTTAAGGGGAGATATTTTACAAAGATTAAAGAGTTTAAAAGGACAAAAATTTGATCTAATTTACTTTGATCCACCTTATCACAATGATCTGTACGATCGAGTTTTAAACTTAATTTATGATTATGAATTACTAAAAGGACAAATAGCTGTAGAATATGATCCCAGAAAATCAAAAATTAGTGAACAACAAAAACTAACCTTAGTGCAAACAAAATTTTACGGTAATATCGCCCTTAATTTTTACTGTTAAAGTTATAATCGATCGTAACAAAACTTAATAGTCATTTCGATCGAACTCTACTAACATTATGTCCTTTCATGTGTCCACATGGTCAGTTAAAAATCCTGTCTCTGTCTTAGTCTTATTCCTGTGTCTGAGTATTTTTGGGATATTCTCCTTTTTTCAGTTAGGCATCAATGATCAACCAAACATAGATATACCCTTAGTTCAAGTTACCATAACTCAGCGCGGAGCAGGACCTGAAGAATTAGAATCTCAGGTGACAAAGTTAGTGGAGGATGCCGTAGCGCCCATTAACTTAGTGGATAATATTGTTTCTACCGTCAGTGATGGTGTGAGCGTCACGGTGATAGAGTTTGAATTGGAAGCAGACGCAAATCAGGCTACTAATGATGTTAGAAATGCCATCGCACAAATAAGACAGGATTTACCGCAGGATATTAATGAGCCGATCGTACAGAAGTTAGACTTTGCAGGAGGTGCTATCATGACTTATGTGGTATCCTCCGATAGTCGCTCAGTGGAAGAATTAACGGATATAGTAGATAGACGCATCGCTAGGGATTTAGCCAACGTTTCAGGGGTTGCCCAAATTAACCGCATCGGTGGTTTTGATAGAGAAGTAAGAGTCGATTTAGACCCAAAAAGGTTACAAGCCTATAATATCACCGCCACAGAAATTAATGAGCAAATTCGCAACCTCAATCTTAACCTCTCAGGAGGAAAAGCCGAAATTGGTGGACAAGAACAGAACATTCGTACCCTTGGCAGTGCCTTAACCGTCAGACAGTTAGCAGATTATCGAGTAATTTTAGACAATGGGGATACTATTCCCTTAAACCAGTTGGGTACAGTTAAAGATGATTTTGCGGAAGCTACTCAATTAGCCTACTATAATGGTGAGCCTGTAGTGGGTTTTTCTATTTTAAGGGGTACAGGTACAACCCTTGTCACTGTGGCGGATAATGTCGAGAAAAAGTTAGTCGAAATTAAACAATCTCTCCCCTCTGATATTAACATTGACTTGATTTTTACCCGTGCCACCGCCATTCGAGATTCCTATCAAGGTACGATCGATTCTTTAATAATTGGCTCTATACTTACAGTTATCAGTGTCGGTATCTTTTTAAGAGATTGGCGCGCCACCCTCATTACTGGTTTAGCCTTACCCCTTTCCATCATCCCGACTTTTATGGTGATGAGAGCGCTTGATTATACTCTCAACGGTATGAGTTTATTAGCTTTAGCCTTAGCTATGGGAAATTTAGTCGATGATGCTATCTGTATGATTGAAAACATTGATCAACATTTGAGCATGGGCAAAAAACCCTATCAGGCGGCAATGGATGCGGCGAGGGAGATTGGTTTAGCGGTAGTGGCAACCACCGCCACAATAGTTGCGGTTTTCTTACCCGTTGCCTTTATGGGAGGTGTGCCGGGGCAGTTTTTCCAACCCTTTGGGGTGACGGTGGCAGTAGCTACGATGTTTTCTACCCTCGTGGCAACTACCATGACTCCTATGTTAAGCGCCTATATTCTTAAACCAAAACCCCTTAACAAAATCAATGATTTATCTAATAATCGTCACAAAATTCATCCCTATGGCACGGTTTTAAAATGGGCATTACGCAATAAAGTTACTACCATTATCATCGCTATTGCTTTCTTTATCGGTAGTCTGCAACTTGTGCCTTATATTCCTCAAGGTTTATTTAGTGAAGGTGACACGGGTTTAAGTACTATTTCGATCGAATTACCACCCTCCTCTACTCTAGCAGATACTCGCTCGATCGCTTTACAAGTTACCGATAAATTAAAACCAAATCCAGTCGTTAAGAGTATTTTAGCGGATATAGGAGGAAGTAAAATTAACGAAGGTACGATGTATGTTAATCTTGTGCCAAAAGATGAGCGAGACATCACTCAACAGGAATTTCAAAGCCAAATGCGCGACTATTTTCGCACCATAGCTGGTGCAAGAGTGACATTTCGCTCTCAAGGTGCAGGAGGAAGCAGTAAAGACTTAACCATCGTCTTAAAAAGCGATAATGGACAGATTTTGACAGAAACTGCCAAAAAATTAGAAACGAGCATGAGGGGTATTTCTGGATTAGTAGAGGTGTCTTCTAGTGCCAGTTTAGTCAAATCTGAGATTATTATTCAACCCAACTTCCAAAAATCCGCCGATTTAGGGGTTTCTGTCAACTCGATCGCGCGTACCGCTTCCCTTGCTACCATAGGGGATAATGACTCTAATCTAGCTAAATTTAACTTAGTCGATCGACAAATTCCCATTCGAGTCCAAATTAACCCCTTATATCGTGGCAACATCGACACCCTAAAAAATCTCAAAGTACCTAGTAACAACGGTACATTAGTCACCCTAGCCAGTGTAGCAGATATTCGCCTCGCCAGTGGACCTGCGGAAATACAACGTTATAACCGTCAAAGAAAAGTGGAGTTGGGGGCAAACTTAGAAGGAATTGCCCTTGGGGATGCCTTAACCGCCGTCAATAATTTACCCGTCATGTCTCCTTTACCCAGTGAAGTATCTCAAGAACCTGCTGGAGATGCAGAAATTATGAGGGATATTTTCAGTCGTTTCTTAGGGGCTGTTGCCCTCGCCATTGGTTGTATTTATGGTATATTAGTTCTATTATATAGTAACTTCTTTTATCCCCTTGCCATTCTTATGGCGTTACCCTTATCTATCGGAGGGGCGTTATTAGGCTTGTTAGTCACTCAAAAAGAGTTAGGATTATTCGCCCTCATCGGTATCGTTTTATTATTGGGCTTAGTTACCAAAAACGCCATTTTATTAGTGGATTTTGCTATCTCAGGAATGAAAGAGGGAAGATCACAATTTCAAGCGGTGGTATATGCGGGAGTTTCTCGATTGCGCCCCATTCTGATGACATCCATTTCAACTATGGCGGCTATGTTGCCCATTGCCTTAGCTTGGGGTGCAGATGGTGAAATTAGAAGCCCTATGGCGATCGCAGTTATCGGAGGTTTTACTACATCAACCCTACTAACCTTAATTGTTGTGCCTGTCACCTTTACCTATGTGGACAATTTCGTCCATTGGTTAGGTAAGATATTTAAACAAGAGGAAGTAAAACAAGTGCAACAAGTCTTAGAATTAGAGGAAACCTTGAAGAATTAAGAATTAAGAATTAAGAATTAAGAAGTGGTTATAGGAGGTAAATCAATTTCTCAACGTGTAATGAATTATACGTCTAACAAAATCACGTTCAATAAATTGAACTCTAAATTTTTTATTAAAAACGATTCACTATTAACAAAAATCTATGGATTCATCAGAATTAATCATCCCAGAATATAGTCTCGATCGAGATTGTACCACCTTATCCCGTCATGTTTTGCAACAACTCAACAGTTTTTCCGCCGATGCTCAAGATTTGAGCGCCCTAATGAATAGAATAGCCTTAGCAGGAAAACTAATCGCCCGTCGTCTCAGTCGTGCAGGTTTAATGGAAGGTGTCTTAGGTTTCACCGGAGACAGTAATATTCAAGGAGAATCCGTGAAAAAGATGGATGTTTACGCTAACGAAGTCTTTATTTCTGTATTTAAACAAAGTGGTTTAGTGTGTCGTCTCGCCTCAGAAGAAATGGACAAGCCTTATTATATCCCCGAAAATTGCCCCATTGGACGCTATACTTTACTTTATGATCCCATTGATGGTTCATCCAATGTAGATATAAACTTAAATGTCGGCTCAATTTTTGCTATTCGTCAACAGGAAGGAGAAGATTTAGACGGAGAAGCCAAAGATTTATTGCAAGACGGCTCAAAACAAATCGCCGCAGGATATATTTTATATGGACCCGCCACAGTTTTAGTTTATACTATGGGTACTGGTGTTCACTCTTTCTTTTTAGACCCCAGTTTAGGTGAGTTTATCTTAGCACAGGAAAACATCCAAATTCCTGATCACGGTTCAGTATATAGTGTCAATGAAGGAAATTTCTGGCAGTGGGATGACTCTATCCGTAATTATATCCGTTATGTTCATCGTCATGATGGTTATACAGGGCGTTATAGTGGTGCATTAGTAGGAGATATTCACCGTATTTTAATGCAAGGAGGAGTATTTTTGTATCCGGGTACAACGGATAAGCCCGAAGGCAAATTAAGATTATTATATGAAACTGCACCTTTAGCTTTTATTGTTGAACAAGCGGGAGGAAAAGCCTATGATGGATTAACCAGAATATTGGATATTGTACCCGATCGAATCCATTATCGAACCCCTGTTATTTTAGGAAGTAAAGAAAATGTGGAGTTGGTGCAATCTTTTCTTAAACAAAATGATAATACATCAAATGTAATTGCGAGGTAACGAAGCAATCTCTTGTAATTAGAGGATCAATTTTTGAGAGACAACTAATGAACAAAATAGGAGAAAAAACTAATGACAGAAGTAAAAATTAAAGAAAAAATTAATAATTATTTAGATAAATTATCTACTCCTAAATTAGAAGAAATAGCTATTTATATTGAAAAAATTTATCAACTTGAATTTGATCAAAATAAATCTGAAAAACAACCATCAGCACTAGGGAAAAAATTAAGGGCTATTAGAGCTGAAATTATTGCCGAAGGAGAATCTTTATTAACAGCAGAAGAAGTGGAAATAGAGAAAAAAATTAGACAAGGAGAATATCGAATTAATTAACTAATTAAGTAAGTGAGTAAGTGAGTAAAATTAATTGTGCATTTTATTTCTCTCAAATCTTTGATAATAATGGAGTTGAATCGGGCAGCTTCGCTGTGCCTTTGGTATCATTTATATACAATTAATTTTGCCTAAGTACTTATATATGATAAAGACTTTTATATAATAATTAAAACTAAAAAACTTGATTATGAATTACCAAGATATTATTACGATCGAATCAGGAAAACGTAGTGGGAAACCATGTATTCGAGGGATGCGTATAACTGTATATGATATTTTAGAATATTTAGCAGGAGGTATGACAGAAGCAGAAATTCTTGAGGATTTTTCAGAATTAAAACCCGAAGATATTAAGGCTTGTTTATTGTTTGCTGCCGAAAGGGAAAAAAAATTATTTGTTGCGGCACTATGAAGCTATTATTATGCAATTTTATGAAAGTAAAACAGAAAGTATTTTAATCTTAAATTGAATAAAAAATTATCTTATCAAAACCTCGATCGAATATGAGTAATCCAGTAAAATTATTAGTAATAAGTAATGGACACGGTGAAGATATTATTGCTGTAAAAATTATTAACAAAATTAGAGAAATTAGCCCTAATATTTCGATCGTATCCTTACCCTTAGTCGGCGAAGGTTTTGTCTATACTCAGGAAAATATACCCCTTATTGCCCCCGTGAAAAAAATGCCGTCAGGGGGTTTTATTTATATGGATAATAAACAGCTATGGAAAGATGTTAATAACGGTTTAATTAGCTTAACTTTTACTCAATTTAAAGCTGTTCAATCTTGGGCAAAAAAAGGCGGTTATATCTTAGCAGTGGGTGATATTTTACCTCTTTTATTTGCATGGTTAAGCGGTGCAAATTATGGTTTTATTGGTACAGCAAAATCAGAATATTATTTACGAGATGAAGAAGGTTTTTTACCAAATATTTCTAAAATTGATCGCGCAGCGCCACTTCGTGATCGAATTTTTGGCTCAATCTACTATCCTTGGGAAAAATGGTTAATGAAAAATAAACGCTGTTTTGGTGTTTTTCCCAGAGACTCTATCACCACAGAAGCTCTACAAAAAAATGATATTTGTGCCTATGACTTTGGTAATCCCATGATGGATGATTTATCCATTGCCTCTACTTATCCCGATGAAATACACTTATTAAAAATTTTACTCCTTCCCGGCTCAAGACTTCCCGAATGTATAGATAATTGGCAATTGATCCTTATGGCTATTGATGATATTATTGATAGTCAATCTCAAGATTTAATTTTTGTGGGTGCGATCGCACCTTCATTAAATCTCAGTAATTTTACGGAAATATTAAAGCAAAAGGCATGGCAAGAAGCCCCAATAAATAAAATAAATTCAGTAAATATACTGATTAACGATCGACATGGAATAGTATTTACTAAAAGAAAGGCAAAATTAATTTTAACTCAAAATGCTTACGCCCAATGTTTGAACTATTGCGATTTATCTATAGCTATGGCAGGTACAGCCACCGAACAATTTGTAGGATTAGGGAAACCTGTTATTGCCTTTCCGGGTAATGGGGCTCAATATAACCAAAAATTTGCTCAAAATCAAAGCCGTTTATTAGGCATTTCTCTACAATTAGTTAATCACCCTCAACAAGTAGCAGAAAAATTGCAACAATTATTGTCTCAACCAGATTTATGGCAATTCATCGCTGTTAACGGCAAAAAAAGATTAGGAGATACAGGCGCATCGCAAAAAATAGCGAATTTTATTATCAAAAAAATAAACCCTTTAATGGATAATAGTTAATCAATTATGGATGTTCAAGAATTAATCGAAAGATACCATCGAGGAGAAACCAATTTTCAAAAAGTTGATCTTCATGGGCAAATACTAGGGAATATTAATTTAAGTCGCATCAATCTCAAAGAAGCCGATTTGAGTGACGTTAATTTAGTTGGTTGCCTTTTACCCCAAGCTAATCTCAAAGAAGCTAATCTTAGTAATGCTATTATCCAAGGGAATTTAACGGAAATCAATCTTATTCAAGCTAATTTAACCAGTGCTAATTTAACCGAGTCTGATTTAACCGATAGTAGTCTTCGTAACGCTATTTTAACAGAAGTCAATTTTTCCCATGCCATTTTAACCTGTAGCCTTTTACACGATAGTAATTTGAAAAAAGCAAATCTCAGTCATGCCAAAATGGTTAACTGTCTTTTAAGTCGTGCAAATTTAACCGATGCAAAATAGATTGTGAATTTTAAAATTAATTAAAATAACTTACATCTTTGTTGCCTTTTGCCTTTTGCCTTTTGCCTTTCATAAAGTAAACATACAATTAATTTTGCCGACTCACTTATCCCCTAGTTTTCCTGTTTCCCTGTTTTTCTATCTTCCCTAACCTCCCCAACTCCCTAACCCCCTAATAAAAATAAAGACTCCTGTAAGACTGGTATTGTCTGCCCTGATACGCTATAAACTAAGGCTTCTCGATAATAACGGTTAGCAGAATTATCATCCTGATTTGCTTGTCCTTTACTGCTAATAATACCAGCCATCGAGCTACGAAATGCTAAATTAATTGCCTTACCTCTTAAAGATAATTTTTCCCTAAAATCTGCATCTGGATTGTCAACCATAGTTAACATATTAACTTGTAAATCTTCTATTTCTTGTTTTAGTTGATTATAAGTATCATTTACTTGGGTTAACTGCAATTTTTGGCAATTCTCCCTTAATATTTCCAATGCACCTTGAGCGCAACCGAGGGCAAAAAACCCATTATGTAAGACATTTTTCTTATCTTTTTCATGGATAGCATTGGCAGGTTTAATCATTATCACATCTTCTTCAGATAAAAACCATTGATTCAAAGTTGCAGTTACCGTATTTGTACTATTCATCGCACAAAGTTTCATTACTGAGCTAAACTGTAAATTTTGTTGAGGAGAAAAGGGTAAAATTCCATATAACTCAGTTCGATCGATCATAGTCGCACCAATGATAAAATAATCAAAAATCCCATAACCCGTAATCCAAGGCACAAAACCCGTTAATTCATAACCACCCTTAACAGGAATAGCCCTTAAACATGGTTTTCCTTGTCTTCTTAAATGGGAAAAACCAACTCCACAAAAGAGATTTTCCTCAAGAATTTTTGACAAATATTTGTGCTGAATTTCTGCACTACTTTGAGCTAACATCACCATCGCACTTTGATGCTGAGTTTGTAAAAAAGATAACGCCCCAGAATATTTTGCTATCATTATTTGCCACGAATAAAAACCCTTATTACTCATCCCTAAACCCCCTAAATTTTTACCTAGTTTTAATCTCAAGAAATCAGGATTAACTCTATTCATTAAATTTAACTTTTCTTTAAGAATATCAGGATTTCGATCGAGCAAATGAGCTTGAGGTAAAATTTCTGTCTTTAAAAAATCTTCAGCACTATTTAAAATAAGAGTTTCTGAGTCGGGAATGGAGTTATTTTCCTCTAGGTTTTCTACCGCTATTAATAAAAGTCTTTCCTTAAACTTTCCCTTCAGATTTGCTTTGTTTTCCCTAATTTCTGCAATTTTATTTTTATCTAAATTATGACTAAAAATAAGAGCTTCTATTACCTCATAAACATCCGCTATTTCTTCCATCAAATCAGATTCTTGAGCCGTTAAAACTTCTTGGGATTCTTCCACTAATTTTTGTTTAAGCGCTTTTTTATATTCATTAATATTTAATACTTTTACTTGACTTTTTTTATTCTTTGTGTTGATAATTTCTGGTATTTTATCTCTAACTAATTTCGGATATTTAGGGATCATAAATAGGCTTTGTCCTATATATTTTTTAATCTTTTGTAATTGCTTAATATCTTAAACCCATCTCCTGTCTTCCTGTTTGTTTTCCTATCTCCTAACTTCATCAACAAATTTATAGTTCACCTCTATTATTGATCAATTTTTTTCAACCATCAACTATATAATGTTTAATTATAAGTAGTCAGGATGATGCGATATGTCGATCGAAAATAATTTAACAACTCCAGTATATCAATGTGTTATTAGTTGTGATAAAAAGAAAAACCCCACTATTCCCTTTGTTTTTCCTACGGATGAAAACCTTTCCCCTCATAGATATATTTTAACTTCTCCCCTAGAAGATACTTCTTTATCTCCATTTTTTAGTAGTAACGATCGTCACTACTATGCCTTAGAAGTGGAAGACACTCAACCCACCCAAAGAGGCATTTTAGACGATAACTTAGATCAAGTAGAAAGTTTTGAACGAGACAGTTTAAAACAAGCAGGAATCCCTGATTTAGCCTTTGCATACCTAACTTTAACCGAGTATAACCCCACCATCCCCGAACTTTTAGACGGTTGGGAAGACGAAGAAAACGATCAAGAATTTATTATTATCAGTCAAAATCAAAATTATCCAACCTTAGAAAAATATTTAAGCACTACCCCGTTAGAGATAACCAAAGTTTTACCCTATCTACAAAAAATGGCAAAACTCTGGAAAAGTTTTTCTAAGATAGAGTGTTGTGAAACTTTACTGCGAATTGATAACTTAAAAGTGTCCGATGAAGGTACATTAATCTTAGATAAAATATACCTCGATCGAGCCAATGATCCCCCATTATTACGACAATTAGTAGAAATATGGGCATATTTGCTCGAAGAATTAAAAGGAGACTATAAAACCATCATCACCGACTTAATGATCAAAATTGAATCAGGAGAAATTGATGATATTAAAGAACTTCGATCGGAATTACAATCAATTCTACAAGAAATAGAAATGAAACTAATTTTAGCCCAAGAACAAGAAGATCAAGAAGAAGATGTGATCTTCATACCCGGAGAAGACGAATTACAAGACTTAGTCAATCAATTTGAAGACGAAGAATCAGACGGAGAAGAAGCCACCCAGATTAACAATCCCGATGGAGATGATCAACCTACCGTTGTTTTACCCATGAGACTCTTAAGCGTAACCGACGTTGGCTTAAGTGACATCGGCAGAAAAAGAGGACACAACGAAGACTGTTTTGCCATTGAAACATCCATTCGGAAAAAAGAAAGCTCTCAAGGCTCATATTTTAGCGCTAAAGGACTCTTTATCGTATGTGATGGTATGGGAGGTCATGCTTCTGGAGAAGTCGCCAGTGCCATGGCAGTAAAAAATATTTATCGTTATTTTCAACAACATTGGACAGATGAAATACCCAACATAGAAGTAATCAAAGAAGGAATCCTCCAAGCTAATGAAGCCATTTATACCGCCAATATTCAAAAAGGGCAAACAGGCTCAGGAAGAATGGGGACAACTTTAGTCATGACACTTCTTCAAGACACCAAAATTGCCATTGCCCATGTCGGCGACAGTCGTATTTATAAAGTAACCCGCAAATGGGGATTAGAACAACTCACGGTAGATCATTCCGTAGCACAATCAGAAATTAAACAGGGCATAGAATCAGACGTAGCCCATGCCAGACCTGATGCCTACCAATTAACTCAAGCCCTCGGACCGAGAGACAATGCTTTTGTCAATCCTGACATTAACTTTTTTGAACTCAAAGAAGATACTTTATTATTAATGTGTTCTGATGGTTTATGTGACAATGACTTATTAGAAAATCATTGGGAAACTACGTTATTACCCTTAATTAGTTCTAAAGCCAACCTCGACACAGCAATTACCCAAGTAATTGATCTAGGTAATCAAATCAACGGACACGATAACATCACCTGTATTTTAATTCGCATCAAAGTACAACCCAACCTTGAGCATCAGAATCCCATTTTTTAGAAAAGTAGGGACGCAAGGTTTGCGTCCCATATAAGGTTTGCATCCCATATAAGGTTTGCATCCCATATAAGGTTTGCGTCCCATATAAGGTTTGCGTCCCATACAAGGTTTGCGATGGAGGTAGGGGTTTATGGTATAAACCCCATTGGTATAAACTCCATTGGTATAAACCCCATTGGTATAAACCCATTGGTATAAACCCCGTTCAAGAAGAAGTAAAATATTTTAACCTTATGACAAATAATCTCGAATCTCTCTCCGCTTTAACATTAAGTAAATTAATCCATGACAAAGAAATTTCCCCTCTGGAATTAACTACCTTTTTTGCCGAAAGAATTACTAAAATTGACCCCCAATTAGGTAGTTTTGCCCATATGTCGATCGAAACCGCCTTAGAATCCGCCAAAATTCAAACCGAAATACTAGGAAAAACCCCAGACACTGCCGAATTACCCTTATTTTTCGGTATTCCCACAGCCATCAAAGACTTATACCCCGTCAAAGGAATGCCCATAAGCTACGGCAACGGCTTCATCAAAGATCAAATCTCCGACTACGATGGCGGTATCGTCAGCAAAATTAAACAAGCAGGATTTATCATCATCGGTAAAACCGCCACATCCGAATTAGGCTCATTACCCTATATCGAATCTGTAGGAATGCCCCCCTGTCGCAATCCTCATAACCTCGAATATACATCAGGCGGATCAAGTGGCGGAGCTGCTGCTGCCGTAGCAGGAGGATTAATTCCCATTGCCCCCGGCTCAGACGGAGGAGGTTCTGTACGAGGACCCGCTTTTTGCTGTGGTTTAGTGGGTTTAAAGCCCTCCAGGGGACGTATTTCTAATGCCCCCGTAGGAGATTATTTAGGAGGAATTGCCACCCACGGTTGTTTAACTCGTACCGTAGCCGACAGTGCCGCCCTATTAGATGTTCTCTCAGGATACATCACAGGAGACCCTTATTGGTTAGATAATCCTGAAACTTCCTTTTTACAAGCCCTAACTCAAAACACAGGTAAATTAAAAATTGCCTTTGCCACAGAGGTTTTACCCACAGGAAAAGCCCATGACATTATACAGTTACAAGTAAAAAATACCGCCCATAAATTAGAAGCCATGGGACATCACTTAATCGAAATTGTCCCTGATTTCAGTACCTTAGTAGAGCCTTTTATTACCATTTGGCGATCGAGTATTACAGTCGCAGGATTTCCAGATCAAATATTAAACCCTATGAATCGATGGTTAAAAGAGCAATCTCAAGATTTAGGAGAATATTTAAGAGCATTACACCAAATGCAAGTGATTTCCCGACAAATAGTCGCCCTTTTCGATGATTTTGACGTTTTACTCTTGCCTACTTACCTTCAACCCCCCATTCGAGTGGGAGAGTGGGCTGATTTATCCCCAGAGGAAACCCTACAAAAAATCATTGAATGGATTACTCCTTGTCCTGCTTTTAATGCCACAGGGCAACCCGCTATGGCTATTCCCACAGGCTTTACTCCCCAAGGCTTACCTATAGGCGTTCAATTAGTCGGCAAACCTAATGATGAAAAAACTATTTTACAATTAGCTTATCAGTTAAGCGAGGAAGCATCTAAGTTGACTGGTGAGGGTAGGCAATAGGCAACAGGCAACAGGCAACAGGCAATTTCTCTCAAAAATTTCCCCTTTTTTAAGCAGGGTTTTTTCAAGGAGGGAATCTTTTTTTCATCAAAACTCATTACTTATTACTTATTACTCATTACTTATTACTTATTACTTATTACTTATTACTTATTACTTATTACTTATTACTTAAAAAACACCTTGACGATCGTTGCTTTTTCTGTTAAAATTTATATAATGGGAGTATAAGCATTTTCAGAAATAGACAAAAAGATTCCCATTATGATCTTTATATTATTGTGACATAATAGTTAGCAAAAGTCAAGATAAAATAAGATTTTTTTTCTCCCCCATTCAAAAGAAAAAATCGAGGGATATTTTTGGTAAAGTAATGTAAAGTTTATTTACATCTTATTTTAAAGTCAAAAGTATTCCATGAATAGTTTTATCTCTCGTCGTAATCTGCTTAAATTATTTACTTTTACGGGTATTCTCGGTATTCTGGGTTACTCAAGGGTAGTAAAACCTCAACCAACTATTCATCGATGGGATACTTTAACTCTACCTCGCAAACTTAGTAACCCGAAAAAAGTAGTCGTCATTGGTGGTGGCTTGGCGGGTTTAGCCTCCGCTTATGAATTGAGTAATCGAGGTTTTGAGGTGACTCTGTTAGAAAAATCGCCTCAGTTGGGGGGTAAAATTGCTAGTTGGGATATTCAAGTGGGGGAAGATAACTTTAAAATGGAGCATGGTTTTCATGGTTTCTTCCCTCAATACTATAATCTTAAAAGTATTGTTAAGGAGATTAGTATTGAAAATAATTTTCAATCCCTTGATTATTATTCGGTATTGTTTAAGGGTGATAAGTATAAGCCTGAGAATTTTCGCCCTAGTCATTCTTCTTTTCCTTGGAATATCGTTGATTTAGCTATTTCCTCCCAAAATTCTCTCCATTGGGGCATTAATCTGGCAAATCCTGAACATTGGCGCGTTTTTCATGCTATTACTAGCTTTAATATTCCTGATAGTTACTATAGCTTAGATGATATTTCTGTTACTGATTGGGCAAATAAAGGTATCCCTCAAGGTTTGTTTGATTTATATTTCCTTCCCTTTGCTAAGTCTTCTCTTAATGCTCCTGATGTTTTAAGTACTGGTGAACTAATGCAGTTTTTCCATTTCTATTTTTTTGGTAATCCCGAAGGGTTGGCTTTTAATGGTACGATCGATGATATGGGTAGGAGTTTAGTTAATCCCATTGCGGAAAATATCACTAATAATGGCGGTAAAATTATCACGGAAGCGACTATTAGTAAGATACATTGTCAGGGAGATAAAATCAGCTCGATCGAGTTTTATCAGGGTGATAATATTAGTAATGTACCCTTTTGGATTGAACAGAATCCTTTATTACAAGATAATCAGTATGATTATTATGGTGCTGGAGATGCTTTATTTGCGGTGGTGAAGGATACGGATAAAGCCCTTTCTCTCAGTTGTACCCATCAAGGATGTACAGTTAATAAACAAGATGATGGTAAGTTTTTATGTCCTTGTCATGGTGCAGTTTATGATAATGATGGTAAAGTTATCAATCCTCCTGCTAAACGCAATCTTAACACCTATAAAGTTATTGCTAGAGAAGATAACCGAGTTAAATTAGTGGCGAATAATCCTAAGATAGCAAATAAACCTAGTTCGATCGAGGCTGATTATTTTGTCATGGCAACGGATGTTAACGGCATCAAACATCTATTTAACTTAATGGAAGGAGAAGAAAACACTTGTACGCAAACTAAGAATCAAGTAGAAAGTTTAGCATTAGCCGATCCTTTTGCTGTAGGGCGTTTTTGGTTAGATAAAGATTTTGATTGGCAACATAGCAATTTTGCCTCCTTATCAGGTTATCGCCTAACCGATAGTATCACCCTTTATCATCGCATCCAAACTGAATATAAAGCATGGGCGCAAAAAACAGGAGGAAGCGTTGTCGAGTTACACGCCTATTGTTATAAAGAAAAAGAATTTCCTACCCAAGAGGCAATACTAGAGACATTTCGACAAGAATTACTAGAAATTGTGCCAGAATTAGCAGATGCCACGATTTTACATCAACAATTAGTCAACCAGAAGAATTTTTCGGGATTTCCTCCTAATAGCTTCAAGATGCGCCCTTCTACGGAAACGGAAATTAAAAATTTGATGTTTGCAGGAGATTGGGTGAAGATGCCTTTTCCTTGCGGTTTGATGGAGAAAGCCATTAGTAGTGGTTTACTTTCCGCCAATGCCATACTCTACCAAGAAGGATTGCAAAGACGAGATTTATTATCAGTGAATCCTTCGGGATTGTTAAGTATATAGGGTCTGCTGAAAAAGTCTTTTGATGAGGATAGGAGAGAGGAGTCAGGAGACTGGAGATAGGAGAAATACTGAAACATCAAGGTTTTGATGCTGTTGATACCTCAGTTCGATACAAGAATGTCTGATTTAGGTAGGTTGCAGGTTGCAGGTTGCAGGTGTAGTTTTCAGAAGATGATATAATTCTATCAAAAAATTGAACATAAACAAATCAATTAAGATATATTTTTTGTCAATTCTTTAACCTAATACCTAATACCTGACACCTAACACCTTTACAGCACCGAAAATTTTATGTCGAACTCAGGTTGTTGATAGATAGAATAAGTATAGTTGTATTTTAAAAAATAAGGTCAAAAGTGTCGAATTTTTGAATAAAAATCCTTAAAACTGCGCACTTTTTTTCTTAATGTATTATGTATAAACTTTTGATTTTAATAGCTTTCTGATTTATTCAGCAAACCCTACTTAGGTGATTTTTTATTTCTTGGTAAGTCAATAAAAACTCGATCGCCCGGTTGTAGTCCACTCAAAACCTCAGTTTTATCATCAACGGAAGTACCGATCGAAATCGGTTGAAATTTAGGCTCGTTATTTTCATCAGGAATCATTACCCCCGTTTTACCTTCTTCCGTGACAATGGCAACCGTAGGCACAACCACCACATTAGTTAATCTATCCCCTAAAAAATTAACCTCCACATTCATCTTCGATAATAGTTTTTCTTGCCCAGTTAGAATCGCTATTTTCACTTCAAAAGAAGTTACATTTTGCTCGACGATCGCCTCTGGTGCGATACTTTTAACCACACCTTCAAACACTTGCTCAGGGTAAGCATCGGCAATAATTTGAACGGGTTGCCCTAACTTGATTTGATTTAAGTCAATTTCGGGAACTTTTGCCACAATTTCTAAACCTCTTGCCAAAGCCACGATCGAACTAGAAGTAGCGGAAGCTGTAGCAGAAGCGGAAGTAGTGGGAGTCACAAAAGCTCCTTCCGTGGCAAATCTTTGGGTAACAATACCATCAAAAGGAGCGGTAATATAGCTTTCTTCGTATTTAATTTTGGCAATTTCTAAATTAGCTTGGGTTGCTTGAATATTGGCTTTAAGCCTTTCCATTTCGGCTTTTCCACTTAATTGCCTTTCTTCCATCGCAATCTTAATTTCTGCGATCGCAGCTTCTAAACGCTTAATTTCTGGGTCTTCTGTAGTTTGTATTTCTTCCATCCTACGCAGAAGTTGTTGAATATTTGCTTGAGCTACAACATACACATTACCTAATTCATCAAACTGATTTTGACTGATAACTCCCTCTTTTAACAGATTCTCGTTACGTTTTAATTGAACTTCTGCTAATTTTAATCTTGATTCTGCTTCCCTTAGTTGTGCTTGAACTTGCTCAATCTGGCTAGGAATACGACGTTTTGACTCTTCTAAACGGGCTAAGGCTTGATTGATTTGAGCCGTATAAATTTGTATGTCTCCCTGTAGTTTAATATTGGATTCCTGTAAACCTGATTGTGATTCTCGTAATCTGGCTTCCGCTTGGATTCCTTGAACATATAATTCCTGATTATCCATGACGGCAATGGGTTGTCCTTGTTTGACGATCGCACCTTGATCTACCAACAACTTAACAATTTTCCCCGCATTTTTCGGACTAATATTCACACTTTGTATAGGCTCAACCGTACCACTAGCTC
The DNA here is from genome assembly GCF_000332235.1 of Geminocystis herdmanii PCC 6308. Lineage (NCBI taxonomy): Bacteria > Bacillati > Cyanobacteriota > Cyanophyceae > Chroococcales > Geminocystaceae > Geminocystis > Geminocystis herdmanii. The sequence goes on along the minus strand of NZ_CM001775.1, from coordinate 954,298 downwards.
TAATTTCGAGATTGAGAGTTTGTTGAGTAATGGGAACGGTATATTGATCAATAACCGTAGGAGTATTGCTACGATTCATCATCACATAACTAGCGATGGCTACAATAATAATGCCACCGCCCATAATGCCAAAAATCCAAGGCAGGGGATTATGTTGTTTTTCCAAGTTGCTTACCGTCATAGGGGATTGGGGGATTAAGGGTATTAGGGGGATTGAGGAAAGAAGATAAGTTGTGAAAATACTTGATTCCTCATTCCTCATTCCTCATTCCTAATTATTTATATTATAGTTTTTTATCTCGATCGCGCTGACGACGATCGCGCCATTCCAGAGTCGAGAGATAAAGAATACCGCCACTCACAAAAATTAATAAGACAATGGCGACAATGAATAGAATATTGAGAATAACTGGTGATGATTCCACAATTTAGAAACCTTTTCTACCCCATACTACCATTGCGATCGACCATGTGAAAAGAGCTAGAACTCCAGCCCAACCTAAAGTAAGAATATCCATAATTAATTACTACATTTAAACTCTAATTTTAAAACTATTTTATATTATCATTAATAAGCTAGTCCTCGCTAGGACATTTTAGGGAGATGAGTGATACCTGCCATGGCCAAAAAACTTAATTTTCCATCTTCAGTGGAGACATGATTAATCTTCAAAGAAATACCATCCACCGATAAACGATCTAAATTTAAAACTTTCAAAGATTCATCTAAAATAGCTTTAATGAGAATAGGAGAAAATTGTGTTCCTTGAGTACATTCAACCTCATCCATTAACAGATTTTTACCAATGGTACAAATACGGGGTTTAATGATTAAACACACACTTTCGAGGGAATTATCCTCTAAAATCTTCAACTTTGCCTTAATCATAATGCGCCCATCCGCTAAAATACGACAGTCCACCCTAAAAAACTTCACTTTAACAGGATGATTGTGACGAAGAATTTCATAATTTTGTAATTGTCGATTAAGATTATTAATATTTAAAGCAGATTCAATGTCCTTTTCATTTAAAACAATAGACGCATTTCCCTTGCTAGGTTGAGTTAATTGTACATTTCCCATTAAAGCCTTAAAAGGACTAACGGCGATATTATTTAAGGTAATTTTCATTTTTTCTAACCTTAAATCTTTTTGCATTATTAAACCAGAACCATCTATATCTAAAGATTCTAACACTCCTTGTGCTAATTTTTGAGGATTTGTTTTTACCTGTACCCTTAAATGATCTGCATTTTTAATCTGACTTTTAAAAGCCATTTCTGCAATTTTATTAATAGTTTTTTCCCCAAGATTATCCCATGATTTTTGAAACATAGCTATTTATTATAAAAATTAAATTTATCGATTTTTATTAGTTGTTATCTCAGATTTTATTAAGTATTGTAACATTAACTGAGATTTTTTTTTAGCGATAATTAAAATCTGTTTATCTTCTGTTTCCTATTTTCCTGTCTATTCAAAATCTCACCATTCAAATGGGGATACCATAGATAAGAAAGATTAAATTTTCAGAAAAATCATCGTGACTAAGGTAAAAATAAGCTATTCTTAAAGTAATCTCATTTATCACAATATTTTATATTTTTCATGGCTTCAACACCACAACTTCAGACATCTTCTCCCGAAAATCTCATGTTAAATGACATTGAGGAGTTAACTGTATCTCTTGTTATCAAAAATTTTAATCCTAGTTTATTGAGCTACGAACTTCTTACTATGAGCGGTATTGTTCCATCGGATTGGGAATTAGCAAGACAACCAGTCAGTAATCCTCGTGGCTCACAAGTAAGTTTTAAAAATGGTGTTAATATCATTGCACAACCGAACAATATTAGCTTTGTGGAAGGTTTAGGTAATAAAGATATTAATAGTCTTCAGTTTGCCAATATTGCGCAAAAATATGTTAATAAAATGTCTAATGCTGAATATCAAGGTATCAGTATCAGTCCTAAAATTATTGTGCCATTTAGTCAGGAAGAAGATGGGGGTAAAAACTTTATTAATAATACCCTTTTAAATCAAGGGGCATGGTTTAATTTTGGTAATATTACTCCTCAAGCATCTTTAAATTTATTTTATCAGCTCGATCGAGCTCAATTAGTTTTAAATATCAATCCTGCAAAATTACAACAACCTAATGAGATAACTATTTCGGCGGTACTATTTGCGGGTAGTTTTAATTATAATTTAAACGACTTAATTGGAGATTTACGCATCAAAACATTAATGGATATTACTAATTCTTGGCAGAAAGATTTAGATACTTTTAGAGAGTTAATTTATCAAAAATTCTTACAAAAAGCAGTTTCTGAAAAAGCTAGTTTATTTGATAGTTAATTAAAAGTTTGTAGTAATGGCTAAAGCCATTGATTCATAACCCCTAAAGGGGTTACTACGAACTTATATAACAAAAATATTGACGATATTGTTAACTATAAAGTTGAGCAATATCTCCTAAACTTTTAGCGATAAAACCATCACCTTTTGCCGTCATTTCCCAATCATCATCAACTCTGGTTAACTCTGCCATAACCATTCCTGTTTTTCCCTGATAACCATTAGCGGAAAGAGTATAACGAGCAATTTCTTGTTTATTTGTCATATTAACTAGACGCACAAAGGCATTTTGTACTTGTCCAAAATCTTGTTTTCTTTCAAAGGCATTATAAATATTAACGACAAAAATTAATTTGCAAATATTATTCGGAATTAAGGGTAAATTAACGATAATTTCTTCATCATCACCATCTCCAGAGCCTGTTAAATTATCCCCTAAATGATTAATTGCAGAAGAATAATGACGTAAGTTTCCAAAATAAACAATTTCACTATTAGATTTTAATTTTCCTTTGGCATCTAAACACAAAACCGAAGCATCTAAGTCAAAATCTGCTTGAAATAAACCTCCTAATAAGCCCCCTTTTTTTGCTACATCCCACCCTAAACCACACATTACTTGTTGCAATTTTGGAGCTTCTTTTTTCAGTGAAATTCGTTGTCCTTTTTGTAAATTAATACCCATAATATTTGATTTTTTAATTCTTTATCATTAATTTTTGATTACTAATTCCTAACTCCTAATTCTCAATTTTCCATTAATTTTTTATTGATAACGATTTACTAATGATTGTAATCCGCCTTGATAACCTGCACCCACGGCATTCATACGCCATTCGCCATCTTTGCGATAAATTTCAGCCATAATCAAAGCGGTTTCGATCGAAAAATCTTCTTCTAAGTCATAGCGCAAAACTTCTTCTTTCGTTTCCACATCAACTAAACGCACAAAGGCATTTTTTACCTGTCCAAAATTTTGTCCCCTTTTTTGGGCTTCATGGATAGTAACAGTAATAGCAATACGAGCTACTTCAGGAGGCACTTTTCGTAAGTCAACGATAATAACTTCATCATCCCCATCTCCGTCACCGGTTAAATTATCTCCCATGTGTTTAACGGATTTTTCGGCATCGGGGCTAGTAAGATTGTTATAGAAGATAAAATGTTCGTCAGAAATCAGTTTTTCATTAGAGTTCAAAAGAAAGATAGAAGCATCCAAATCAAAATCATATCCAGTGTCAGTAACATTGACATCCCAACCTAAACCGATAAAGGCGGCATTCAATCCGGGGGCGATTTTATCTAAGGAGACTCTTTGACCTTTTTGTAATGATATAGCCATGATTGTTTATCTTGAATAAAGTTTTCTATTTACTTATCAGTCTCACTTTTCTATTTTATGCACCAAATCCCAAATAATTTGTGAAGTTTTATTGACTATATTAATTTTTTTCTCTTTACTGAATTTCTAATTCCTAATTTCTCATTTCTAATTCCTAATTATTAATTGCCCATTGAGTAATTAAATCGTTCACTTGTTCGGGAACTTCGTCATGGGGACAATGACCTGCTTTGAGGTAAACTTCTGTTAGCTGGGGATAATATTGCTTGAATTTTTCTCCTCTTTCTTTCGATCGCATCCAAGGGTCAGCTTCCCCCCAAATATTAAGTAAAGGACACTGCATTTTCTGTAACAATTGATCCACTTTTTCCCCTTGAGGACTTTTGAACACAGAACCAAACACTTGTAAAGCTCCTTCATCACAGGAAGGGCGATAAATGTCTTCTACTAATTGATCGGTTATGGCACTAGAATCTAAATAGACTTTCTCAAGGGTTTTACGAATATTTTTCTTGTTACGCAGTCTTTGAAATAAAAAGTAAGTAATCCAATTTTGTCGGAATAACCAACCGCTCATTTTTTGCATCGTATTGGGTTTTTTGGTAACAGTATCGGAAAAAGGACCTGCACTATTAAGTAATATCACCCCTGCTACGTTATGATGATATTCGGCGGCGACACATAAACAAGCATAACCCCCCAATGAATTACCTGCTATCACCGTTGGTTGTTTAATTACTTCGGTGATGAAATCGTTTAATTGTTCTCGCCACAGATTACCCGTATATTCCCATGCAGGTTTGCTCGATCGACCAAATCCTAACATATCGATCGCCCAGACGGAGAAATTTTCTTGTAATTGATAAATATTTTTACGCCAATGATCTGTGGACGCACCAAAACCATGTACCAATAATAAGGTCGGTTTGTCACTGTTGCATGAACCTGCTTGTACATAATAGATATTTTGTTCGCGCCACTGCCAATAATTTCCCTCAACGGCAGGTACATCATGAATTGAATTAGTTGCGACTGTCATGGATTTAAAATTGCATTTTATTAAGTTATATTAACAATTATAACGATTTATCAACAGTTATTAGGTTTCAGGTTTAAAATCCTCAAACATTGATTTGTTAGTCAAAGGATTTACTTCAACATTTCGACGATTATGGTTCGATTACGCTCACCAACCACTCAAAACTATAATTAACAAGAAATCTAGCCATTTTTACTGATTTTAAAATCAATTATTATTAGAAATCATGATATTTTTTGTAGAATTTGGTGAATTCTTTAACCTAATACAGAATCCTTGACACCTGACACCTTTACACTACCGAAAATTTTATAGTTTACTCAGGTTAGAACATGGTCAGATTCCGATAAAATAAACAGTTGTTAATTAAATAAATATTAGAAATTGTTATGGAAGTAGGGCAAAAAGTAAAAATTTGTCGTCTTAAAGAAAAAGTCTCTGCTGAAGTTATTGAAAAAGCACAACAAGGACAACAAGGGGTTATCAAATCTTTTAAAATGACTGATGGTAGTGGAGTAGGTGTTTTTGTAGAATTTCCTGATGCTACTACTAATTGGTTTTTTGAAGATGAAGTGCAAGTAGTGCAATAATTAGGAATGAGGAATGAGGAATTAGGAATGAGGAATTAGCGGTTAGGTTGAAATTTATTTATTTACTGTTAATATGGCTTTTATTCTGACATTCTTAGGTAAGGGAGGCATTGGTTGTACCACTACAGCGATCGCATCTGCAAAAAAATATGCTAGTCTAGGCAAAAAGGTTTTATTGGTGATACAAGACTCTACTCCTTCCGTGTCTTTGTTGATGGGGAGTGAAATCACATCGACTATTACTGAAATCAGCTCGAATTTTGACGCTATTCAATTACAAAGTAGTCAATTATTAGAAAATAGTTGGGAGGAGTTAAAAAAATTAGAAGCTCAATATCTTCGATCGCCTATACTAAATAATATCTTTGCCCAAGAATTAGCTTTGTTACCGGGAATGGATGATGCTTTAACTTTAAATTATCTACGAGAACAAGATCAAACAGGTAAGTATGATGTTATCGTTTATGACGGTAAAACTAGCCTTAATACTTTAAGAATGTTTGGTATTCCTGAAACTCTCAGTTGGTATGTCAGACGGGTTAAAAATTTACTGGAAAATTCGGATATTGTGAAAGCCTTATCTCCTTTTGTGCAACCTGTCACCAGTGCGGTGTTAAATGTGTCATGGAATGCTGACAATTTTGCCCAACAACCCACTAATGAAGCTAATCAAATGTTAGAGCAAGGAAAAAATGCCGTTAATAATCCTAGTCGTGTGGCAAGTTTCTTGATTACTAATTCTACTCCAGATTCGATCGAAACTGCTAGATATTGGTGGGGAAGTGCGCAACAAATCGGTTTAACCGTTGGGGGTGTTTTACTCAATCAAAGAGAAATTACCCCCGAAATTGAACAGGCTTTCAATCTTTTAACCATTAATTCTATTCCTAACATAGAATCTAGCAATATTGACGAATTATCATCTGCTTTACCCGATTTTCAAAAACAAGCCTTAAAAGCGCCATCTCCTTTAAGTATTGATACCAATAAGCGAGAAATTAAGATATTTTTACCCGGATTTGATAAAAAACAAGTAAAATTAAGCCAATCTGGACCTGAAATCACTATTTCTGCGGGTGATCAACGTCGTAATATATTCTTACCAACTCCCTTAAAAGGGCAATCGGTGAAGGGTGCTAAATTTCAGGATGCCTATTTAATTGTCAGTTTGTAGGAAGGAAAAAGTGCTCAGTTTTGACGATTTTTATTCAAAAAGTCAACACTTTTGACCTTATTCTCGATACTATATTTATATTTTTTGTATCGTACAAAATCTCAAAACCTTGATGTTTCAGTATTTCTCCTATCTCCTATCTCCTATTTTTTGGGAATTTCGATGGGAATAGGAGAATCAGGTACGGAAATTAAATCGATTAAACCTAATTGAATGTAAGGCAACATTAACCTTGTCATCTGCATAATATCTTGATTTAACTGTAAACTCAAATCCCGTAAAGAGTTTTTGCCGTTAAACAGCTTCACCATAATTTGAAAGGTTTTTGGGGAAGTTTTTTGTTTTAGTTGATCTGGTTGTCGAACTAAAGGGCAATCATTCGGAAATCGATCGGCTAATTTTGCACCCTGCCAGTTTTGCCAATCTTCCCACGCTTCCACTATAACCTGATCTGCGTCAATAAACACCAATTGACTGGGTAAAGATTGAGATGTATTGAGTTGAAATACTATCTCCATGGCTTGGGTTACATCAAATAAAATTTCGACAATGGCACTGCGTATAATTTGGTTTAATTGTTGTCTAGTAACTATTTGTTGTTCTAACCAATAATTGAGTAATTCATATTCCCAACATTTTCCCAAACTATCTTTATTTAAAGCATTTTTGTCGATCGAGGGCAAGTAGGTTATTAAAGCTGGGGCAAATCTTGTCACATTTCTTACCCAACGTCTGACAGGATGTTTTCCTCCAGTAGCATAGATAATTCTTCCCAAATAAAGATAAAAAGTCCATTCTTCACCTTTAGATGAACCTAAGATCAATTCTCCCGTAAATTGTGGTTGTTTAAGGGTTTGAAATAGATTAGACTGTCTTGAACCGATAAATTCTTTAATAGGAACTTTGGGGGATTTGCTGGAGTCTGTCATTACTACAATTTAGATTCAACGATTAAGTATAATTGATCCTATGATAAACAGTTATGATGAAATAAAATTTATACTAGAATTAGTTTATCTTGATTTGAGCAAGTTCAATAACTATTTTAAGGAATAGAGATAAATGAGGGAAGTAAAGACAGTCTTACAAGGTTTGATGACACAAAACGACATCGGAAATTATCTTGAACTCAGTCGTAAAAGTAAAGTTTCTGAACTACAATTTTATCGTTTAGAGAATAATTTATTAGATCATCTTCCTTTGGGGGTGTTAAAAAAAATTGCCACCACTTTAAATATTCCTTTATCTTCATTAATTGAACAGTTAACTCACCAGATCGATCGAGCTTCCTTTAATGATAGCTTATCTGTAGAAAATGACACTTTAATTAAAGAATATCAACAAGAAACTATCTCTATTTTAGAGTCTTTATTATTACAGTTACCCACCGTTGTTTATGCCGTAAAAAATAACCCTGATTTACCTGCTAATCGTCTTTTGCCACTGCTTGAGCCGATTAATCAATTGTTGTCTTCTTGGGGGATAAGCTCGATCGAGCAGGTGGGTGATATAGTGGACTATAATCCTCAAGAACATGAATTAATGGATAACGATGATCACGAAAACATCACAAAAGTAGAAATTCGTTATGTCGGTTATCGTCAGCAAGATAAATTATTATACCGTGCCAAAGTAACACCCGTATTTAATGAGTAATGAGTAATACCTGAGTTCGACATAAAATTTTCGGGTTAAATAATATAATCTTCTGAAAATCAAACCTGTTACCTGTTACCTGCTACCTGATACCTGCCTCAGTTATTAATTATTAATTATTCATTGTTCATTATTCATTAAATAGGCTTCCACAAAATTATTTAATTCTCCGTCTAAGACATCATTAACCGCCGTTGTTTCTACATTGGTGCGTAAATCCTTAACCAGTTGATAGGGATGGAAAACATAGTTACGGATTTGAGTACCCCAACCCGCTTCCACTATATCCCCTCGAATTTCGGCAATTTCCTTCGCTCTTTGTTCTTCTGCTACTACTAATAGTTTCGCTTTAAGTCTAGCTAAGGCTTTTTCTTTATTCTGTAATTGTGATCGTTCCTGAGTACATTTTACAGCGATACCCGTAGGAAGATGAACAATTCTCACAGCAGTTTCCACCTTATTAACATTTTGCCCTCCTTTACCGCCCGATCGAGTGGTAGAAATATCTAAATCTTTGTCGGGGATGTCCAAACTAATAGCATCATCTCCCAAATTGGGCATAACATCAACTCCTGCAAAACTGGTTTGTCTCTTACCATTAGCATTATAGGGCGAAATTCTGACTAAACGATGAGTACCCTTTTCCCCTTTCAAATAACCAAAGGCATATTTCCCCTCAATTTCTAGGGTAGCGGACTTAATCCCTGCCTCGTCTCCCTCAGAAATTTCCGCTAGGGCAACATGATAATTTTGTTTTTCTGCCCAACGGGTGTACATTCTCAACAACATTTCCGCCCAATCCTGAGCATCCGTACCCCCAGCACCAGCATTAATCGTTAAAATAGCACCCTTTTGATCATAAGTACCATTAAGTAACTTCTGCAATTCCCACTTATCCAATTCTTTCGTTAAGGAGATAATGTTATTTTCTGCTTCGCTACATAACTCCTCATCGGTTTCTAATTCTAATAACTCAATAATTGCTTTAGTATCATCTACCCTAGTTTGCCATTGATAAAACTGCTCTAAGTTTGATTTAAGATCATTTAATTGCTGTAAAATTGCTTGGGCTCGATCGCCACTATCCCAGAAATCTGGTTGGGATGCCACTTGTTCTAAATCGGCAATTTGTGCCTTAATGTTGGGGATGTCAAAGATACTCCTGAGTTTTACTCAGGCGCTCACTGATACTGCTAATATCTCTTTTTAAATCTGATAATTCCATATTTACCATAACGATTTTTTCTTTTTTGAGGGGACAGAAAAATCCCCATTGACACTGATCAAAATTCAGTATTTTACCTAAAGCCTAAAACCTAACACCTAAAACCAACACACTTTAATTACCTGAGTGAACTATAAAATTATTGGTGAGAACTGACTTGGAAGACAGGCAGACAGGCAGACAGGGGGATTATATTTCTTGTGAATCAATAAAATTCTCTCAAAAATGTACAAATATTGAAAATTTTTCTTCCTGTCCACTTGTCCACTTGTCCACCTGTCTCGTCTTCACCATTTTTCTTCTGTCGAACTGAGGTTTAATTGGGAGTTTGAGTCGCAAACATTTCTTTTAACTGGCTTAACTGACTAGCCCAACGGGGATCGGGTTGAATCGATTCGGATACAGAAACAGGTCTGTCACCTTTTGGTTTTCGATCGCCACTTTTACGAGTTTTCTTCGTAGTAGCTTTTTTAGGTCCTTCACGGCGACTAGGTTTAACGGTGTTAGTTTCCTCCGCTGGAGTTACCACCGTTGCTTCAGTGTTAGATTCACTAGATTCTCCTTCTTTAGCTTCCGTGTCAGAACCATTTTCATCTTTTTCCCCTTTAGTACGAGGTAAGGCTTTTTCAATCAATAGGATAAAATCAGCACCATTTTCATCTTTAAAAGGTTCACCATTATAGACAAAAACTTGCTCGTTATATTTACTAATAAATAAATCGGCATCTTCATCGGTAGGTACTGTTACAAAGCCAAAACCACGACATTCGTTTTTTTTGCGCTCTTTGATTAACTTCGTTGTGAAAGAAGGCTCAAACTCACTGAACATTTTTTCAAAACCTTCTTTTTCTAATTCTGCTTTAGGTAACTTGACATAAAGACGTACAGACATTGAGTTTTCCTCCAAAATTATATGTAATAAATTTTTCTAAGATTTATAAAGTTACCACAGATTAACTCTTATATTCACAACAAATGAGCTAGTTAACTACTATGAGTTGAACTAACTCTACATCGCTGATGATTTAACGTTGTCTCAGTATCTTCTGAAGACTGGAATATCATTAACTGCTTTGCTATCAATTGGGTTGTAATAAAATTATTTTAATTGAATTGAGAATAATCTGAAGTTTTTTATATATAAGTTATCCTTAATCTCTTGATCCTATCATAGTTATATCTTTCTGTTAACCATTTTCCTCGATCGAAATCACTTTTTTTCTCAAGGTGTTATCATTTTGATAATGATATAGGTATTTATGCTTATTGTTCAAAATGAGCAGTTTAAGATAATGAGCTATGATAATCATTAAGGTAGTTATTTTTGCTAGGAAAGTTAACGGCTTATCCCAGATACAAGAATAACAGGTTTTAGCTCTAAAGTAAAGGAGAATCTAAGATTATGTCTAATTCTGTAGAACTGTCTCTCGAACAGCAATTTAGTTTACGTTCTTTTCAAACTCAAGTTAATAATATGAGTCGGGAACAAGCAAAAGAATTTTTGATAAAACTATATGAGGAGATGTTAGTTAGGGAAAATGTTTATAAAGATGTCCTCAAACATCAATGGGGATTGTAAATAATAAATAATAAATAATAATTAATGAGTAATAAGTAATGATTAATAAGGTAGGGTGGTGATTGTCCACCAAGCACTAACGAATTGAGGGATAGAAATAAAGGTAATTACTTCTTATCCTCATGTAGTTTTTTTTATTTAAGGGTTGATTATGATTACTGTAACAGAGAATGAATTAGATATTCTCAAGGAAAAAATCAAAAAAATAAAGTTAGAAATTGAAAAGGAATACCAGATAGATGAGTTAGGATTATTTGGGTCTTATGTTAGGGGTGAGCAAACAGAAGACAGTGATATAGATTTATTAGTTACTTTTAAACCAGAAGCTAAATTCGGTTTAATAAAATATTTGAAATTACAAAATTTACTAAGCGATAAACTAGAAAAACAAGTTGATTTAGTCATGAAAAAAGGATTAAAACCCTACATTGGGGAACAAATCTTGAAGGAGGTTATTTACCTATGAAAACGAGTGTAAAAGACTTTCTTAACGACATTTTGAACACCATAAATTCTATTAATCTGTTTATTGATAGTTTTACCTTCGACAGTTTCTGTGAAGATGAAAAAACTGTATCTTGACTAATAATTTTCCCCTCTCGGTTAGTCAGCGAAGTCGAACTATCATCATTTTTCTTCTGCTTCACTCAGTTTTTTGTTGGGTTTCGTTTCCTCAACCCAACCTACAAATTAATTGTCAGTAGTTATGGGGTTTGCCAGATGCGTTTATGGTAGTCGATCGGATCTATTAAGGGATCGCTGTTATCATGGTGATGATGATGGTGTCCGTTATGGTGATCATGATCGTGGTGGTGATGATGGTGATCATCGTTGGCTAGGGCGTTGAGGCGGAATTTACACATTTCACAGTTCATTTTTACTTCCCCTAAGTGGGTTTCTATTTCCCTTTCCCTAATCAACTCTAGTAATTCTGATTGAATGCCCATTTCGGGTAAACAAGTTATGTCGATGTCGGGATATTTCTGTTGATGTTCTTCGGAAATGGTATATATTTTTTTCATCAAAGCGCCCATGAAAAGGAAGTAAGGTAGAACAATGATTCTTTTCGGTTGATATAAAAGCGCACGGCGGAATCCTTCTTCTAGGCGAGGGTGGGTAATGCCAATAAAACAAGTTTCTACGGTATTATATCCGCTACCTTCCCATAAAATTCGGGCTAGTTTATAGACATCGCCGTTAGCATCGGGATCACTTGATCCCCTACCAATAAATAACAATACGGTTTCTGCTCTCGAAATATTATGGGGGTTGTTTTCTGGTCGATCGAGCTGTGCAAGACGATTCTGCCATAAATTGATGATACTGGGGGTAATGCCAAAGTGTCGCCCATAATGAAACTGTAGCTGAGGATATTTAAGACGAGTTCGATCGAGTTCATTTGTCACATCAAATTTATTATGACGGGCGGCAAATAACAATATTGGCAAAGCGGAAATATCGGTATAACCCTGATTAACACAATATTCGACTCCTTCCATGATGTTGGGTTCGGTTAATTCCAAAAAACAAGGTATTACGGGGCGCGATCGATCTAATTCTTGATAAGTGTGGACAAAATCCATAAACACTTGACGACCTTGCTCATCTCTTGTACCATGACCAATCATTAGTAACGGACGTTGGTAAGGTAAAGGTTTTAGTACAATACTATTGTATGCTGATGATATTTGGTTGAGAGAGAGAGTTTGCATTAAATTTTTAGATGAATAGAGGTGATAGATATATTTACTCAATTATATCGATCCCTTGAAATCTAAGTAATCCTAAATAGGGGGATAATGTGAAGAAAAATGGTAAATCAATTCTTACTGCCTTATTAGAATATACTTGTCAATATCACAACTTTATGGTATAAAGATATGCTTTCCTATTCCCAGTCTTCATCAATATCAAATTATTCCTGTGGTGAATATATATTAAAGTTCGATCGTGCAGTGCCACTTCGTGATCGAGGTATGAGTCAATTTCTCCAGAAAAAATAAAACATTTTTTTTAGTAAGGTTTTTAAACCTTATTATACAAATTTTTGGAGAAAACTAATGAGAATTAAGCCAAGAAATTAAATCTTGTGACGAAGAAAAATCTAATAACGCTTCCCCCAAATCTTCTAAGGTTTCTAATGATAAATTACGGATTTTTAACTCTAAATCAGGAGATACATTACCTAATTTTCGCTTCAGTAAACGAATAACTAAGCTAATTTCTTTCTCAATACCCTCTTGGATACCTTCTTGTTTAACATCCTGAAAATATCGAGTTTGTCTTAAATCATCTAAAGTAAACATGGATTCGATTTCCTCCCTTGTAAGTTGATTGAGTTTATAGACTAAAACTGTTTGTATCAATTCTAAGATTTTTCTTTGCTCATTGGCATTATCAATGGTTTGTTGACTTTTAGTCACCGCTTTTTGAGCTTTAGGAATTGCCTCGCTATCTTTTCCCACAATTAAGGAGACAATTTCTAATTCTATGGATGATGTTTCGGAGATTTCCAATTCATCTAAATAGAAGATTTTGATTTGCCCATTATCTAATAAACCTTGATATTGACGTGGTAATCCCAAATCTAGTTTTCGAGTGGAAAACAACGCCACACCCTGCCAATTGTTGTCAGGTTGATATTGCCCCAAATAAACAAAGATTTCTGTTAAAAAACGCCACCAAAAGTCTTCTTTTTCTTGAAATTGTACTTCGATAAAGTAAATTACTCGATCGACTTCTCCCTCTGGGGGTAAAAAAATACCGTCAAAGCGTCTTGCTAATTCTTTGATTTCCCGTGAGGAAAATTGATAACCTTCTATGGGTGGTTGCTTGAGTAATTCAAATAGAAGATTCGGAAAAATCAGAAATAGTTGGTAAAAGATGGTGTCTGTTCGCAAAACGATGTTAATGTAATTGATTTATTACCTAACATTTTAAGCTATTTTCATCCCCGTTTATCATTAAATGCGTTCTTGCTTAATCAGATTGTACGGTAGTGAAACGGCGCTGTGCGATCGAAATCCTCTCTAAATTAGCTAAATCTTTCTCAATTTCAATATTATAATATTGACCATTTTTGAGTAATAAATCCTTGACTATTTCTCCTTGTCCTGCCATAATTTCTAATAAAAAAAACCCATTGCTAATGAGATAATCAGAAGCATTATTAATTAATTCTCGAATATCATTTAGCCCATCTTCTCCACCATCTAAAGCAATTTTTGGTTCATGATTAACTACTTCTGGTTGTAATTCTAAAACCAATTTTGAGGGAATATAGGGAGGATTAGAAATGATACCGCTACAGCTATTTTTAAGCCCATGAATAGGGTTAAACCATGAGCCATGATAAAATTTAATTCTCTGAGAAAAACCTAATTTAAAGGCGTTTTCTTGGGCAATTTTTAGGGCTTTTTCACTCTTATCCACTGCGTAAATTGTGGCTTCGGGAAAAATATCCGCCAAGGCTATGGCGATCGCACCGCTACCTGTTCCCAAATCTAACCAATTTCCCGTTCTTAAATGGGGATATTCCCTAGTTAATTGTAAAGCTCGATCGATCAATAACTCCGTTTCAGGACGAGGAATCAACACATCTGGGGTAACTTTTAAAGTAAAATTGCGCCAGTGACACTCACCAATTAAATATTGAATTGGGCAACGTTTTTCTATCCTTAAAAGCCATAACTTTTGTAACTCTTCAAAGGATATTTTACTCTTTATTTGTTGATTATCGGAAAAACTATTTAACTTTAAATTCAGTTTATTTAAAGTAGTTAATTCTGTTAATAAATATTCCAATTCAAATAAGGGAATATCATTAATAATAGTTTCCTGTTTTGCCCTTTGATACCAGTCTAATAATGGTAAATGAGCAATAAAAAATGGATAATTTAACAAAGTCATACTAAATTTTATTTTCCCGATCATTAAAAGATTTTAGTTTTTCTTTTTCTAGGTGTAAATTTTGTTCTAACTCCTGTAATTCTTCCCGTCTCGTTTCAATTTCTAGGCGTATTCTCGTTAAATCTTGACTTTGAGATGTTAATTCCTGTCGCCATTTTTCGATACGGATTTGTTCTTCAGAAACATTGATATTTGTATTAATATTTCCTTCTACTAAATATTCCCTGACTATTTTTAATACCCAATCCTTCGCATCTCTACATCGAATAATTTGATCTCGATCGTCCAACTCGACCAATAATAATAATCCCTCAGAGAAAGTTTGGGCATCGTCTTGAAAAGAAATAAATTTTTCATGACAAAATGTCCATTGTAATTTACACTCCTCTACCGCCAGTAAATGTAACTCTAACTTCCCTGACATAATATTTTTAGTAACTTGAGCAAGATATAACATTATGATAAAAATTTTATGGATTTTAGCTTTTATTGGTGATATTTATGAACTTACCTCAGTTCGATAAAAGAATTCTTGAGGTTAATAAGTTTCAGGTGGCAGGTGGCAGGTTAACAATTTCTTTGTTTAGATCAATTAATTACTTAATTTAATTTGGATAAAATCAATTTTTGTTCAACTTTTTTACCTTATCTTTACCTGATACCTAACACCCTTTCCGATACCTTATCTTAACCGATGATTTTATGTCGAACTCAGGTGAACTTGTGTATCTGCCCCCTTGCTCCCCCAATTCTGGGGATAAGAACAAACAAAACAAATCTTCTGGAGTAGAAAGAAAACTACTCCCCCATGGTTGGGGGTTGGGGAGCTAATGGGTAAGTCCTAGTTTAATATTTTAAATCTACATAAAAAAATCAATTTATTTACAAGGTATTAATTAAAATACATTCAGTGTTTTTAAGGAAACAATATAATTTCTCTGTTTACTTTACATAAAATTTATAAATAAAATCCGTATTCGTACTGATATGGTTAATGATTTAACGGTTTATAATATACTAAATGTGATCAAAAAAATCCCTAGCAATTCGAGGAACAAAAGATATATGGTAAAAAAAACAAAAATTCTACTAAATATATCTAGGCTTTTAAAATATCAAAAAAATAAAGGTTATACTCTCATTGAAATCCTTGTTACCTTAGCCGTATTTGGTATTTTAACCGCCATCGCTGCTCCCACCATTCTACAACAAAGAGGAGAGTCCACCGCCGAAATAGACGGGAAAGATCAATTTCAAGGTATTTTACAAAAAGTTCGTAATGGAGCAATTGCTAGTACTTCTGCCATGAGAATTACACCAGACCCAGATCAACCAAATAATAAATTTTTGGTGGAAATCGCCCAAACCAGAGGCTGTAATTCAGTCACAAAATTATCAGAAGATGCAGTGAACACAGCAGACATAAAAGTTCTCTCCTCCGCAGGGTTTAATGTGGGAGACGTTATTACAGTAGGTGGTGCGGAATCTGATATTCTGGGAACTCCTGATGCGGTGACTCTTACATTAGGAGCGCCTATTAGTAAGCCAAAAGATGCTGTAGTGGAATTAGCTGATAACTGGTCAATAAATAGTCGTATCGGCGGAAATCGTGATGACGTAACTTTACCCGAAGATAAAAGAGATAAAAATAATATTAAACCTTTAGCTACCTTTACTGCTGATATACCAAATTGGACGATGTGTGTGAATGGTCGAGGTATCGTTTATATTTTAGACGCAAATAACACTCCAAAAAATTCTTTAACGTTAACTTTTAAAAATGTTAATTCTAAACAAGAAGAAACAATAACTATCAATCAAGGGGGGGCAATTAGTAATTAATTATTAGTAAATTATTTAAAGTAAACCATTGTTCACAAATAAACCCGATGACTAAACCAAATTTTTCTTCACAACTTAAATATTACCTTCTCACTCACAAAAAGAAACCACCAGAAGGATTCTCTTTGGTAGAAATCATGGTAGCCATGACGATTTTAAGTATTGCCTTCGCTATTAATTTACAGTTTTTATTGTTGCTCCGAATACAAAATTTAGAACAAAAAGTAGTAACGGGTGCAGTTTCTTTAAGCAGAGAGATTTTAGAAGGAACCAGAGCTCGATGGAATACTACGGTGGAAACTATTCCACAATTCAGGCAAACACCAACATCAGTAACCCCCATCGTCACTACTAACCTCAACAATCCGGGTACAACAACTTTTGCGCTCTCGGAAGGACGAAGAAAAGATTTTGGTGGTTACAAATATAACGTAGTTGTCAATATCTGTAGCAATGAAGACCCCACTATCATAGATGATAACGAAGGGTTTTAGCCTCATTGAAATGATCGCCAGTACGGTGATGGGAACGATTATTTTGGGGTTTGCCTTAGGGGGTTTTATTAGTATGAGACAAAGTTTTGTGCTAGATAAAGGGGGAGGAGATGTTAACCAAAGATTGAGAACTATTTTTGCTACCATCGGTCCCGATCTGCAACAGTTAGGACAAGGATTAACTAATACTTCTATCCCTTTGCCTTTAGTGAAGTTAGAAGTCTTTAATGCAGGAACAGCTAATGAGACTTCGGCAATTACCACAAGAAAAGTTATTATACCCAAAGTTTTAACCCCGGAAAGCCAGTTAGACAAAAATACGGTAAGTACAACCATCGTAGTAAAAGAGGATAGTGATACTCTTACGGAATGGAAAAATACCAGAATTAATAACGGTGGTAAGATTAGAGCTTCTATATTGAATAGTCTAGGGCAAGAGCAATTTTTTGATTACATAGGAGAAAATATAGATACGAGTGTTTCTCCTCCTATCTCTACTATTACCATAGCTAGTACCACTTGGGCTAACGATTATCCCCCCAATAGTTCAATTTATTTAATGGATAAGAGAAAGTATGAGGTAAAAGATAATACTCTCACCTTAACTGTCAATGATAATAACACCTTTAAGTTAGTGGAATATGTGGAAAAGCTGAATATTGTTGCCACGATCGAAAGTCGAAATAATAGTGGAACGACTTTTTTCTCTGAATGTAAAGGAATTCCTGACACTGGCACACCAACGAATTGTAACACTGCTCCCATTGGTTACAAATTTGAAAACATAAGAGCGATCGATGTCAAAGCCACGGTTAAACAAAAGGGAAATGACCATCAGAAAAAACAATTAAATGAAGAAAATTTGACTATGTCTCAAAAATTCTTCCCCCGTAACACCATTAACTAACAATGCCATGAAAAAAGATGATTTAATCCCCAGACAATATTCCTCGGTTAAGCCCCTGCCCCCAACCTTGGGGGAATCAAACTTGGTGAAAGTCCCCAGTATTGGGGATTTAGGGGCGGACAAAATAACTTGAGCGACTAACCGAACAGTATTGAATCCCCATTTAACACAAGAAAAATCTTATTGCAAAATTATTTACACTTAAAATTTTTATTATTAAATCACAAAAAACATTATGAAAACTAACCGCAATTTTTCTCCTAAAAATTTACTTCTTTTCCATCTGCTAACAGCTCAAGGTAATGGCAAATCAAATCAACAACAGGGTTATATTTTAGTGGTTGCCATCGGCATTGTTCTGGCTTTAAGTGGACTTATGGCATTATATGCTAAAACTATTAATCAATCGGAACAGGAAACCACCACCGCTTTAGCTAGTAGCAATACGGGGTTTTATGCGGCAGAATCAGCGTTAAATATTCGAGCAAATAAACTCAGAGAAATATTTTTAAATTATGGAACTCCCAAAGGTACTTCTCCCAATAAAGCTGATGCCTGTTTTATTTCTGGAGCTAATAAAGGTTCAGGAGATTTTGCTTGTGAAGAAAAACGCATAGAATCCCCCGATAAGAGTGATACCTTAGTTACTACCTATGTAACGGAAAAAAATGGAGGTGAAGGAGTTGTGGGAATAGTACCTCAAGGAGATGCTTATCAAGGTTTATCCATGCTAGAAGTGGGGCATTCTATTTATGCCCTTAGTTTTAAAGATGATATAAATAATAAATCCGATGGGAAACAAGCAACGGCGATTATACAAATGGATGTGAAAAGTCGTTTAATACCTATGTTTCAGTTCGCCACCTTCTATGTAGATGATTTAGAGATTTTCCCCGGTGCCGCCATGACTCTAAGTGGTCCTGTACATACCAATGGTGATCTATTTTTAGGTAGTAATGTGAGTTTGGACATTAAAGGTCAAGTAACTACAGTTAAAGATATTTATAGTCGCCGGAAACACTTCCCCACTCAAACATTTCCTGATGGAAGAGTTAAAATATCTACTGCTTTACCAGATCCCAATGGTAGTTTCTTAAAAAATTTACTTCGATGGGGATCAGGTAGCACTGCTCAAACTCCAAATCCAATGGATCCTCAGAAGATCGCAGACAACTGGGGAAGTCAAATAAAAGTGAGGACAGATGCCCCTGTTTCTATTCCCGAACCGAGTATTTTAAGTAAGGAAGGGAAGGATGGGAAGCCTGGGGAATATTATGAGAAAGCTGATATTCGCATTACATTTAAACCTAGAGCGACTTCCAATGCTAACTACTTAAATACAGTTCCTTTTGAAATCACAGCGATCGATCGAAGTCCCACAACTCCTGTGGAAGTTGAGCTGACAGAAGCTCAACGAAAAAGTTTAAGACAACCTGTTATGGTGGGAGCAGATTTAGCCGCTATTCCTGCCGGTGATTATAATATTTGTACCCCAGTTCCCCTAACAAATCCTCACTTAACAGATCCGATTTTAGCTAGTTGGAGGAATGCTTTAAACTCCACAAACAGAAATACATTGGATAACACTTTTACGCAGGTTGCTAATTGGTGGAACGGTTTAACTGCAGCTCAAAAAAATACTTTAGCGAATAAAGTTCAAGATTATCTTGTCAACAGAATCCAATCTCAAGATCAACCCCTGAGTTTTGCCTCATTCTCAAGACAGACAAATCCTAGTCATAGTGTTACTTATCCAACTACTCCTCTTATTAATCCTCTTAATTTCCCCTCAACGGCTCCTAGCGGTTTTACAACTACCGAATGGAATAATATCAGGAACATGACTCCTCAACAAATAGCAGGTTTAACAGGGCGTTGTTTTGTGGCTGCCCCGATCTTAGAAGTGGGACGAGATGCGAGTGGTCACACAACACCTTTCCGTTATGTTAATGTCAGAGAAGGCAACCGAGAGATGAGACTATTACAGTTAAATATCCAAAGTTTAGCTATCTGGAATCGTGATGGAAAGTATCTAAATGGAACAACTCTTACTTCAACGGCAAATTTACTTTATGTCTCTGAAGAGCCTGATAATAGTGCCCCTGTCAATTCTTTTCAACGTCTTGGTTTAGCGGCGAAGGATGACACAGAAGGAGGTATGGTTATTCACGCTAGAGTTGATGATAGTGCCACAACTCGTAAGGCATCATTGCTAACAAGTCCCTATGGTTTTGCCTTCGTTAGAGGACAACAATTATTTGGTTTAGCTCAAACCACTAATCACCCAGACCCTACGGGTTTAACCATTGCTTCAGATCAGGCTATTTACGTTCAAGGAGATTATAACAACGTTAGAAAACAAAATACCGATCCTCTCACTAGCAGCACTAATAGACAACCTGCTTCTATCCTTGCTGATTCTTTTAACGCTCTTTCTAATGCTTGTCTAAACAATGATATAGCTATTAATCATGAAGGGGGAACTGGCTGTTCTGTCCCAAGCAGGGTTGATGCTAGGGATACAACTTTTAATGCGGCGGTTCTTGGAGGAACAGATATTAGCACTGTAAATTCTAGTGATACAGGTTATAACGGCGGTTTAGAGAATTATCCTCGTTTTGCCGAAAATTGGACTAACAGAACTTGGACGTATCGGGGATCGTTTGTTAGTATCTCTAAACCTCTTTATGTGAGCGGTTTATGGGGTCCGGGTTATAATGCACCGATCAGAAACTGGGATTATGATCCAGACTTTAATGATCCTAAAAAGTTACCTCCTTTAACTCCTCAATTTGTGGTTCTTAAACAGGAGTCTTTCATTCGTAGTTTCGATCAATAATAAGTTAGCTTTTCCGCTGTAAGAAGCCCCACGTTGTATTTTTCCTTGTGCAAAAAGACTCACAAAATCAGCGTGGGATGAATTACGTTAAATAGGGATTGCTGAAAAAGTCTTTTGGTGAAGGGGATGTGTTAGGTATTAGGTTAAAGAATGAAAAATCAAGGTTTTGAGACTTTGTGCAATACAAGAGAATATAGAAATATTATTAAAAATAACCTGAGTTCGACATAAAATCATCGGTTAAGATAAGGTATCGGAAAGGGTGTTAGGTATCAGGTAAAGATAAGGTAAAAAAGTTGAACAAAAATTGATTTTATCCAAATGAAATTAAGTAATTAATTGATCTAAACAAAGAAATTGTTAACCTGCAACCTGCAACCTGAAACCTGCAACCTGAAACCTGCCCTTATCAAACATTCTTGCATCGAACTGAGGTGATATAGAGTCGTTTTGGTATCAATTAAAATAAACGTATATCAACTTACCAAAGGTAAAAACAATATGGCAACAAGCAGTGGAAAATGCCCTGTAATGCACGGCGGTGTGACTACAAGCAGTATGTCGAACATCGAATGGTGGCCCAAGTCGCTAAACCTTGATATTTTAAGTCAGCACGATCGAAAGACTAATCCCCTCGGTGCAGACTTCAACTATCGGGAAGAGGTGAAAAAACTTGACACAGCATCCCTCAAACAAGATTTACACAAACTGATGAGAGACAGTCAAGATTGGTGGCCTGCCGATTGGGGACATTATGGCGGTTTGATGATTCGTATGACTTGGCACGCCGCAGGAACTTATCGTATTGCCGATGGTCGAGGCGGTGCTGGTACGGGGAATCAGCGTTTTGCTCCCCTCAATTCTTGGCCCGATAACGTCAACTTAGACAAAGCACGTCGTTTACTTTGGCCTATCAAGAAAAAATACGGTAACAAACTCAGTTGGGCAGATTTGATTGCCTATGCAGGTACGATCGCCTACGAATCTATGGGCTTAAAAACCTTCGGTTTTGCCTTTGGGCGAGAAGACATCTGGCATCCCGAAAAAGATATTTACTGGGGCTCGGAAAAGCAATGGTTAGCGCCTAGTGATAATCCTCAAAGTCGTTATTCTGGGGAACGAGATCTCGATAATCCTTTAGCCGCAGTGATGATGGGTTTAATCTACGTCAATCCTGAAGGGGTGGACGGTAAACCAGATCCCCTCAAAACCGCCCATGATGTGCGTGTCACCTTCGATCGTATGGCGATGAATGACGAAGAAACCGTTGCCCTTACCGCAGGAGGTCATACTGTAGGTAAATGCCATGGTAACGGCAATGCAGAGTTACTTGGAGCTGAACCTGAAGGAGCAGATGTGGAAGATCAAGGTTTAGGTTGGATGAACAAAACTCACCGTGGCATTGGACGCAACACTATGAGCAGTGGCATTGAAGGCGCATGGACAACTTACCCGACTCAATGGGATAACGGTTATTTTCATTTACTACTTAATTATGACTGGGAATTGAAAAAAAGCCCTGCTGGTGCATGGCAATGGGAACCCATCAACGTCAAAGAAGAAGATAAGCCTGTGGATGTGGAAGATCCCTCTATCCGCCGTAACTTGGTGATGACTGATGCAGATATGGCGATGAAAGTAGATCCTGAATATCGCAAAATTTCAGAGCGATTCTACCATGATCCTGAATACTTTGCCGATGTTTTTGCCCGTGCATGGTTCAAACTTACTCATCGAGATATGGGACCTAAAACTCGTTATATTGGTACAGAAGCCCCCCAAGAAGATTTAATTTGGCAAGATCCCATTCCTGTAGGTAACAGCAATTATGATGTTCAAGGGGTGAAAGAGAAAATTGCTAACAGTGGTTTAACCATTAGTGAAATGGTATGCACTGCTTGGGATAGTGCCAGAACTTTTCGAGGTTCGGACAAGCGTGGAGGAGCGAATGGGGCGCGTATTCGCTTAACTCCTCAAAAGGATTGGGAAGGCAATGAGCCTGTACGTTTAGCGAAAGTGTTGGCTATCCTCGAAGGTATCGCTCAAGATAGTGGTGCTAGTGTCGCTGATGTCATCGTATTGGCGGGTAATGTGGGTATTGAGAAAGCCGCACTTGCAGGAGGGTTTGACATTACCGTCCCCTTTTCTCCAGGGCGTGGTGATGCAACGGATGAGATGACTGATGCCGAATCCTTTGCACCCCTCGAACCCATTCACGATGGCTACCGTAATTGGTTGAAGAAAGATTACACCGTTACTCCCGAAGAATTGATGCTCGATCGAACCCAACTAATGGGATTAACAGCCCCTGAAATGACGGTTTTAGTAGGCGGTATGCGTGTTTTGGGTACTAACTATGGTGGCACTAAACACGGTGTATTAACGGATAATGAAGGGGTATTGAGTAATGATTTCTTTGTGAATCTAACAGATATGAATTATTCATGGAAACCTGCTGGTAAGAATCTGTATGAAATTTGCCATCGCAAAACTGGTCAAGTAAAATGGACAGCGACAAGGGTTGATCTTGTGTTCGGTTCAAACTCCATTCTTCGTGCCTATGCGGAAGTTTACGCGCAGGATGACAACAAAGAGAAGTTTCTGCATGACTTCGTAGCTGTTTGGACAAAGGTGATGAATGCCGATCGATTTCTCAACCCCAACTCAATACTGCTCGGTTAGTGTCGAAAACGTTTTGGTGAGGGTAATTAAGAATTAAGAATTAAGAATTAAAATTTCATTGAAGTTCTTACCCCTTGCCCTTTGCCCTATCCTAACCGACAATTATAAATTCCTTAACCGAGCAGTATTGAACCCCGACTAATTTTTCAGTATGTAAATTCCACTAAATGATTAGCGGGGTTTCAGTATTTGTTACCCTCAAAACTTTCAGTGACATCCTCCCGCGCTGATCCTGTAGGATCGATCGATAAGATAGACTCTGGTATTACCTGAGTGAACTATAAAAATAGATGAGGGCTGACTTGGAAGACAGGCAGACAGGAAGATTGTATTTCTTGTGAATGAATAAAATTCTCTCAAAAGTACATCAAATATTAAGAATTTTTCTCCCTGTCCACTTGTCCACTTGTCCACCTGTCTAGTTTTCATCATTTTCTTTATGGTTCACTGAGGTTATATCAGATTACATGGAGAGGTATAGAAAATATTTTTGAGGAAAAAGGTTAATCTTATTTTGTTAGTTGTTTATTAAGTGATACGAAATTACTTGATTACCAATAAAACTATAGTGATTATGGTAAGAATGAGAATAAATTGAGAATAAAGTTAAGTAATTCACTAACTGTGATAGTAAAACTCTTTAAAAACAAAGATAAAAACAACGGAGAGAGAGGGATTTGAACCCTCGAAGGTTTTTACACCTTAATAGTTTTCGAGACTACCGCATTCAACCGCTCTGCCATCTCTCCTAACACAGATACTCAATTCTAACAGGGTTTGTGACTTAATTCAACGTCCCCTAAAGAAATTTTTTTCTGCTAACAAGAAGACAATATTTAACTGAATATGATAAATTTGATATAGTGTTAATTTGAGGTTCAGTTCGGTAACAGTGTTTGATTCCAGTTTTGAAAGGTTTTATTCTCCGTACAATATGGAAAGATTCATGTCCGTTGTCTCAATTACCCTGTGTGTAAATTAAGATTTGGGAGCAAGTTTATGTCCATATATGTAGGGAATTTATCCTATGATGTCACAGAAGAAGATTTACAAGCTGTCTTTGCTGATTATGGTGAAGTAAAGCGTGTACATTTACCTGTCGATCGTGAAACAAAAAGAATGCGTGGTTTTGGTTTTGTCGAAATGTCTAACGACAATGAAGAAGAAAAAGCTATTGAGACTTTAGATGGCGCTCAGTGGATGGGAAGACAAATGAAGGTAAATAAAGCCAAACCCAGAGAAGAAGGTGGAAACGATCGTCGTAGAAATTTCCGTGATTAATATTTCTGTATAATTAATTAGAATTATTTGAAGACTACTGTTTAGTAGTCTTTTTTCGTTCTAAGATTCATTTTATTTATGGTGGTTGTAATTTATCTTCACCAATCATGAGGAATGGGATATTCTTATTGCCATTTTCATAAAAAAAATGATTATGATAGCCTAATATAATCTAAATTTTAGTTTTAAAAAAGTATAATCAAGACAGTTTTAATGAGGAGTTAAAAAATTATGCACGATCGAGCTATTTATACCCCAGAAGGTATTATAAACGAAACGAATAAAAGCAATTTTCAACAACAGTTATTCAATTTTATCCACAACACAAGTAATCAAGATATTTTTGTGGATTTTCAAAGAGTTGAACTGGTGGATGGTAGTGGCTTAGTGGTTTTAGTTAATGCTTACAATGAAGCCAAAAATCAACGTAAAAATTTCTACCTATTCAATGTTTCTCCGTCGGTAAAAATGATCTTTGAAATTAGTCAATTAGATAAAGTGCTTGGTATTAGGGAATTTAACCAAAATGATTTATTAGTAGCGTAAAGATGAATATTAGGATATTAGGAATTTTTCTGCCCTCAAACATAACAAAATCAGAGATAATAAAATAAATCTTTGTTAAGAAATGTAAAGAACTATATGGCAGATCAATTAATTCGAGCAACCGCCGCTAACGGAGGAATTAGAGCAATAGGAGTTATCACCACAAAAGCAGTGGAAGAAGCTAGACGCAGACATAACTTATCCTATGTGGCAAGTGCAGCTTTAGGACGGGCAATGTCATCAGGATTATTACTAGCATCTAACATGAAAAAAGAAGGCTCACGAGTCAATATCAATATTAAAGGAAATGGACCTTTGGGTACTATATTAGTGGACGCAGGATTAGATGGTACGGTAAGGGGATATGTACAAAACCCTACTGTTGAATTACCGCCTAATTCCATAGGGAAATTAGACGTAGGCGGTGCCGTGGGCAATGACGGTTATTTGTATGTGATTCGAGATGTGGGTTATGGTTATCCTTACTCTAGTACTGTAGAGTTAATTTCTGGAGAGGTTGGGGAAGATATTGCTAATTATTTAGTTACTTCTGAGCAAACTCCCTCGGCTTTATTAGTTGGGGTTTTTGTGGGTAAAGATGGAGTGACGGCTTCGGGAGGCATTTTATTGCAAGTGTTACCCAAAGCAGCGCAAGACCCTACTTTAGTAGAGACTTTAGAGTCTCGTGTTAGTCAGTTAAAGGGTTTTACTCCTTTATTACGACAGGGTAAAACTTTATCGGATATTTTTCGAGATTTGTTAGGGGATTTTGATTTAGAGATTTTCCCAGAAGTGCAAATGGTAAGATTTGATTGTGGTTGCTCTTTCGATCGAATTTTGGGGGCATTGAAAATGTTAGGGGTAGAAGAATTAGAGGATATGATTGTTAAGGATGGAGGCGCAGAGGCGACTTGTCATTTTTGCGGTGAGGTTTATCAAGCAGATGTGGAAGATTTAACTCAACTGATACAAGACTTACGGTTGACTGGTAATTAGGCGTTGTCTCATCGTATTTTGATGAAAGGGGGTGTTAGGTGTACCTGAATTCGACATAAAAATAGATGATGAATGACTTGGAAGACTGCGAAGACTCCGAAGACAGGGAGATTATATTTTGCATTTTGCCTGAATCCATAAAATTATTTTAAAGGGCATCGAAATATTAGTCATCAAAGCCTGTGCCATAACGGCAATAAGACTATCTTGAACAAATTTTTCTAAAATATTTGATAACATCGACGACATCCTCTGATAGATAATTTATAATCTACTCTATCAGAGTCTTTCATTTTAGTATTCCTGTACGCATTGAACGGGCTACACCTAACACCTAATACCTAACTCTATGACAACAAAAACTACCCTCGTTAATTTACCCTCTTGGTTACGATCGAACATTGGTAATGCTTCAGAAATTTCCAGAGTACAAAAAATTGTCAAACAACGGAATATCCATACAATTTGCGAAGAAGGAAAATGCCCTAATCGGGGAGAATGTTATAGCCGGGGTACAGCTACTTTTTTGTTAATGGGTAATGTTTGTACCCGTAGTTGTGCATTTTGTCAAGTGGATAAAGGGCATTCTCCCATGACATTAGACGAAAATGAGCCTCAAAAAGTCGCCGAAGCAGTTAAATTGTTAGGGTTAAGATATGTGGTGTTAACTTCTGTGGCAAGGGATGACTTAAAAGACGGAGGCGCATCTTGGTTTGTTAAGGTGATGACAACGGTAAGAATTATGAATCCAGACACCTTGATAGAAGTCTTAACTCCAGACTTTGGCACAGGCAAAAATGCTTTACAACAGCAAAGAGAAAGCATTAAAACCATTGTGGAAGCCAATCCTGCTTGTTATAACCACAACCTCGAAACCGTTGAAAGATTGCAAAATCCTGTGAGACGGGGTGCAAAGTACGATCGATCCTTACGAGTTTTAGCTACAGTAAAAGAATTAAATCCCCGCATTCCCACTAAATCAGGGTTAATGTTGGGATTAGGGGAAACAAAAGAGGAAATTATTACTACCCTCAAAGACTTACGGAAAATAGAGTGCGATCGTATTACCATAGGACAATATTTAAGACCATCTTTAGAACATTTACCAGTACAAAAATATTGGACTCCTGAAGAATTTGACGAATTAGGCAAAATAGCCGAATCATTAGGATTTAATCATGTGCGTAGTGGTGCATTAGTACGAAGTTCCTACCACGCAGGAGAATGGAGAATGGAGAATGGAGAATGGAGAATTAACAATTAATTATTTCCCCCCTCTTCCCCCTCTCACCTTCATCATTCTACTTAGATGCGTTTCAGCGTATCCCCCATCTCTTGCTTTCATCAAAATTAAATTATTCCTTTGTATAAGGTAGAATGAAAGACAAATTCAGTGGAGTAATAGCAACGTGAAAAAAATTGTCATTCTTGGTGGTGGATTTGGAGGGCTTTATACTGCATTAAGATTAATCCAATTAAATTGGACTCAACAACCACAAATCACGATTATAGATAAAAACGATCGTTTTGTGTTTTCTCCATTACTTTATGAATTAATCACGGAAGAAATGCAAAGTTGGGAGGTAGCGCCCCCTTACGCTGATTTATTGGCGAATACCTCTATTCAATATATTCAAGATACTGTCACCGATGTGAATTTCAACACCCAAGAGGTTACTTTAACTAATTCTAAGGTAACTTACGATCGATTGGTGGTAGCTTTAGGGGGTATAACTCCCGATGACATGGTAAAAGGTGCGAAGGAATATGCTATCCCTTTTCGTAGTTTGGAAAATGCCTATATACTGAAAGAAAAATTAAGGACATTGGAAAATTCTGACAAAGAATTTATCCGAGTGGCGGTGATAGGAGGGGGTTATAGTGGCATAGAATTAACTTTAAAAATAGCGGATAGACTAGGAAAACGGGGTAAAATAAGGATAATCGATCGAGGTGATGATATTCTGTCTAATTCTCCTGAATTTAACCAAAAAACTGCTAAAAAAGCTCTGCTCGATCGTAAAATTTGGTTAGACTTAGAAACCGATATAGTGGAAATCGAAGAAAATCAAATCTCGATCGAATATAAGCATAAAATAGATACCATTCCTGTCGATATAGTATTGTGGACAGTCGGCACAAAACCCGTCAAAATTATTAATAAACTATCTCTGCCTCAAACTCCCCAAGGCAAAATCAAAATTAATTCTTATTTACAAGTAGAAGACTATCCCGAAATTAGCTCCATGGGAGACTTAGTTGAATGTTATGATCAACATGGTAAAATCTTACCTAACACTGCACAAGTTGCCTTTCAACAATCAGATTATTGTGCATGGAATATCTGGGCAACTATCGAAGAAAAACCCTTGTTACCCTTCCAATATCAACCCCTAGGGGAAATGTTAGCATTAGGCAAAGACAACGCCACCCTAAGCGGTTTAGGCATCTCATTAAACGGTGATTTAGCATACTTAGCGAGACGTTTAGTCTATCTTTATCGTTTACCTACTTTTGAGCATCAATTAGCTGTAGCTTTAAAGTGGATAACTAATCCCCTTAGTCAGCTAGGAAACATTTAAAACTCTAAATCTAGGGCGATGCACCGCCCACCAAAATTAGACTGGGTTGATTTAAAAAGATACGGTAAAATAACTTATCTGTCTTCATAATTTTTTACTGAAATGTTGGGTTGTAATTACGTTTAACCCAACCTACTTATTAAGATTATTGGTTATTAGGATTAGCTAACCAGTTTTCTAAATCTCAATCGTCATTAGAAGGTAAGGAGACAATCTCTATCAGTCATAGCAAAGCACGAAGCAATCTTTTATAATTAACCATATAAGTACATAAACGGTAAACCAAAAATTAAATCAATTTCTAACCATTATGGATGCAATCACTTATACTCAGGCTCGAAAAAACTTTACTGGTGTCATGAATCAAGTTTGTGAAAATCATGCTCCAATTATCATCACTCGTCAGTCAGAAAAACCAGTGGTAATGATGTCTCTTGAAGATTATAGCTCGATCGAAGAGACATTATATTTATTACGGAGTCCAGAAAATGCCCAACGACTTTATAAAGCATTAGGAGAATTAAAACAAGGAAAATACGAAAGTCATGAATTAATTGAAGAGGAATAATAATCATGAAAATTTCCTTTTTAGAAGACGGTTGGCATGATTATTTATATTGGCAAAATCAAGATAAAAAAACATTAAAAAGAATTAATCAAATCATTAAAGATATAGAAAGAAACCCATTTGATGGTATTGGCAAACCTGAACTCTTAAAGTTTGATTTTAGTGGATTGTGGTCAAGACGTATTAATCAAGAACATCGATTAATTTATCAGTTATTAGACGATGAGATTATTATTATTCAGTGTCGTTACCATTACTAATTTACTAACTATAGCATCAATTTTTTGGAGGTAACTAATGAATAAAATACATGATATTCATAAGTAAATATGATTTTAAGAGTATTCGATAATATAACTTATCGGTTTTCACTTTTGAGGATTTTTTCTGTTATTTTTATGTATAGTATCAGAGTTAGAAAAGAAAATATAGGGGAAGGTTCGTGCTTTGCAATGACAGAATAGTTCGATCGTATATCCCCTCAAAAAACATCAGGAGAATGACAAAGGTTTTATGGTTAAATTTCAATATTCCAGTCAAATTAAGGCTTCTGTAGAGAAAGTTTGGCAGTTTCACGAAAGAGATGATATTCTCGAATTACTTACTCCTCCTTGGCAACCTGTCAAAGTAATTCGCCGACAAGGGGGTTTAAATATTGGTGCGACTAGCGAATTTTTGCTGATGTTTGGCTTTATCAATATTCTTTGGGTAGCCCGTCATACTCAATACCAACAGTATAAACTATTTACGGATGAACAAATCGAAGGACCTATGGATTCATGGGTACATTATCATCGTTTTGAGGCTAAAGGTACGGATACTATTTTAACGGATTCGATCGAGTACCAAATACCCGGTGGTTGGTTAAGTGATATTATGCTAGGGTGGTGGGTAAATTCTCGCCTTGAAGATATGTTTCGTTATCGTCATCAAATTACTAAAAACGAATTAGAAATTCATAGGTAATAGGTATTAATCAATTATTATTCATTTTTCATTAGACATTTTTCATTTTCCATTCTCAATTATTTATATGACATCAAGCACGATCGAACTTAAACAAAATTTTAGTACAAAATTAATCAACGGATTACTCAATATTAAACCCTTAGCGGAATTTGCGAAAGCCCAAGCTCGAAAAATGATCATCAAACGAGCGCATCTGATTGGGGTAAATTGGGAAGATAACGTGCAGAATCTGCAAAATCATTCTTGGCAGGAAGAAATTAACGCCATCGAAAATCCGAATCTTCAATATCCCCCCTATTATTTAACCTCTTTTCATGCCTACGAAAAAGGTAATATGAGTTGGGATGCCGCTTGGGAATTAGAATCTGCCGCTTATAGTGTGCATTCTACTATCTACTCGAAAACTCCCCAACCTGATGGCGATCGAAATCTGAGAAAAAGCTATCATGAATTTTTACAAACCCAAATATCAACAAATCCTGAGAATATCTTAGATATTGGTTGCGGTGTCGGTTTAAGTACATTTGCTTTACAGGAAGCCTATCCTCACAGTCACATTTCAGGGTTAGATTTATCTCCCTATTTTTTAGCGGTTGCCAAATATCAAGCACAACAGAAAGGAAAAACCATTAATTGGATTCATGACGCAGGAGAAAATAACAATTTACCCCTCGAATCTTTTGATTTAATTTCCAATTTTTTAATCTTTCATGAATTACCTCAATCGGCAGCAGAAAATATTATTTCCCATAGTAATAAACTCCTTAAAAAAGGTGGTTTTTTTGCCATCATGGACATGAATCCACAATCAGAAATTTATCAAAAAATGCCTCGTTATGTCTTGACTTTATTAAAAAGTACTGAGCCTTATTTAGATCAATATTTTAGCTTAGATATGGCATCTGTGTTCACTAAATATGGATTTTCAACCCCTAAAATTGTGCCTATTAGTTGCCGTCATCGAGCTATTATTGCTCAGAAAATTAATTAAGAATTAAGAATTAAGAATTAAGAATTAAGAATTAAGAATGTTACCCTCTTTCAAAAATTTAGAGTTCAATTTATTGAACGTTATATTGTTGTCCGTGTAATTCATTACACGGTGGGCTATTGATTAACACGCTATTCCCTATTCCCTATTCCCTATTCCCTATTCCCTATTCCCTATTTCCTATTCCCTATTCCCTATTCCCTATTTCCTATTCCCTATTTCCTATTCCCTATTTCCTATTCCCTATTTCCTATTCCCTATTTCCTATTCCCTATTTCCTATTCCCTATTTCCTATTCTTTATTATTAATTATCAATTTATGACTCATTCACAAGTAATTATTTTTGGTGAAGTTTTGTTCGATCGATTTCCTGATGGTAAAATGGTATTGGGTGGCGCACCCTTTAATGTGGCGTGGCATTTACAAGGTTTTGGAGTCTCTCCTTTATTTATCTCCCGTGTCGGTAATGACTCCGAAGGAGAAAAGATTAAACAAAGTATGAAGGATTGGGGCATGGATTTATCGGGAATACAAACTGATAAGCAATACCCCACAGGAGTTGTAGATGTAAAATTTAAGGATAATGAGCCTTATTATGATATTGTCCAAAATAGTGCCTATGATTTTATAGACTCATCTTCTATTCCCTATCTTGATAAAAATAGTCTTCTTTATCATGGCAGTTTAGCTTTACGAAATCAGACTTCTCAAGCAACCCTTGATAGTATCAAAAAGGATGTTTCTCCTTCTATCTTCTTTGATGTTAACTTACGATCGCCCTTTTGGGATTTAAGCTCGATCGAATCCCTACTATCGCAAACATCATGGTTAAAATTGAATCAAGATGAATTGCCCTTAATAGTACCTCAAGAAAAAAATACAGAAAGTCAAATTAATTACTTATTTAGTCATTATTCCTTAACCCAAATTACCTTAACTCAAGGCAAAGCTGGGGCAACTTCTTTCACCTCACCTCAGCAAAATTATCAAGTTTCTCCCTCTCAAAATACCGTCGTCGTTGATACCGTAGGCGCAGGAGATGCTTTTTCTAGTGTGTTAATTTTGGGTATCCTCAAACAATGGGATATATCTACCACCCTTCAACGGGCGCAAGAATTTGCTAGTAAGGTGGTAAAAATACAGGGGGCGACAAAATTCGATCGAACTTTTTATGATGGTTTTGACTAAATTTTATTTTTATATAGACAAAATCCTGAAACCTTGATTTTTAGGTATTTCTCCTATCTCCTCACTCCTAACTCTTTTCTCCTCCCCTCATCAAAATACTTTTTAAGCAACGCCTAATTAGTACAACAAAGGCTAAAATAATTAAGATTAAATCAAGAAATGTGAAGTCTATGGATGAAATTCCAGTTGCTTTAAGGGAATTACAAAAAACCCCCAGTAAGGGAAATCGATCGATCGAACCTAAAATACTGATTATTGGTATAATTGGGGCTACGGTGGGATTATTAGCAGTAGTTTTATTATTATTCAACAATGGCGATTCTGCCCCGTCACCACAGGTTAATAATACTCCAACCACGGAAGAAGAAGTTGTCACTAGCCCCGATGAATCTACCCCACCCCCTCCAAATGAAGAAGCAATCCCCGATAATATTTTAGGACATTTAGCCTACGAAGAAGCCCCTCAAAGTGAGTTAAAACCCATAACTCGTGATGGTGCGATTCGTTTAAGAGAAAAAGCCGCCGATAAATTCTTACAAATGCAGAGGGATGCAAGGGCACAAGGTATCATTTTAACTCCCATTTCTGGATTTCGATCGATCTCAGATCAAGAATATCTCTTTTTTAAAATTAAAGAACAACGGAAACAACCCACCTCAAAAAGAGCGGAAGTAAGCGCTCCACCGGGATACAGTGAACATCATACAGGATACGCTGTTGACATTGGAGACGGTAATGCACCTGCAACTAATTTAAACACCAATTTTGAACAAACTCCCGCCTACAAATGGTTAAGCCAAAATGCCGCTAAATATAGCTTTGAATTGTCTTTTACCCCTGATAATTTACAAGGTATCAGTTACGAGCCTTGGCACTGGCGTTTTGTGGGGGATACCCATAGTTTAGAAACTTTTTACAAAGCTCGTCAACTCACTAATAAATTATAGTAGTTACGCAAAACAATTATTTGTATGATTTTAATTTCCCACTCGGTTAACATAGATTCACCTGATTCTCTCAGAGGAGAATAGAACTAATATACTTATTTGTTTCAAGGAGGGTGATTGATTGATTTTCATGATTTTAACCACAATGATTGATTAATTCTCAATTCTCAATCATACTGAAAGTACAAAAAAAATTAGCATTAAAACGAGAGAAAATTTCTGTATCATGACAAACAAATTAACCTTAAAACGTCCAGTCAATGTCAAAGTAATTGTTACTCCAGCTTGGCAGGATGAAGCACAAAAACAGTTACAAGCACAAATTGCTCAAATTGACCAACAAATGATACAGTTAGATCAACAAGGTCAAAGTGCCATCGCTGAAATTAGAAAACAAGGCAGTTTACAAGCACCTCAACAAATTGAGAATATTCAAGGGCAAGTTAATCAGAAAAAAGGGGAAATGTTGCAACAAAAAAACCAATTTTTACAGCAAATGCAACAAGTGCAATTATTAGAATTAGGGCAGGAGGTTTTTCAAGCACAAATGGAAAGTTTTTTTGATGTTCAAGAAGGTGATAATTTAGTAGAAAAACTGAATGTGGAAATCATTTTACGAGATGGAGTAATTGAGGAAATTAGAGGAAGTTTATAAGAATTAAGAATTAAGAATTAAGAATTAAGAATTAAGAATTAGGAGTTAGGAATTAGGAATTAATAATTAAAAGTATCTCCTATTCATTCTGCATTCTGCATTCTCCATTCTGCATTCTCCATTACTTTTTGCCATTAAAAATCATTTTAACACCACTTTCTGGGCTTAAAACAACTCCTCTTCTTTTGGGTTTTAAGACTTTTTTTTCTGCTAGACTTAAATCATAATTCGTGATAATATGCACGATCGAAAGTTTCATTTCATACAAGGCTAAAACTTCCCCTAAACAACGTCTAACTCCACCGCCAAAAGGCATAAATTCATAGGGTGAATATTGACGATTTAAAAATCTTTCGGGTTGAAATTTATCTGCTTCGGGGTATAAGTCTTCTCGATGATGAGTTAAATAAATACACCCTAATAGTACTGTATTTTTAGTAATTTTTTGCCCTAATAATTCTGTCTCTGTCATCACCTGTCGAGGAAAAGTTAACATCGCTACGGGATGAATCCTTAAGATTTCGTTACAGACTGCGGTTAAATAGGGTAGTTTAAAAATACTAGCACCATCTCGATCGACATTTTCAGCTAATTCTGCTAGTAACTTTGTTTTAACTTCTGGTTGACGGTGTAACCAATATAACGCCCATGTCATGGCGATGGCAGTTGTTTCATGCCCTGCAAATAGCATTAACATTAATTCATCTCGTAATTCTAAGTCGCTCATGGGTTGCCCTTCTTCATCCACTGCCGTCAGCAGGGTGGAAAGAATATCGTTTTTATCCTGATTATTTTCTTGACGACGCAAATTAATTTCATTGTAAATTAACTCGTCTAATGCCTTTCTTGTACGAATAAAACTACCCCATGGACTCCATGCTCCGAAGTCTTTTTGCAGTTTATCATAGAATAAGAAACTAATGTTAATAGGGTTATTAAATCGATCGAGTATAGCTTTAATTAGGTCTTTCATTCTATCAAATCGATGGCCTTCTGACAAGCCAAAAACAATTTTCATGATGACTTGTAAAGAGATTTCTTGCATTAATTCCCTTGCAATAAAAACCTCTCCTTGTTTTAAATTACTAAAAATATTTTCAGTAATTTCTGTAATTAAATCGGCATAAATTTCCATTCTTTCTCCATGAAAAGAAGGCATCAATAATTTTCTTTCTCGTTTATGATTTTCACCATCTAAAGACAACAAGGAAGAAAAACCAACTACGGGAGTCAAAATACTATTTAATTCTCCATTCGCAAAAAATTGTTGTCGATCGTTTGTTAAAATTTGTTGTATAGCTTGGGGATGACTCACAAAAACTAATGAATCACTACCTAAACCCGATATACTAGCAGTGAAAATGTCTGGATGTTGTTTATAAGCCTCTCTTAAATATCCTACAGGATCAAGTACCCATTTAATTTTTTGTTGAATAATCGGAGTTGTTAAAACATTGATTTGTGCCATAAGCTAGAAAATTCAATAGGTTTGTAGTAAGGGTTTTAACCCTTATTTTAGCACTTCTATAAAAAAGATTTTGTTTTTATTCCATTTGAATATCTTACTTATCTAACTCGTGATTAATTAAGTTTAAATAATCTTGATATAAAACTCTATAATCATATTTTTTAGCAAAAATTTTCGCATTTTCACTCATAGATTTTAATAGATTATCGTCTTTTAATATTTGCTCGATCGAATCGGGATAAAGTCTTAAATTATCTTCAATAATACCATTAATTTTATGCTCAATATTATAACCACGAAAAGCAATATTTGTACCGATAATTACTTTACTAAAACTCATGGCTTCAGCAATTTTTAAAGATGAACCAGTACCCGATAATAATGGTACAATAACTAATTTAGCTTGTTGATAAACTAATGTCAATAATTCTGATTCTACCTTCCCTAAAGCGATAAAATTATCTTGATTTTCAGGAGGGCAACAATTACCAATCACAACAAATTTACAAGGAGGATTGTATTGTTTTTCTTGATATATGGAGGCAAGATTTTTTATTTCTTTCACCGCTTCCAGATTCGGAAAATGTCCACTACCCACAAATAAACAGTAATTTTCTGTCAACCAAGGATACAAGTTAAACCATTGTTGTTTATGATTAATAACTATATTTTGTTGAGCAATATTAAGGTTAACAGGATTAGGAATAACTTGACTATTTATGCCCCATTCTTCTAAAAATTCTTTGTCTTTTTCGGCAACACTAATAACATAATTAGCTTGTTTTAAGCTGTTAATTTCTTCTGTTAATAAAGTTTGATAAATATCGGTATTAGGGGATACTTGTTTGCATAAAATATCATGGGCAGTGATAATTAATTTAACTTGTTTTTGAGTACAGATTTTACTGACAACTTTCCCCCAAAAAGGATATTCTAAAATAACTATATCTGCCCAATCGACTATATTTTCTAGCCAAGTTTTAAACTTATAATCATTATCAAATTGATGATACATTTTCCAACGCCAATCTTGAGTAATAATATCGCTATTTTCTCTTAAGTTTTCTTCATCAGTTTGATTGAGGTTGTCGAAGTTATCCGAATTTTGCTCATAAAAAGTATAACGAATATTATCTAATAATAACTCTTTTTCTTCTCCTGTAGTAAATAACCAGATATGATTATTATTTTCTTGTAAATAATCAATTAATAACCCTACCCTTTGACTTGCTCCTGCTTTTCGTTCTAAAATGTCTCCCCAAGGGTATAAAATAGCAATGTTTTTACTTATTTTATCAGGAGTTCGATCGCTCAGCGCCGTTTTACGATCGAGCATTTCCCCATCATGATTTACCATAAAAATATCACTCATTATCTGATAATATTGAGCTTGATTATGTCCCCAAAGTAAATTAATAATTTTACTATGATGAATAGTATTTTTGGCAGAATTAAGAGGATAAAAATGAGGTAAAGTATAGGCTTTTAAAGTGGGATATTGATTAATAATTTTTTCAGTTAAATATTGATGATTAACTAAAATAACTTTTACTTGATTAAATAAACTAAACTCTTGTTTTAACTCCTGTAAGTCAATTTCTTGATTATTTTCTATGGCATACTGATAAGATTCTAATTGTGACACTTGACAAGTAATAGAAAGATGAGTTAATCCTAATTTGTTAACTAAAATTTGACTAGAAATGCTATCTAAGAAAATATTATTTATTTCCTGATTCTGTAGATAATTAACTAAACTCTCAGGAATAGATAAACTATTTATATCAACTAAATTTCTGGTTAAACTTTGTTGACTATTATGACAATCACGGAAATATTTTTCTTTGTCTAAACTGGGAATAAATTGAGGAGAATCTGCTATTTTTATCAACCAAATTTGTTGTAAATTATAACTAGCTAAAATCTCCTTTGCTTTGCTAAATAAATCATCATTTTCTGCTATCAATGGTGATGTTAAAGAATAAATAATCACAAAAATTTTACTATTACACCCTGTTAAATACTCTAAATGACTGAGGATAATTTGCCCTGTTATATCCAGTTGTAAAATTCGATCGAGCTGTATAATAAATAAAAAACTATGGTGATGATTGATAGTAGATTGAGAAATTATATCTTGATGATTATTAGTTAAATTCTGCTGAAAACTAGAGGGAGAAAATAAGCGATTCATCAAACTATCAGGGGAATGTTTTTTACACCAATTAAGACTAAATGCTTGAGCATTTTTTTGATATTCTTCAATATTATTAATCACCTTGATAATTTTTTGACTAATCTCTTGAGGATAGGTATAAACTTCTCCCCTTGTGTCGTCAATTTGACTAGCTAACCAAGTATTTGCAGGTACAATTACAGGCTTTCCTGCCGCTAAAGATTCCGTTAAAACTCCCGAAGTGCGATGACGATAACTCTTATTATCATAGGGAATAACTAACAAATCTGCACTCATTAATAGTTGATAATATTCCTCCGTTGTCATGGCATTTTTAATGATTTTTACCATACTTTCGGGATATTGTTCGAGGATTAATCTACTGCTTAAAATTCCTTTTTCACCACTATTAATATTAAAGTTAGATTGAATAGTGATTCTTAGTTTTTTCGTGATTAAATAATCTGTCCATAAATCTTTAATTATATTCGGTAAATGTAAGTAACCTTTTTCAATTCTTGCATCTCCTAAATAAACTAAATGTAAGGGTTGATTTTCTTTCTCTGTAGGTAAATTTTGCGATAATTTTTCTTGTCTAAAAGGTACAGGTATTTCGATAAACTCAATCGGTGATAAACTATTATATCGATCGACTAATTGAGGAGTATCGGTATAAAATCTCACTTTACTAGAGGAAAATTGACACTGATAAAATTGATTTAAACAGGCTTTAATGCCTATACCCTGAGCATTTTTGACGAGAGAATCGTCAATATCTCGTCTCAACATAATATGATATTGCGGTATCTTGGCGAGATTTTGCTTTTGTAATAAGTATAATAATTCTTCTAATTGTTCGATACCTAAAGTATGAATAAAAATATGATCATCGAGGGTTACTTGTAAATTATTAAGAGTATTTTCTAAGGATTCTT
This sequence comes from Geminocystis herdmanii PCC 6308, assembly GCF_000332235.1. Taxonomy (NCBI): domain Bacteria; kingdom Bacillati; phylum Cyanobacteriota; class Cyanophyceae; order Chroococcales; family Geminocystaceae; genus Geminocystis; species Geminocystis herdmanii. Next base: position 915,358 of record NZ_CM001775.1, on the reverse strand, counting down.
CAAAGGTTTTATGACTGATTTTAATAAATTTTAATAATATTTTTTTAACACTTTTATTAATTACCTTAAACGAAAATTTAATGACTCCTAAAATAATTTTTAATATGCCCCAGATGGTATGACTTAAAGGAACAAATTTTAGTAACTTAATATCTTCTTTTATCCATTGAATTAACCTAAATAAACTACCTTCAATTTTTTCTAATAAGACTCTACTTTTAGGCTGAGTTAATTTAAGTTTAAATAGTTGATAATCAATTTTTTGTCGATATTTATGTAGAAAATTATCTAAATTAAAGTCATCTAAAATATTAATTAAACTCTTAATTTTACTTTGAAAATTAGTTAATTTTTGGGTAGAATTATTAAACCAATCAACTTCAAATTCAGAAATAATTTTAATATTTTGTGGGTAAAAATCCGAAGAAAAATTTTTATTAGCAATAATAATCGCTTCATAGTTTAATCTTTGAGATGCTTCTGCAACAGATACGCTACATTCAAAATGATGTCCTTGTAAATCTTGTAAAGAATGATCAATGATAATAAATTTTTTCACGTTTAAAAATATAATAAAATAGAATTGGATTGGGCAATAGTTTGAGAATTTTATGAGCTTTAGGAATAGGTTTTCAAAAACCAACCAATTACAATACCAAGTCCGACAAAACGCACTATTTGCCAAAATGGTTCATTTAAACTACTCCATTTAAACAATTCACTCTCTAAGCGTACTTCTATTTGTGTTAATTCTTCTTCTAAGAAATGTAGCTCACTTTTGAGGGAGTCTTGATGATTATTTTTAGCTAATTTTTTAATTTCTTTTTTTCTTTCTAAGAGTTCCTCTTTTTTCGCTCGATCGAGTATAATTTGTTGATGACGGGCTTTGACTTTTTCTAGGGAAGCCTCGATATTAGCAATGGCTTCGGTAATATCAAATTCTGGGGTATCGGAGTTAGTTTCTTGGTCAGACATTCTACAATAAATACAGATAGTTAAGGAGAATTATAGCAACATGAGTTTAAATGTAGAATCAAAATCTGTAACGACAGACATGAGTAATTTGGAATTAGCACAATTATTGGCAGAAAAAATGACCATTAGCTCCTATGATTGGCATAGACTGAAAAATAATCGCAAGGCTCAAGCATTACAACAATTAACGGCTAGTTTAGTCTATTTACTCAATGATGAACCAGAAGAAGCATTAGAAAGAATTAATCAAGCTCAAGGTTGGCTCGATCGTACCATAAAACCGTTACCTTGCCCTACCCATGGTCATTAAAATTACCTTAGGAATTAATATTTAAGATTTTTATTCATTGAAGGTAATCACAAACACATTGTTATTTTCTAAATAAATATTATATAACTGACGTTTTAAAACCGGTGGTTTAAGAGGTTGATAATAATCTTTATCATCTGAATAAAAATCTTCTTTCGGTAAAGATTCAATTTCTATTCCAAAAGTTTTTAGTTTAGTTATACCAAAATTATCAGATGATAAGTATTGATAAGCAAGAGGTTGAATAATAGGATATTTTTCTAAAGATTTTTGTACTAAATTATTTGGTTTTAATGTGAAAACTTTTTCAGAATTAACAAATGAAATTTTGGCTTTATCTAAAGGTAGTGAATAGTCATTACTTAAATTTTCTATATCTCTTAAAATTGACATTCCTATTCTTTCTTCATACAGATTTTGTTGATGAGTAACATTTCCAAAAGTTAAACTTATATTGATAAATGACAAAGCTATTAAAGAGAAATAAAATATTAGCAAAAGATTAAAATACTTAATATTAAAATTAGATAATAATTGTACTAAAAAGAAACAAGAAAAACAGACAATAGCTGTAAATCCTAAAAAAATTCTAGTATGCAAAGGTGGATTAAGAAGAATATAACTAGGAAAAATAAACGATGTTATTATAATCAAATAGTAGAAAATAGCTAATGCAAAACTGATTAATTTATTCTTTAATAGTGTATCTTTTGTTTTGTCGAATAAACATTTAAAAATAATCGTAAAAATGACAAAAAATCCTAATAAATATAGTAACCATATTATTGTGCTTGTTCCCAAATGAAATTTGGTTAAATTCCAAGAGCTAAGTATATTATTAATTATTGTTTGAGGTAAGTTATTAAATGTGGGTAATTGAGAACTTTTTAAGGTATATTCATCTAGTTTATACTGATTTTTTATTGGTATATATAAAATCATTGACGATAACAAAATATTCCCAAATATCAAACAATTAATAATGGATTTTTGATAATCTTTTGTTTGACATAATTTAGTTAATAAATAGAAAATAAACCCTACAAAATAAAAAGATAAGCTAGTTTGATAAAAACATAAGACGACTATTAATAATAAAATACTTAAAGAATAACCTATTACTAAATGATAAGTAATTTTAAGATTTTCTCTGGTATAAATTGCTAAATATAAACTAAGTATTCCAGATAAAATCGCTAAATTCATAGTTAAAGAATCCAGCACAAAAGCATACATAGAAAGATTATAAGGATTAAGAATAGTGATAACACCAATTAAAACTAATAAAACTTGGTTTCTTATCTCAAATATTCTGGCTAAATAAATAATTCCTATCGAAAAAAAAGCTATACCTAATACTTGAGGAAGAGGAGAAATATCCGTAAAAGGTTTACCTAATTGTAAAAGTGTAATGATTATAGTCGCTAAAGGACGAGCATTAAAATCCCATCCCATATTACCATCGACTAATCGCCAATAATCATCTAAATATAATGTGTTAGCTTGAAATAAGCTGATTAAACTAAAAAGAGATATTCCTAATATCCACAGAAAAGCTTTTATTTCTTGTTTTGTTAATATTAATAATTTCATTTTTTAATGATTAAATTATGTTTAAGTATCTCTATTTCATACCAATTTATATTTTGTAATAACTAAAAAATCACTAATAAATATATTTTAAAAGATTCTTAACAATTAAACACTCATAAATTGCATAACCTAATAGTAGAGCATTATTTATTCTCTATTGTCAATTACTCAAAGTACGAATTAAATATTTATGAGCAACAATTTAATTACGGTGGCTTATATTGCCGCCAGTGCCTTATTTATCCTCAGTTTAGCGGGTTTATCTAATCAGGAAACCGCTGGAAAAGGCAACATTTATGGTATCGCTGGAATGGCGATCGCATTTTTAGCTACAGCTTTTAGTGCTGATGTTACAAATTACACAACCCTGATTACTGCTATTATTCCCGCCGTGATAGTGGGCGCAATTTTAGCTAGTAGGGTAGCCATGACATCGATGCCTGAGTTAGTGGCAATCTTACATAGTTTTGTTGGTTTAGCCGCCGTTTTGGTGGGAGTGGGCAACTATTTACAACCAGAATCTGGTTTAATTGGTGCGGAGGAATTTATCCATCAAATCGAAATTTATATTGGTGTCTTCATTGGCGCTGTTACTTTCACTGGTTCGATAGTGGCTTTTGGTAAACTACGCGCTATCATTAGTTCAAAATCCCTCATGTTACCTGCTCGTCATTTCCTTAACTTGGGGATGTTAGGCGCAACTATTTATTTCGGTTATGCCTTCCTTCACACTGAATCTGGTTTACAACCCTTGTTAATCATGACAGGTATCGCTTGTTTATTGGGGATTCACCTTGTGGCTGCCATTGGTGGCGCTGATATGCCTGTAGTTATTTCCATGTTAAATAGCTACTCTGGTTGGGCTGCTGCGGCTGCTGGTTTTATGTTAAGCAATGACTTGTTAATTATTACTGGTGCGTTAGTGGGTAGTAGTGGTGCGATTCTAAGTTATATCATGTGTAAAGCCATGAATCGATCGTTCATTAGCGTTATTTTAGGCGGTTTTGGGGAAGGAAGCACAAAAACAACCTCCGCTACCACCCAACAAACGGGAGAAGCCGTTGCCTCCAATATTGAAGAAGTTGCGGAAATGTTAGTTAATGCTAAAAGCGTTATTATTACCCCCGGTTATGGTATGGCGGTAGCTCAAGCTCAACATGGAGTATCGGAAATTACTAAAATTCTTAAAAGTCGTAAAGTTAATGTGCGTTTTGGCATTCATCCCGTAGCAGGGCGTTTACCCGGTCACATGAATGTATTGTTAGCAGAAGCAAATGTACCTTATGACATCGTTTTGGAGATGGATGAAATTAATGAAGACTTCCCCGAAACCGATTTAGTGTTGGTTATCGGTGCGAATGATACTGTTAATCCTAGCGCATTAGAAGACCCCAATAGTGCCATAGCAGGAATGCCCGTATTAGAAGTATGGAAAGCAGAAACTTGTGTGGTAATGAAACGTAGTTTAGCCACAGGTTACGCAGGAGTAGATAACCCCTTATTCTATAAAGAAAATACTCGAATGCTTTTCGGTGATGCTAAAGCCAATGTTGATTCTTTATTAGTGGCATTGAGAGAGAAAACCAGTAAAGGTAAATCTAGTACAAAAGTTTTAGTTAATGCTTAATTAGGAGTTAGGAGTTAGGAGTTAGGAGACAGGAGAAATACTTAAAAATAAAGGTTTTTCATCTGTCTAACTCAGATAACTTAGATACGTCTTAGTTTATCACTTCTTCAGATTTTTTTTGTTTGTAAGAATGAATGTTTCGTGTTATTATGAAAACACTAACTGGTAGCATTACAAATCAGAGAAAAAATGATTAAGCAAGAAAGAGTGAAATTAATTGCAAGAGTAGCGAAAGCATCGGGAATTGCTAAATATGCCATCGAAAAAAAAATTACCGATGAAGATTTACTGAAGTTATCTGAACATTTAGACATTCTCAAATTAGTTAAATCATCCAATGATTATAACCGTTATTGTCAAGCACAAAAAACTGCAGAAGCTAACGCTAAGTTAAAACAATTTTTAAATCCAGATAATTCCGAAGTAATTAAGATAGGAAAGTGGTTATTTGAGACTTTATCGAAGAAAGGAGAGGAAAGAAAAAACCATTTGTTGGAGAATAATTTGGTTCATAAAGAAGATTATAATGGAGCAATTACCGATTTAAAAGAAGTTATTAAAGAACAACAAAATGGACTTATTCAAACAACTGAAAAAGCAGAAGAAATCATTAAAGATTTTGAAATAAAAAATGATAAATTACGCAAACAATTAGATTCTATTCAACTTTATATAACTAATAATTATGGGATGAATACTTGGAATGAAATCAGAAAATATTGGGAAAAATAATGAAAGTAATTGAAAATCTAAATTATCGTCAATGGCAAAAAAGAAATACTGATTTTTTTGATAAGTTAACTAAAATTCAACAAAAAGAAGTTAAGAAAGAAGGTTATCGTAATCTTGGTTGGGATAGTGTTCAAAAATCATGGTTAATTTTACAAAAATTTGCCCCTAATATTATTAATATTTTTGATTATAAATTAGCAAAAGGTGATTTAATAGGTGCGATCGATCTAGCAATTATCGATACAGATAATATTAAGGAAACTGCTAAAAATACCGTCGAATATTTAACTAAAAATACCGATAGATTAAATAAATTAGCTGAAGAAACTCTAGCAAAATATGAACTTTTATAAAATTTTATTATGACTGAAAAAAAACTAAAAAAGTTAATGTTAGATAGTTTATACAATGCCCAAGAAATTAATCAAATTTGGCAAGAAAATAGACATAATCCTTTAATTAAACATCCTGATTATGGCTGGATTAGTCCTCATAAATATCGTAGTTTATTTGTTAATAAACCTTGTCCTTACTGTGGTAAAAAAATGGTTCAAGGAAATAATTATTCGACAAATAGTAAAGAAATAGCCATTAAAAAAGGTTATGAATATCAATATAAAAATAGTCAAGGAAAATTAATTAAAACAATTAATCAAGCAGGAAATATCTATTATCATATTAACTATGTCACTTTAGATCATAAATTAAATAAAGCTCGTTTTCCTGAATTATTATTTGACTTTAATAATTTAGAAGTAATTTGTTGGCGTTGCAATAATGAAAAGAAAGATGATAACGCTTTTGACATTAAAAAAGATTTGGATTATTTTACTGATCTATTGAATATAACAAACGATCGTTATCAACTATTATAAATCTCCTAACTTTTATTTTGCTCAAAGTTATTTGATTAAGAACAAAAGTATTATAATATTCTTAAAATATTCCTTAATTCTGAGAATACTTCTTGATTAATTCTTCATTATGCTTGATTTAGCAAAATTAGCCCGACAAATGCCTAATATGGGGCAACAAATGCAAAAAGAGGCTTTAGCTAGTGTCGAAAGATTAAAATTAGCTCAATCTTTACTCATTGACACCGAAAAAAATCTGGATACCCTCATTAAAACTCAAGAAGAATGGCTCGATCGACTCATTTTTACTCCAGCCACTCCCCTTGAGCCGATTACTACTTGTATTGACATCGAATCTGCTCCCGTAAGTCATAGTGTATTTTCTGCCGATGGCTCACAAATTGCCCCTTCTCATCATGAAATTGCCTACTGTTATCTAATTAATATCGGGCGAATCATGTTGCACTATGGACAAAATTTTCATCCCCTTCTCGATACCCTTCCCGAAATTTACTATAAAAACGAAGACTTATACGCCTCCAGAAAATGGGGTATTCGCACGGAAGAATGGATGAGTTATAAACGCACTGTTGCGGAAGCGGAAGTATTAGCAGAAATGGCTTGTACATGGGTTAATCCCCCAGGGGCGCATTTTAATATCCCAAATTTAGCCATGACTGATGGTTCTCTAATATACTGGTTTTTGGATACTTTACCCATAGAAGCACGAGAGCAAGTTTTAAACCCTATTCTACAGTCTTGGGAACAATTACGGGCAACGAATATTCCCATTGTGGGTTATGTCAGCGCTTCTCGCAGTATGGATGCTATCAACTTTTTACGTTTTCTGACTTGTCCTTATGATACTCCAAATTGTGTCGTTAACTGTAGTGATGTGATTGATAAAACTCCCTGTCAAAAAGTTGAGCCTTTGCGGGATGCTACTTTATGGGGAAGTATTTTAAAACCCCGTCAAAGAAGTGCTATTTTTCGCAGTAATTCCCGTATTTTAGATATATATTGGGAAAAACAACGAACTCATTTTTGTTATCTCCATGTGGGAACTGAAGTTGCAAGAGTAGAATTTCCTGAGTGGGTAGCGGAAAATTCCACCTTGTTAAATCAGGCTTTAAGTCTTACCCTTACCCAAGTTGATAAGGGTTTTGGTTATCCCGTTGCCTTAGCGGAAGCCCATAACTTAGCTGTAGTTAAAGGGATCGATCGAAGTCGTTTCTTTGCATTATTAGAAGAACAAATGATTAAAGCTGGATTAAGAAATGTTGGCACATCCTATAAAGAAGCTCGAAAACGAGGTAGTATTGCTTAAAAAATGAAGAATGGAGAATGGAGAATGGAGAATGGAGAATGGAGAATGGAGAATGGAGAATGGAGAATGGAGAATGGAGAATGAGTAACGCACCCTTTTAATTTTTGTTAAGTCGATCGAGCCGTAATTCAAGTTGACTTTGTTTAGTTTCGATCGATTCTAATTTCTCTAATATTTGTTTCAATAATTTCTCTTGTTTAGGGCTAAAATTTTCCGAAATAACTTCTTGAGAATTAGTATTTAATAAAGATTTACCTAGAATAAAAGGAGACTTAAAAAGCATCAACCAAAAGTTAACAAATAATGAGGGAATCATCTGAATTATGCCCCAAATTGTCAAAATAAAGATAATTATTAGTACGATCGAAATAAAAGGATGAGAAACAAAAAAAGCTATAGTGGGGTGATTTGTTACCCAATTATTCCATAATGATTCTAGGGCAGATTGGAGGTTATTATAAGCAATAGTAGTCATATTATTGGCTTTAGAAACACCATCTTGAATAATATTTTGAGTAGTTGTCTGAGCATTATTTAAAGTATCTACGGTGGAATTAGTAATATTATCAGAGAGATTAATGGCTTTATTTTCGACATTTTTGAAAAAAATTTTGCTCGTCTCAATACCATTATTTACCTTTTCAGAAACTGTGAGTAATAACATATTTTTGATCATAATTTAGATATTTTTTCTCATTGTTACATAAGATTTATTTTTATACAACTAATTTAACTTCCTTCTATCAATGTTCATTTTCTTATCAAATCTTTAGGTTAAAATGTTAAAGTTTTAAGGTATTGAAGGGTTAGGGAGATTTTTTCTAATAATTTATTTTCTAATCAGAAAAAAATCTAGATTTTCTGTCAATTATAGTGTCGGATTAAATCAAATTTTGAAAATGAAAATCTCCTACTTTGATATACAATTTGTTGATGAGGATTATTTAGATTAAAATTTGTTGAGTATATAAGACCTCTTGCAAAATAAAAAGTAAAATCTATTTTAGGGTGAAATTTCTTAACTCATTACTCATTACTCATTACTCGATTTCTGCAAGAAGCCTATAGTATTATTTATGACAAAAATCACTATTATCGGTGGAGGAGCATGGGGTAATACTCTTGGTTACTTACTCACTCGATCGAACCAAAAATATCAGTTATGGAGTCGTCATCAACAAGAATCTTTAACAACTATAACGCAGGATGCCGATATAATCATCTCCGCAGTATCAATGAAAGGAGTTAGGGAAGTTATTCAACAGTTAGGGGAGACTAATCTTAAACCTGATACAATTATCGTTACTGCTACTAAAGGATTGGATTTAGAAACCACCCATACCCCCTCTCAAATTTGGCAAACCGCTTTTCCCCATAACCCCATCGTAGTATTATCAGGACCTAATTTAGCAAAAGAAATTCAACGAGGTTTACCCGCCGCCACCGTAGTATCAAGTAATCATCACCCATCGGCGGAATTAGTGCAGAGTGTTTTCGCATCCGATATTTTTCGAGTATATATCAATGATGATCCCATTGGTACAGAATTAGGAGGTACACTAAAAAACGTCATGGCGATCGCATCTGGGGTATGTGATGGTTTAGAATTAGGTACAAATGCCAAAGCCGCCTTACTAACAAGGGCATTACCTGAGATGATCAGAGTAGGAGTGAAACTAGGCGCACGCATAGACACATTTTTTGGGTTATCAGGATTAGGAGACTTATTAGCTACCTGCGATAGCCCATTATCTCGTAATTATCAAGTGGGTTTCGCTTTAGCAAAAGGCAAAACTATCCCCGAAATTTTAACTATCTTAGAAGGTACAGCAGAGGGAATAAATACCACCAAAGTTTTAGTAAAATTAGCCCACAATCAAAATATTTCTGTCCCCATAACCTACCAAATATATTTATTATTAGAAGAAAAAATTACCCCTCAAATTGCCGTAAAAAATCTAATGGCTAGAGAATTAAAAGAGGAGTTTTAGATATAATATAAAGTTCGTTTAAATATTAATAATTAATGGCTAAAGCCATCACTACAAACTTTTTTAATAATTTATGATTAGAAACCTTTATCCCGCAAAGAAATAAATTTCATTGCTGATAGCACAACTCTACTAAAGTGAGTCAATTTTCTAATCATAAAAAATAGCTAGATTTCTTGGTAATTAAGGTTTTGAGTTAGGTTAAATTCAGACTTTAAAATTTACCCGCTTACAGGATTTTAACCCTTCATTATTTTGTAACAATCACTACCGAAAATGATTCGTTTAATAAATTATATTATTTAGGCTATAAACAAAAAAGCCCAATTATTAATATATAAATAATGAGTGATACTATATTAGAAATTGACGATTTAACCGTAAGTTTTGACGGTTTTAAAGCCTTAAATCATCTCAAATTCAAAATGAATAAAGGTGAATTAAGAGTAATTATTGGACCTAATGGAGCAGGAAAAACAACTTTTTTAGATGTTATTACTGGTAAAGTTCAACCCACAGAAGGCAACGTATTTTTTAAAGGTAAAAACCTCCGAAAAATTAGCGAACATCAAATAGCAAGAATGGGTATTGGGCGCAAATTTCAAACCCCAAGAGTCTATTTAAACCTAACAGTAAAAGAGAATTTAGACTTAGTAGCAAATAAGACAAAAAATGTTTTTTCAACCCTGTTTAATAAACCCACCGAACAAGATAAACGTAACGTTGCCAGTTTACTCGAAACCATCGGTTTAACCGCCAAAGCAGAATTACAAGCTGCCTTGTTGTCTCACGGGGAAAAACAACGATTAGAAATTGGAATGTTAGTAGCGCAGTCTCCTGATTTATTATTAGTAGATGAGCCTGTAGCTGGTTTAACCGATGAAGAAACAGAAAATGTCGGTAATCTGCTGTTAGCTTTAGCCGAAAATCATTCTATCATTGTCATTGAGCATGATATGGAGTTTGTGCGACAGATAGCGAAACAAGTTACTGTTTTACATCAAGGCACTGTATTATGTGAGGGTACAATGAATGAAATTCAAAATGATCCTCGTGTAATTGAAGTATATTTAGGGCAGGAAACCTCCTTAGAAAGAGATGAAATTGTCATAGTGCGTATCGCCGCAACTATGGCATGGGCAGATTTTAATTTAACTCCCGAAGAACAAGATATAATTATCACTAATTTAAGTAAACAATTTGCTACTTCTGAAGAAGACGAGTTGCAGTTAAAAGAGGAATTAGTTAACTTTTTAGCTGAAAACATCCCTTTAATTGATTTAATTCCTTTATTAGAAACTCAGGAAGAAAAGGAAAAAGTTTTACAATTAAGTTATCAAATTATTAGTAATCATGGTATTAATGAGTTAGAAAATCAAGTTTATCAAGAGTTATTAGAATTGCTTAATTTACCTCAAGAAGTAGTCGATCGTATTGTCTTGTGATAATTCAATTCTTTTTTTTCTCACGCAAAGACGCAAAGGCGCAAAGTTTTTGATGTGTCAATTAATTAATTGCATAAGGAAAAGAAGAAAATTTTACAAACTTTTATTTGTTATTACTCAATTTTAGCTTTAGTTTTATTATTATGTTAAATCTATCTAGTTTGAATGTTTATTATGGTGAAAGTCACATTTTAAGAGATGTGGATTTAAGTATCAATAGTGGTGAAATGGTATGTTTAATTGGGCGAAATGGGGTAGGTAAAACTACCTTGTTAAAAACCATTATGGGGTTGTTAAAATCACGCACAGGTGAGATTAATTTTAAGGATAGAGTTATTGATAAAGTTACCACAGATCAACGTGCTAAATTAGGTATCGGTTATGTGCCTCAAGGTAGGGATGTTATTCCTCGTTTAACCGTGAAAGAAAACTTGATTTTAGGTTTAGAAGCTATCCCCAAAAATGTTAAGGTAAAAAAAGAAATTCCTACGGAAATTTTTGAGTTATTCCCTGTTTTAAAAACTATGTTAAACCGCATGGGAGGCGATTTAAGTGGTGGGCAACAACAACAATTAGCCATAGCAAGAGCATTAATGGGAAAACCTAAATTATTGCTTTTAGATGAGCCAACAGAGGGCATTCAACCTTCGATTATTTTAGAGATTGAATCAGCAGTAAAAAAGATTATTAAAGAAACTGGTATTTCTGTTCTTTTAGTCGAACAACATTTGCATTTTGTCCGTCAGGCTGATCGATATTATGCTATGCAAAAAGGCGGTATTGTTGCCTCTGGTTTAACCAGTCAATTAAGCCAAAGAGTTATTCAAGAATTTTTAGCTGTTTAATTATAGTTTGTTGATTGTTTAATGGGGAAA